>NZ_CAUJAM010000004.1:0-64531 GCF_963082475.1 Methanobrevibacter sp. V14
CTCAATAATAATTTAATATTATTTGTAACTTGAAGGATCGATGGGTTCAAAGCTGTTTAATTCATTTACTTTTTCAAGACATTCACTGGCATTGCTGATGATTTTATCAGGAGTCCCTTCAACTCCCCAAACAGTGATAGTAGTTGGTATTCCGTTAATTTTAATTAATTCAACACAACCATACCTTTGATTTATTTCATCTGTGAAATTAAATGTATTGTGGATAGTTCCATTAACTACAGTATAATTACAATTTGTATTGTTTTTATACCATTTATCGTCGGTATCGTTATCATCTGATTCTAATTCAAAATCGCCTATATCAATGTGTAAATTAGTAAGAGGAGATTCAAGTGTGTCATCATCTATTGTTTTGTATGAATCAGGTGCCTTTATAGAATTTATATTTATATCTTCTCCAGATACAATTCCTATTGTGAAAATTAAAATTAAAACTGCAATTAAAATTTCATTTTTCATAATTTCACCATATAAATATTTATTTTGTTGTATTAATATATTTTAACTGATAAAACATAATTTTTTTATAGATCAAAGTTTATATAACCATTGTTAATGAAATATTTTGGTGATTGAATGTTTGTAGTTATAGGTACTGGAGCGGGAGGGGCTCTAATAGCTCGTGAACTTGCAAAAAACGGTGTTTCAGTAACTATTTTAGAAAAAGGACCTTATATAAATTCAAAAGATGCATTTGACTATTATGATAAATATTCTAATGATATAGATTTGCTAACAGCCACTTGCATTGGTGGTGCAACTATTGTTTCAATGTCCAATATGGTAAGGGCATTGGATAGTGAATTACATGAATATGGTATTGATTTAACAGATGAATATAAGTATGTTGAGGATTTAATTGATGTTCATCAACTTGATGATTCTCATATTGGTAGGGGAACTCAGGCGTTTCTAGATGCCGGAAGAGAAATGGGGCTTGAAACACTAAAAATGCCTAAATCAATTAGAGAAGATGAGTGCATTCAATGTGGAAAATGTGCATTGGGATGTCCAGTAGATGCAAAATGGTCTGGAAAAGACTTTATTGATGAAGCAGTCGATGCTGGAGCTAAATTAATATGTGATGCTGAAGTAATTGAAATTATTAATGAAAATAATCAAGTTTGTGGTGTAAAATATATTAAAGATGCTAATGAAGAAATTATTGAAGCAGATAAAGTAGTATTATCTGCTGGCGCTATTAGTTCCACATTAATTTTAAGAAATTCGGGTATAAAAGATGCTGGTCGTGAAATATTCTTTGATCCGTTTGTAAGTGTTGGAGGATACATAAAAGATATTAATTTTAATAGTGAAGTACAAATGGCAGGTCTTGTAATTGGTAGAAATTTTGTATTGTCACCTCACTTTTCCTCATTTATTCGTGGAAATATTGATGATGATTCCGTAACTGATAGGGATATATTAAGTATCATGGTAAAAACATCTGATGAGTGTAAAGGTTATGTGGATGATGCTGGAGATGTTGTTAAGATTAATACTATAAATGATATTAGATATTTAGCTGAAGGAGTTGCTACTGCAGGATTTATCTTACAAAAAGCAGGTGTTGACCCAAAAACTATCGGTTCAACAGTTTATAGAGGAGCACATCCTGGTGGAACTGCAAAAATAGGGAAAATAGTGGATGGGAATTTGGAAACAAAAATTTCTAATTTATTTGTTTGTGATGCAAGTGTACTGCCAATATCACCTGGAAAACCACCGATATTGACAATACTTGCCTTATCAAAAAGACTAGCAGATCATATAAGATAAACATTATTCAAATTGCTTATCAATAGCTTCTGTTTTTATTAATTTTTCACAATAATGGCACCTAACAACAGGAGGGTATTTGTTGATTACATTAAAATAGGGTATAATTGGTTCATTCTCGTAATTTGTGATACATTTTGGATTGGTACATTTGATTATTGAGGAAATTTTATCTGGGAGAACAATTTTATCTTTTTTAATTGGTTTATAATCTCTGATAATGTTAATAGTTGCTTTAGGCGCAATTAAAGCTACTTGATTAAGTTCTTTAGGGTCTAATTCTCTATTTTCAATTTTTACAATATCTTTCCTACCAATTTCTCCAGAATAAACATTCATAGCTACTGTAACATTTTTAGTTTCAGAATCTGGTAATCCTAATATTTTAATGATGTGTAGTGCTTTATTAGCACTAATGTGATCAATTACAGTGCCATTTTCAATAGCTTTAATTTTCAATTCTGATTTTTTCATGTTTGCACCTAATACATTTTTAAATCTTTAATTTCGATCATTGCTTCAGCATCATTAACTAATTTTTCAGGACTTTTGTCTTTAGTTTGGATACTAAAGCTTTCAATAACTCTTCCTCCTCGCAATTTAACTTTTTCTTCAAGTCTTTCAATGTTTGAATTTCCACGATTGTCCATTGTAGCAAATAAAATAACATCTTTTGCTCTTAGGTCGCATCTGTCAACTATAGTTAAGATTGCAGGGGTGGGATTTCTTGACCAGGTAGGTGTTCCGAAATATATTGTGTCATAATCTCTTAAATCAACTTGAGCAGGAATAATTTCGGTTTTTGTTTCTCTAAATGCATTAATTGATGAAATCAATTTATTTCTTAATCCTTCACGATTTTTTAAATCATAAATTCTTATTAAATCTGCATTTAAATGTTTAGCTAATGTTTTTGCAATCAAATCTGTTGTTCCACCTTGTGAATAATAGATTATAACTCTTTTCATATTCAACCTCCTTCGAATTTAAGGATGAAGACCAAAGTGTGTTAATCCTAAGGTTTCATCAATTCCAAGTATAATGTTCATGTTTTGAATAGCTTGACCCGATGCTCCTTTAACGAGATTGTCAATACATGATAACATTATTATTCTTCCAGTTTCATCAATTTCAAATCCTCCAATATGTACGAAGTTAGATCCGCGTACAGAACTTAGGTGCGGGATTTCTCCTTCGTCCATAAGTTTAATGAAGAATTCTTCACCGTATTCTTTCTCGTAAAGTTTTCTTATTTCTTCTGGTGTAATATCTATATTTTTCTCATTTAAAAAGCTATGGCTTGTAGTTTGAATTCCACGGTTTACCGGTACTAAGTGAGGGGTAAATGATACTTTAACATCATCAAATCCATGTAATTCTTGTTGAATCTCAGACATGTGTCTGTGAGAGGATATTTTGTATGGATTTACATTATCCGCAATATTTGGGTAATGTGTTGTACTGGATGGATTTATTCCGGCTCCACTAACTCCAGTTTTTGAATCAATAATGATTCTTTCAACTAACTCATTTTTAACTAATGGATATGAGGATAAAATGGCTCCAGTTGGAAAACATCCCGGATTTGCAATAAGATTCGCTTTTTTAATTTCATCCCTGTATAATTCTGGAAGTCCAAAGGTGCCTTTGTTTTCTTTATCAGTGTGTTCCATTCCATACCATTTTTCATAAATTTCTCTATCACGGTATCTGTAGTCTCCACTTAAATCAACTACTTTAGCTCCAGTTTCTAAGATTTCCGGTACAATTTTCATTGATGCTCCGTGAGGTGTTGCAGTAAATACAACATCTGCATCTAAATCACTAGGACTTTTATTTGTAAATACAAGCCCTGAATCTCTTATATGTGGGTGAACTTTATGTGCAGGGGTACCATCGTATTGTCTTGAGGTAATGTCAGTTACTTCTACTTCAAGATGGTTTAAAAGCATTCTTAAAAGTTCTCCACCGGTATATCCGCTTGCTCCTATTATTGCTATATTAAACATTTCTTAATCTCCTTAATCTTCACAATTATCTAAAATTTTACCTTCAAAGTTAGTTCTTTTTACTTTTTTAATAATTTTGCAGCTGCTGTCAAGTTCACAATCGCGATATTTTTCTATTCGCATAGCTTTAGCTTTTAATCCTCTTTTATCAATTGCTTCCTGTAATTTACTAATGTTATGTATTTGATCAGCTCCAACTGTGATAATGTCCGGGTCGATTTCACGAACAATTTTAAAGATATCTCCATTTGCATCACCGAGATAAGCGTCAGTTACAGGCTTTAACATTTTAATTAATTCTAAACGTTGGTCCTCTCCAACAATAGGTATTCTTTTTCTTTTCTTAACTGTTGCATCTCTTGCCACAACAACATAAAGCTCAGCATCTTCTCCACCAAGTTTTTTTGACTCTTCTAAGTAAACTCCATGTCCTGGGTGGAGTATATCGAACGTTCCGGTCGCCATTACTTTCATCTTAAATCCTCTTTTGATATTTTAAAGCTTCACTTAAATCAATTTTATCTTTATAAAGTGCAGAACCGATTACAATTCCTTCCACATCACTTTCCTTTAATTTTTTGATGTCTTCTATTGTGGTGATTCCGCCTGAATACACGATTGGCAAATCTACAGATTTTTTTAACTCTTCTACGGGTTCAGTGTAAAATCCACCTAATAATCCTTCAACGTCAACGTTTGTAAATAAAATACTGCCTGCACCATGTTCTTTAAACTCGTTAGATAATTCTGATGGGCTTTTATCAATTTTTTCTTGCCATCCTTTAATAACCACTTTGTTGTTTTTACTGTCAAGCGAAATCATAATTCTGTCTGAACCATATTCTTTTGAAAGTTCTTCAATGGTTTTAGGGTGTTGAATTCCCATTGTTCCAATTATTAATCTTTCAATATCTAAATCTAAGAGTTTTTTAGCATATTCAACATTTCTGATCCCGCCGCCAAGTTGAATTGGAACTGATATTTCTTTTAAGATTTTTTTAATCACTGGAAAGTTGACAACTCCATCAATTGTTCCATCTAGGTCAATAACATGTATAGTTTTAGCTCCCAAATCTTGCCAATGGAGAGCAATTTCTTCGGGGTTTTCTATTTCAACCATTTCGCTTCCAGGTTTTCCCTGAACAAGCTGAACACATTTGCCGTTTTTTATATCGACTGCAGGCATTATTAACATTTCATCTTTTTTAAATGACATTTGGATTTTCCTGTAATATTTTATTATATTATTATTTATAATTTTGAAATGTTTTATATGTATTGATTATATAGTTAATATTATGAATGAAAATCTCTATAAACTGTTTGGCAAAGTTGTAATTTCTGATTTTAATATTGTTGATGAAGGATTAAAAAAGACATTTAAGCTGGGAAATAATTCTGAATACGGTGAACTGGTGACATATTCAATTTTTCCAGGAATTGTAATTTCTTATATTGATGTATATGTCGAGAATATAAATGATTTATTTATTGAAGAAAAAGTTAATAATCGATTATTGGAAATTAATCATTGCTTGGAAGGCAGATATTCATATGAAGTTGCTGATGATAAAACGGTTTATTTTGGAAAAGGAGATTTATGCGTTAGCGTTTACAATTTAACTAAATCTATTTCTGATTTTCCATTAAACTATTATAAAGGTTTGGAGATTTTCATCGATGTAGATATTGCTAATGATTATATTAAGGAATATATCCCGGATTTTGATTTGATTGGATTATATGAAAGTTTATATTCTTCTCAGGGGTATATGCTAGCTAGATCTAATGATAAAATAGATCATGTAATTGGTGAATTATATAATGTTGATGAAAGAATTAAAGATTCTTATTATAAATTAAAATGTTGTGAATTATTATTATTTTTTTCAATAACTGATTTTTCAAAGGATGAATCCATTTCATTATCCAAAAAACAAGCAGACATAATTAATCATGTTCATAATGATTTGATTAATGATTTAGAAAGTAAAATCACCATTGAAGAGCTTGCTAAGAAGTATGGCATTAGTAAAACTTCTATTAAGAATTGTTTTAAGGAAGTTTATGGAAAACCTATTTTTAAATGGAGAAAAGAGTATAAACTTGATTATGCTTGCAAATTAATTGAAGAAGGGGATTATTCTATTAGTGAAATATCAAAAATGGTTGGATATACATCTCCTTCAAAATTTAGCCAGGCTTTTAAAGAGTATGTTGGTTGCACACCAAGGGACTACAAAATTTAATATTGTCCTTTTGGTATATTTTATGTCTTTTTAGTTCAAATATATTTATATACTTTTTAATATTAACTTTATAAATGAAAATAGGTTTGTTTAAGTTATGTTTTAAAAAATAGCTAAAGTTTCTCTTTTATTAGATTTTTAATTTATTTTAAATGGGTTGTCTTTTCAGACTATTTTAAATTTTTAGGCAAACCTAAGTTAGAGTTTAAGGAGATATTTATGCCAAACGCTCAAAATAAAAATAAATTTATCCGATTATTGAATTATTCTGGAAACTATAAATATTTAACCATTTTAGGTTGTGTATTATCAGCTATAAGTGCAATATTTTTGTTAATTCCTTTTGTATATATTTGGGATGTTGTTAATGAGATATTGATGGTGGCTCCAAATTTTTCTCAAGCACAAAACTTAGGGGAATATGCATTTAAAGCATTTCTCTATGCATTTTTGGGGATTTTAATTAATTTCGTTGGTTTGATGTGCACTCACCTGTCAGCTTTTAGAAACGAAAAAAATATGAAAAATGCAGCCATGAACCATTTGCTCACCCTGCCTTTAGGATACTTTTCAAATCATACAAGTGGTGGTTTGAGAAAAGTCATTGATTTCAGTACTTCAAAAACTGAAGGATTCCTTGCTCATAAGATATTTGATTTTGTGGGGGCAGTTGTAACTCCAATAGTATTTTTAATTTTATTATTTAGTTTCGATTGGTTATTAGGTTTAATTTGTCTTATTCCAATTATATTGTGTTTTATATTGATGTATCCAATGTTTTCAGGTGAATCACAAAATTTAATGGTTCAATATCAAATATACTTGGAAAAAATGAATGCTGAAGCAGTTGAATATGTAAGGGGAATACCTGTTACAAAAGCATTTCAACAAACTGTTTTTTCATTTAAAAATTTCATTGATGCAATTAGGAATTATGGAAGATTTTCAGCAAATTATGCTTTGTCAACTCAACTTCCAATGACTGCATTCACTGTATCTATTAACGGATTTTTTGCGCTGTTGATTCCAGCAGGAATATTACTTGCCGGATCCCTTATTGATATAAAATTCTTATCTAATTTTATATTTTATGTAATATTTACACCAATGTGTGCAGTAATGATGAATAAAATTATGATGGTTTCACAGGATTGGATGCTTGCATCTCATGCCCTTGACAGTATTGAGGAAATTTTAAATGAAGAACCGTTAGTTGAATCTTCAAATCCTCAAAAACCTAAAAATCATTCAATAGAGTTTGAAGGGGTTGTATTTGATTATGAAAATACTGATTCAGATGAGCACATCTTAAATGATATTAATTTAAAAATCAATGAAAATGATTCAATTGCATTGGTCGGACCTTCTGGTGGAGGTAAAACTACAATCGCTTCTTTAATTCCAAGATTTTGGGATGTAAATCAGGGTTCCATTAAAATAGGGGATGTTGATGTAAAGGATATTTCCATAAAAGAGTTAATGGAAAATATTTCCTTTGTATTCCAAAATACCACTTTATTTAAAGATTCAATTTACAAAAATGTAGCAATTGGTCGCAAAGGTGCTTCAAGAGAAGAGGTTAGAAGAGCTTTAAGCCTTGCACAATGTGATGATATTATAGATGATCTTCCTGAAGGAATTGATACTATAATCGGAAGTGAAGGAACCTATCTTTCAGGAGGTCAACAACAAAGAATAGCTCTTGCAAGAGCAATACTTAAAGATGCTCCAATAATTATTTTAGATGAAGCAACTGCATTGTCTGATCCTGAAAATGAATACATGATTCAAAAAGCAATTTCAGAAATTACAAAAGATAAAACTGTTATTATGATTGCACATAGATTATCTACTATTAAAAATGTAGATAAGATATTTGTAATTGATAATGGAAGGATTGTAGAAGAAGGTAATCATGATGATTTAGTTGAAAATGAAGGATTGTATTCAAGAATGTGGGATGAATTTAATCGCTCTATTCAATGGAAAGTTAAAAGTGAGGTGATTTAAATGTTATCCGAATATTTTATTGAAAGATTTGGACTAACTAAAAAAGGTGCTGATAATTTAATTAAAGGAATAATATACACATCACTTCAGAACATTTCATTCATGTTTCCAGTAGGATTATATGCAGCATTACTTTACATATGGATTAATCCGTTAATTGGTGGTGAGATAATTGATCCTAACTTGGGGATGTTTATTGTAGCAATTTTGATTGTTTTAGGAATCATATTTGCACTTTCATGGAAACAATATCATTTTGTATATAATACTACCTATATTGAAAGTGAAAATAGAAGAATCAATCTTGGTGAAAATTTAAGGAAGCTGCCGTTATCCTTTTTTGAAAGAAGAGACTTAGCAGATTTAACATCAACAATTATGAATGATTGTACTGATTTAGAGCATGTTTTTTCACATGCAATTCCACAATTGATTGGTTCTATTGTTTCATTAATATTTGTTGCAATTGGTTTATTGATCTTTGATTGGAGATTAGGCATTGCACTTTTATGGGTGGTTCCAGTTGCATTTTTAATATTATTTATTTCAAGAAAAATAATTAAAAAAGGTTCCAATATTGTAATGGCTGATTTACTTGAATGTGGAGATTCTATGCAAGAATGTATAGATTCAATTCGTGATTTAAAATCATATAATTATGAAGATGATTATTATTCTAAACTAGTTAGAATCACATCTAATATTGAGAAGTCAAGAATTAAATCAGAATTGATGTCATCTGTAGGAGTTATTACTGGAAATATTGTTTTAAAATTAGGAATTATTTCAGTAATTTTTGTAGGTTCCTATTTGATAATGAATGGTCAGATTTCAATTTATACACTTTTAATCTTTTTAATCGCTTCTGCATCAATATATAATCCAGTTGAAAATGGATTGCTATTTTTAGCTGAAATATTGATTATGGATAATAAAATTGATAGAAGTAAGGAAATTGAACGCCAAGTTATTGAAGGCGGATTGATTGACTATTCATTAGATGGTTATGATATTGAATTTAAGGAGGTTAATTTTAATTATGATAATTTAAAAGACGTTTTAACTGATATTAGTTTCACAGCTCATCAAGGTGAAGTAACTGCACTTGTAGGGCCTTCTGGTGGAGGTAAAAGTACTCTATCTAAATTATCTGCGAGATTCTGGGATCCAGTTTCTGGTACAGTATCTCTTGGAGGTCAGGATTTATCTAAATTAGATTCCGAAAAACTTCTAGAAAACTTTTCAATCGTTTTCCAGGATGTTGTATTATTTAATGATTCTATTTTAGAAAACATACGTGTTGGCCGAAAAGATGCAACTGATGAAGAGGTAATTGAAGTAGCTAAACTTGCAGAATGTGATGAATTTGTTCAAAAACTTCCAGAGGGTTATAATACGGTCATTGGTGAAAATGGCGAGTTATTGTCTGGTGGTCAAAGACAAAGAATTTCTATTGCAAGAGCTTTACTTAAAGATGCTGATGTTATCCTTTTAGATGAAGCTACATCCTTTTTAGATGTAGAAAACGAAACAAAAATTCAAAAAGCTTTATCCACTTTAATTAAAAATAAAACAGTCATGATTATCGCTCATAGAATGCGTACTATTGCAAATGCAGATAAAATCGTTGTTTTGGATGATGGTAAAATCGCTGAACAAGGAACACCTGATGAGTTAATAGCTAATGACGGATTATTTAAAAAGATGGTGGATTTACAAAAATTAAGTGGAGAATGGGAAATTTAAACATTCTTCGTTATTCAATATTTAACAAAAACTTCGGAGGAATTTTAATGAGTGAAAGATTTAATATAAAAGACTTAATCATTGTTGGTATTTTTTCAGTGATGTTGACTGTAGTAATTTTTATTTTCGGAATGTTAGGTTTTATACCTGGAATAATGGTAGCGCTTCCAATTATTATAGCATTGGTTTGTGGAATCCCATATATGTTATTTATAACTAGGGTTTCTAAATTTGGAATGGTTACTTTGATGGGTTTAATTTTAGGAATTGTGATGTTTTTAAGTGGTCATACATGGGTTCCATTAATCATATTTACTTCCAGTGCTTTAATTGCAGATTGTATCTTAAAAATGGGTAATTATTCATCTATTAAACATGTTATTGTTAGTTATGGATTTTTTATATTGGGTATAATGGGTAATATGTTGCCATTTTTCATTTTAAGAGATTATTATATAAAATCTATGGCCGCTTCAATGGGCAGTGAATATGTGGATTTTGTTCTCCCATTCTTAAAACCAGAGTTTTGCATTGTACTAATAGTTCTAACATTCGTCTTTGGATTATTAAGTGCATATATTGGAAAATTGGTATTGAAAAAACACTTTGAAAAAGCAGGTATAGCTTAAGGCGATATTGATGGGATTAGAACTGAATTTTAATATTGATCCAAGAACCAAAATTATTATTCTTGTATTGTTAAGTTTCATGGTTTTTAATGATGTTTCATTATATATTAGTGGTATTTTAGTTTTAATTCCATGTATTTGTTTATTGTTTTCAAATCATGTTAAATCTGCAGTAATATACATTATAATCTACATAATTGCTAAATGTCTTCAAAATTTCATTCTTCCAACTTCAACAGGTATTTTAACAATATTGTTTGTGTCTTTTAGTTATATTGCCACTAGAATGTTGTCCATTATGATGATGGGATATTATACAATAAATACAACAAAAGTAAGTGAATTTGTGACATCAATGGAAAAAAGTAATGTGCCCAAATCTATTATTATTCCACTTTCAGTCGTGTTTAGATATATTCCATCAGTTATTGAAGAAATAAAATCAATTACTAATGCAATGAAAATGAGAGGATTTGGTTTAAACTTTAAATCTCTAAAAAATCCGTTAAAACTAGTTGAGTTTTATATGATTCCAATTTTGATTAGTGCTGTTAAAACATCAGATGAACTATCTGCGGCTTCTCTAACAAGAGGTCTAAGTAATCCTAAACAGCGAACTCATTTATATGAAGTTAAATTTAAAATATGGGATTTCCTACTTTTAGCTATTACTTTTATTGGTTTTGGAGTTTATATTTATAATTTCATTGGAGGTAGATTATTTGCTTAAAATGGATAAAGTTTCATTTTCCTATGGGAATAATGGCAATGGGAATAATTTATCTGACATTAATTCAAATATTAAAAAAGGTGAGGTTATCCTTCTTTGTGGTGAGTCTGGTTGTGGAAAAACAACAATGACTCGTTTTTTTAATGGTCTTATTCCTAACTTTTTTGATGGAAAAAGGGAAGGTGAAGTTTATTTAAATGATAAATCAGTTAGTAAATTGCCAATATATGAAATTTCAGAACATATTGGTTCGGTTTTTCAAAATCCCAAAACACAGTTTTTCAATGTGGATACTACTTCTGAATTAGTTTTCGGATGTGAAAACTTGGGTTTTGAAGAAAATGAAATTAAAAATAGATTAAAATCTGTTGTAAATGATTTTGATTTAAAACAGTTGCTTGATAAAAATATTTTTAAATTATCTGGTGGTGAAAAACAGAAAATTGCTTGTGCCTCTGTTTCAGCCACTTTTCCAGAAATTTTAGTTTTAGATGAACCTTCATCTAATTTAGATTCACAATCAAGTTGGAATTTGGAAGATATCATAAAGAAATGGAAATCACAAGGTAAAACAGTTATCATTGCAGAACATAAATTATTCTTTTTAAAAGATGTTATTGATCGAGTAATTTTTTTAAAAGATGGAAAAATTGCTAATGAGTATTCAGCTTTGGATTTTAAAAATTTAGATTATAGAAAATTGGGTTTAAGACAATTAAACTTAGATAATATAACTTGCAAAAGAAAGAATTATTATTCTTCAAAAAATGAATTTTTAGAACTTAGAAATTTTAAACTTAATTATGGCAAAACTCAAGCTTTAAATATTGAGAATGCTAAAATTCCAAAAAATGAGATAATAGCAATTATTGGGAAAAATGGCGCTGGAAAATCCACTTTTGCAAATTGTTTATGTGGTCTTAAAAGATCATGTAAAGGAGAGCTATTTTTCGAGGGTAAAGTGTTAAAAAGAAAAGACAGATTAAAAAAGACATATATGGTAATGCAAGATGTAAATCATCAGTTATTTACTGAAAGTGTTTTAGATGAAGTATTATTAAGTATGGATGAGGAAAATGAAAAACTCGCTGAAGAAATTTTAACCAACTTGAATTTGATTGATTTAAAAGATTCTCATCCTATGGCTTTATCTGGGGGAGAAAAACAAAGAGTAGCTATTGCATCTGCAATTGCTTCTAAAAAAGAAATATTAATTTTTGATGAACCAACATGTGGGCTTGATTTAAAAAATATGATGAAAGTTAGCCAAAACCTTGTTTATCTTCAAAAAATGGGAATCACATCATTTATTATAACTCATGACTTCGAGTTAATTATGGAGGCCTGTTCTCATATATTGCATTTCTGTGGTGGGGAAATTATTGACAATTATAAAACCGATGAGGCAAAATTAAAGAAATTCTTTTTAAGAAATTGATTTTTTGGGAATACCTAAATTTAAATACTTTATTTGATATATTATTGAATGGACAATTATACATTAGAAGGTAATATTAATGAGCACAATTATCGAATTTAAGAATGTGAGCAAGATCTATAAATCTGGCGGTCACGTTTTAAAAGCTATGGACAATGTTAATTTTACAATCGATGAAGGGGAGTTTGTTGTAATTCTGGGACCCTCAGGGGCAGGCAAATCAACACTTCTAAATTTATTGGGAGGTCTTGATTCAGTTACTTCTGGTGAAATCATTGTTAAAGGCAATCATGTTGAATCATTTAATGATAATCAACTAACTGAATACAGAGCTAATAATGTTGGATTTATTTTCCAATTTTATAACTTGATTCCTAATTTAACTGCATTGGAAAATGTTGAATTAATGAAAGATATTGTAGATGTAAATATCAATGGTGAAGCTGTACTTTCATCAGTTGGTCTTGAGGATCATTCAAATCAATTCCCAGCACAATTATCTGGAGGGGAACAGCAAAGAGTATCAATTGCAAGAGCTGTTGCAAAACAACCTACTATGCTTTTATGTGATGAACCGACAGGTGCACTTGATTCAAAAACAGGTGTGTTGATTCTCAATTTACTTCAAGATATGAGTAACAACCAAAACACAACCGTCGTTATAGTAACACACAATGCAATACTTGCAGAAGCGGCCGATAAAGTAATCAGAATTAAAAATGGTCAAATTGAAGATATGGCAATTAATGAAAATCCTAAAAAAGTAACTGATTTAGAATGGTGAGCATATGCTTTTCAAAAAGATGTTAAGAGACATCAGAAAACATAAAACCCAATTTCTTTCTATCTTTTTAATGGCTTTTTTAGGAGTATTTGTATTTTCAGGTGTTGGTGGTGAATCAATAGGTCTTGAAGTTAATATTGATAACTACTATGAAGATACCAATCTGGCTGACGGTTGGATTTATTCAATGGGTATTAATGATTTATTTTTATATCAAGTTGAGTATCTGGGTGCAACTAATCAAATGGAAAGACAATATGTTGTCGATTCGGTAGCCGATTTTAAAAATGATCCTGATGTTACTCTGCACTTTGTTGAAAATAACACTATTTCAAAATTCTTTTTGCTCGAAGGAAAACCATTGGATATTAATGATAAAAATGGTGTATGGTTGGATAAGAGTTTTGCCGATGCTAAAAACCTGAAAGTTGGAGATAAAATTTCTTTTACATTTGAAGGTCATAAAATCAAAAAAGAAATTAGAGGTTTGGGATATTCTCCAGAATACGTTTACCATGCTTCATCATCTTCAATTATCCCTGATTTTGACAAAATTGGTTTTGCTTATTTATCTTATAAGGCATTTCCTGGAGATAACATTTCATATAATGTTTTGGAAGTTAAATTTGATGGAGATTCAGATACATACGAGAAGTTATTGGAATATAGATTAGATGGATATTATAGTTCTTTTGTTGATAGGTCTGAACATACAAGTGTAGCTCAATTTGCTGATGAAATAGACCAGCATAAAATGATGGGGGATTTGTTCCCTGTTGTATTTATTCTAATTGCAATGTTGATACTTTTAACAACAATGAGAAGGATTATTACTCATCAAAGAAATCAGATTGGTATTCTAAAGGCCAGTGGATTCAGTAATATTTCAATTATTCTACATTATATATCCTATGGATTTTGGTTGGTTTTAATTGGTGCAATTTTAGGTTTGATTTTAGGGCCAATGACATTGCCTCCACTGTTTCATCCATCAATGAGTTCTACATATATAATGCCTTATTGGGATCCTGCATGGAGTATGAGCTTTGTATATGTGGCTGCTTTAATGGTTATAATGTCTCTTGCAGTTTCATATTATTCAGTTAATAGTATCTCCTCTGAAAAACCAGCCGATACAATAAGGCCTAAGATGCCTAAGGTTTCATCATCCGGGTTTGTTGAAAAATTTAGTTTCTGGAAACGTTTATCATTTAATGCTCGTTGGAATTACCGTGATGCCAAAAGAAATAAATCTCGTGGACTAATGACTATTATTGGAGTTATGGGTTGTTCTGCACTTTTAGTATGTGCATTTGGAATGTATGATGGGGCAAATGATTTAAAGGAATGGGAATTTTCACATATTAATCATTATGGCTCAAAACTAGTGATTGATGAAGATACAACTGCCTCTGAAGTGGATGAAATAGCTGATAAGGTTAATGGTGATAAAATAATGGAATCAGCTATTGAAATACAATCTGATTCGGCTAAAAAATCGGGTTCGCTTTTAGTTTTAAATGGCACTGATTTAATAACTCCAACTGATGTTAATTGGGATAAGATAAAAATTGATGATGATGAAGTTTCAATTTCACAAAAAATGGCCAATTTGCTGGATGTTGATGTTGGTGACACTATTAAATGGCATATTATGGGTTCAGATAAATGGGTTAAAATAAAAATCGATAAAATCCATGCCGATCCAATTTCACAGGGATTGATCATGTCTGCTGAAAAATTGAAGGATTTGGATATAAACTACACTGCAACTAGCATATTAACTTCTGAGCCAGTTGATGAGAAATATGATGGTGTAAAAGCAGCAAATACTATGGAAGACATGACTTCTAGTTATGATTCACTTATGAGTGCTATGTGGTTATTAATTTATATTTTAATATTCTTTGCTTCCCTTTTAGCAGTTGTTGTACTTTATAATTTAGGATTGTTGTCATTTACAGAAATTGAAAGGGAAATTGCAACATTGAAAGTATTGGGATTCAAAACACGAGCTTTGAGAAAATTATTGTTAACACAAAACTTGTGGTTTACAGCTATTGGATTTATATTTGGTTTGCCTGTAGGTTATTTCATATTGGATGCCATGTGGAAATCATCAGGTGATTCCTTTTTTATAGTTCCTTCAATTTCAATTACCAATTTCCTTTTATCTGCAATAATAACATTTGCATTGTCAATAATTGTAAACCTAATGTTTTCAAGTAAAATTAAAAATCTTGACATGGTAGAATCTCTTAAAAGTGGTGAGTAAATGTTATCAAAAAAGATGGTTAGAGATATTAAGAGTCATAAGATTCAATTTATCTCTATATTTTTGATGGCCTTTTTAGGCATTTTTGTATTTGTAGGTTTTGGAGCTGAATCCTTTGGTTTGGAAGAAACTGCAAATACTTATTATAATGAAACAAATCTAGCTGATGGTTGGATTTATTCAAACAATGTTGGTAATGATTTAATTGATAAAGTTAAGGACATTGAATCAACAAAAGATGTAGAAAAACAATTGGTTTTAAGTTCGGTAGTTGATTTTAAAAATGATCCGGACATTAGGCTGCATTTTTTAGCCGATGATGATATATCTAAATTTTATTCGGTTAAAGGTGAAAAATTTGATTTATCTGATAAAGAGGGTGTATGGTTAGATATAAGATTTGCTGAAGCTAAAAATTTAGATATTGGGGATAATATTACTTTTAAAGTTAACGGATTAGAAATCAAAAAGGAAATTAAAGGTTTAGGATATTCTCCAGAGCATGTTTATCAAACCTCAGACACTTCAATGATTCCAGATTTTGATAAAATGGGTTTCGCTTACATGTCTTATAAAGCATTTCCAATGGCTGATGTTCCATATAATGTTTTACTTGTTAAATTTGATGGAAGTGCGAGTGATTATGAACATGAACTTGATGATAAATTAGGCGATGATTACACTACATTTATGGACAGGGCTGTCAATCCAAGTTTTGCAGGGTTTCAAGATGAAACTGATCAACACAAAGTGATGACAGGATTTATTCCATTAATATTTATTATTATTGCAATGTTAACCTTATTAACTACAATGACAAGAATAATTTCAAATCAAAGAACTCAAATAGGTGTTTTAAAAGCATTAGGATTTAAAAATCGCACAATAATGATTCATTATATTTCATATGGATTTTGGATGGTTTTAGCAGGAAGCATTCTAGGTTTTATTTTAGGACCTTTAACAATACCTCCAGTGGTGTTTGAAGAATTTACATCATTGTATAGTTTACCTTATTGGTTAAGTGGTTTTGATGTTAGTTTTATTTTTGCAACTGTAGCCATGGTCATTTTGTCATTTTTAGTTTCATATATTGCATGTAGGAGTATTTCAAAAGAAAGTCCTTCACAAGCTATAAAGCCAAAAATTCCAAAGGTCTCCTCTTCAGGACTATTTGAGAAATCTAAAATTTGGAAAAAATTATCGTTTAATGCTCGTTGGAATTATCGTGATGCTAAAAGAAATAAATTCAGAGCATTAATGAGTATTGTTGGTGTTTTAGGTTGTACAATGATTATTATTGCTTCATTTGGAGCTATGGATAGTTTTGATGAAATGAAATCATGGTCTTATGATGACATTAATCATTACTCTTCAAAATTAGTTGTTGAAAAAAATGCAACTGATTCTCAAATTGATGATGTTGTTGAGGATGTTGATGGTGAAAAATTAATGGAAGGTTCAATTGAGATTAAATCGGGGGACGTTAAAAAATCGGGAGTTTTAGAAGTCCTTGACGATAATAAACTGTACACTCCAACCGATACTAATAGAAATCCTATTGAAATTGGGGATGATGAAGTTTCAATTTCACAAAAAATGGCTGATTTATTGGGTGTTGGTGTCGGTGATACTGTTAAATGGCACATAATGGGTTCAGATAAATGGGTAAAAACAAAAATTGATAGAATTCATGGTGACCCAACTTCTCAAGGTTTAATAATATCTAAAGAAAAATTAGATGATTTGGGTATTGATTATAATGTAACTAGCATAATCACTTCAGAAGATGTGGATCATAATTATAAGGGCATCAAAACAATTCTTTCAATTGATTCTTTAACTGAAAGTTGGGATGATATGATGGAATCATCTATGAGTATGAGTTATTTATTGGTAGTATTTGCAACATTATTATCAATAATTGTACTGTATAATTTGGGTTTATTGTCTTTCACTGAAATTAAACGTGAATTAGCTACTCTAAAAGTTTTAGGTTTCAAAACGGGTAAACTAAGGAAATTGCTTTTAACACAAAATTTATGGTTTACTACCATTGGATTTATAATTGGAATTCCTTTGGGATTGTTGGGAATACAGTATATGTTTTCAACAATGGGCGATTCATTTTTCATATCTGTAACTTTAACACTTAAAACATTTGTTGTAACCTTTTTAATCACATATGTGGTTTCAATTTTAGTAAACTTAATGTTTTCAGGTAAACTCAAGAGATTAGACATGGTTGAATCACTTAAAGATAATGAGTAGCTAACCTACTTATTATACTTTTCAAGTGACAAAACTTTTAAATGGGTTTAATTTAAACTATTATCATGATTGAAGTAACTGAAAAATCAAAATACATGGATTTACTCAATACTTATCCCTTACTTAAAAGAGATTTGGCCAAAAGTAACTGGAAATTTGAATTTTTAGTAACTCCGATGGGTAAAATTTCTTTATGGGAAGCAGATTTGTCAGAAGTCAGTCAACGTGCTGAGATGTCTGTCGATGAAACAGTTTTTCTTTTTAATGAGTTAATTAACTCATATTAATCTTTTTTTTATACATTTAATACTTAAAAAGTGACAAAATCTTTATATAAAATTTAGGCATAATTAAATATTAAGGTGAAAATATGTCTTATGATAATTGGAAAGATAAAATTTCTGAATTTAAAGTAAAAGATGTTAGAGGATTATCTGGAAACTTTTTTCCAGCATTAAAAAAACTTGCAATGAAAATAGAAAAAGATAATGGTTTGGAGGTTATTCAAACTTTTGATCCAATTCCTTTATATGAAGTAATGGAAGATTTGGGATTTGAACATCATACAGAAAAAGTAGATGACCATGAATTCCATGCATATTTCTACAGAATAAAATTAAAACAACCTACTAAAGACATTCCAATGAGGCCAGTTGCACTTACAAACATGCCAATAATCGATGATGGTCTGGGGGAGGTAGCGGTACAATTTTGGGATTTGACTTGGAGTGATGAAAATCGTTTTCTTGATTATGAAACAAGATTGTTGCTGTCACTAACTAATGCTGTTGGTGCTGGAAGAATGCGTCAGGCAACACGAGAACTTGTTAAAGGTTACATTCATGGAATTGATTCAAGAGCATTAGATGATGTGTTTGAACTTTTCGCTTGGAATCAAGGAATTGGATACTTTAGTTCTGAAATCGGGCCATCAACACTATTTAATGCATATAAGACCATTAAAAAGATGGAAGAAAAAGGTGTTGAAAGACCAGAAATATGTGCTAAACTCAAAGAAGAATTTGGCGAGAAAAATCCTGATGTTAAGGTGATTTAATTTGGTTGAAATTACACCAGACACTAAATTGATGGATTTAATAAAAAAATATCCTTTTTTAAAAGATGAACTTCCAAAAACAAATACAAAATTTAAAATGCTTAAAACTCCTATGGCTAAAGTCATGATGAGAAAAGCGGATATTTCAGATATGAGTAAACGCTCTGGAATTAGTGTTGATGAGCTTATTTTAATTTTAGATAAAATAATTGAATCTCACTAATATATCATATTAAATTGATGTATATCTTGATGTTAATGTAAAATACCTATTTTAATTTAAATTTTTTTAGTCATGATTTTAATAATGCATTTAATCCATTTAAATAGGTTTTTTATATTTTAATTTTCTAATATTATATCATGTCGTTATTTAAAAAAATGCTAAGGGATATAAAAATCAATAGAACACAATTTATTGCAATATTTCTAATGGCATTTTTGGGCATTTTTGCTTACTGTGGTATTTATGCTGAATATTATGGGCTAGAGCAAACCTCAAGTCAGTTTTACATGGATACTAATCTTGCTGATGGGTGGATTTACAATAACGATTTTGATGAGGCAGCTATTAATAAAATTAACGAATTTTCAACGCAATCAGATAGGCAAGCTGTAGTTCAATCAGTAGTTGACATGGAGGGCAAGCCAGACATAACGCTGCATTTCACCAAAGACGGGTCGGTTTCTAAATTTTATTCAACTGAAGGTGAAGATTTCAATCCTTCAGATAAATCTGGAGTATGGTTAGATAAACGTTTTGCTGATGCTAGGGATTTGCATATTGGGGATAAAATCAAATTTGAATTTGACAATCAAACATTTAAAAAAGAAATTAAAGGTTTGGGATATTCTCCTGAATACATTTACGAAACTTCTTCAAGTTCCCTCACTCCTGATTTTTCACAAATAGGATTTGCATATTTGTCTAGCGGGGCATATCCTGGAGACATTGAATATAATACGGTACTTGTCAAATATAACCATTCAGATAGGTATTTTAAAGATAAATTAGATGATTCGATTGATTATTTATCATTTACAAAACAAGCCGACCAACTTAGTGTTGCGAAATTTGGAGATGAAATGGCGCAGCATAAAATGATTGGGGATGTTTTCCCAATAGTGTTTGTTTTAGTTACTTTTCTAACACTTTTAACCACGATGACAAGAATTATTTCCAATCAGAGAACTCAAATTGGAATTCTAAAGGCAGTCGGTTTTAGAGACAAATCAATAATTTTACACTATATTTCACATGGGTTCTTGCCGGTTTTAGCTGGAGCTATTTTGGGATTAGTTGCAGGACCTATGATTATTCCTAAAATGTTTTATCCATCAATGATGGCACGTTATAGTATGCCTGCTTGGAATCCTGGATTTGATATGAGTTTTATTTATATTACAGTATTGATGGTTGCATCATCTGTTTTTGTAACTTATATTTCATGTATAAGAATTTCAAAAGAAAATCCCGCCAATACTATGAGGCCTAAAGCACCAGGCAATTCCTCTAAAATGCTTATTGAAAAAATGAAAATGTGGAATCATTTAAATTTCAATATTCGTTGGAACATAAGGGATGCGAGAAGAAATAAATTCAGAGCTTTAATGACAATTGTGGGGGTAATGGGATGTGTTGCACTTTTAATAGCTGCATTCGGCATGAATGATAGTATGAATGAATTAAAATCATGGGAATATGAGGATATAAGTCATTATGGGGCTAAACTCTCTTTATCTCAGGATACAAATCCCATGGAATTGTATTATATTTTAAATGAAACTGGTGGTAGCTTTATAATGCAACAATCTATGGAACTTAAAGCTAATGGTATGGAAGACACGGTAACGCTTTTAGTTACAAATAACACTGATTTAATATCTTATACTGATAGTAATCGAAATCCTATTGATATTGATGAGGGGGATGTTTCCATTTCTAAAAAACTTGCTGAGAGATTTAATTTAAGCATTGGAGATAAAATTAAATGGCATATTGTTGGAAATGATAAGTGGGTAAGCTCTAAAATAGGTCAAATTCATGCAGAACCAGTATCACAAGGTTTAATAATGTCTCCAGACACTTTAGAAGATCAGGGTTTAAATTTCACTCCAACTTCCATATTAACACCTGACGAGTTTGGAGAACACTTTGATTCAATTAAATCTGAGACAAGTATTGATAAAATGGAAAAAAGTTGGAATCAGATGACTTCATCTGTAATGATGATGGTTTATGTTGTAACTGTTGTAGCAGTTATAATGGCCTTTTTAGTGTTATATAATTTAGGTATTTTATCATTTACTGAAATGGAGAGGGAAATCGCAACTTTAAAAGTTTTAGGGTTTAAAACAAATGTGCTAAGGAAATTACTCCTCACTCAGAACTTGTTTTTCACAGCCATTGGATTTATTTTAGGAATTCCATTGGGATTTTACTTCATGACCTTGATGATGAATGCTGCAGGGGATTCTTTGTATTATATTCCTTCTTTAACTTGGGGAAATATTTTACTCGCTGCTTTTATAACGTTTTCAATATCTGTTGGTGTTAATTTATTGTTTTCAGATAAAATTGGTGATTTGCATATGGTTGAAGCACTTAAAGATATTGAATAATAATTATATTAGCAATTTAAATAGAATTTTTAATAATGAGATTAAATATAAATCATGTTTAAGGAGTTGATTTGATGGAAGACGCATATGAATGGAAAGGATTAAATGGACAATTAGCAACTTTTAAAAAAGAAGTTGGAGATGCTCAGAAGATTACTTATATTGGATCTCCAGGTGTTTGTACTCCATTTGCCGAGTTTATGGCTTATGCAGTAAGAGATAAGGAAAATCATTTCATTCCATTATTGGATATTGAGGAATGTCATGAATTTGAGTCAAAATCATATGCTATGGTTTTAAAAGATGAAGTATCTGATCCTCATGATTCTGATGTTGTAGTATTGTTGGGTGGGCTTTCAATGCCTAAATATGATGTTGATACTGATGAGTTAATGAGTTTAGTTAATAGTATCTTAAAAGAGGACGGTCAGTTAATGGGATTTTGTTTCATGGACATGTTCACTAAAGCTGGCTGGCTTGAAAGAATAGATTTTGACTGGGTTATTAATGGTACTTTAATTGGTACTGTTAAAAAGTAATTAATTTAGTTTAATTACTTTATTACTTTTTAGCTATTGTTCTAATTGTTTTTTTAGTAAAAATCATTTTCTAATAACATATCATAATATCATGATATGAAAACATTTAAATATATAAACATATCATAATATGTAAATATATGATATGTGTGATGACCATGGAAAATAATAATCTTGAAAAGAAAAATTATGATATGTGTG
This sequence comes from Methanobrevibacter sp. V14, assembly GCF_963082475.1. NCBI lineage: Archaea > Methanobacteriati > Methanobacteriota > Methanobacteria > Methanobacteriales > Methanobacteriaceae > Methanobrevibacter > Methanobrevibacter sp. V14. The sequence continues at coordinate 22,361 of NZ_CAUJAM010000004.1, forward strand.
AAGTTTTCAACTCTCATGAAGATGTTGTTGAACGTATTAAAGAACGTATACCTAATGAAAATGAATTCACTGATCTTTCAGAGTTTTTTAAAATATTTGGAAATCCAACAAGATTAAAAATTATTTCCCTGCTTAGCATTGAAGATTTATGTGTATGTGACATTTGTGAGGCACTTGATTTAAACCAAACAACTGTTTCAAATCAATTAAGAATCTTACGTGCTAATAACATTGTTAAATATCAAAAAGAAGGAAAACTGGCAAGATATTCTCTTACAGACCTTCACATTGAAATGATTTACAAAGTAGGTTTGGAACATATATTAGAATAATTTTTAATTGGTGATATTATGACAGATAATAGATGTTACGATGCAGATTGTCAAGATGAAGACTGTCACAATCCAGAACATTATAATTATATCTGTTACGATTCAAATTGCGACGAAGTACATTGTACAGATTCTAATCATTATAATAAACGATTATTAAAAGATTATCAGGAAAAAACTGATTTAAATGTATATGATCACAGAGAAGAAATAGATTATGATGAGGATGTTGAAATAAGTATTTGTGGATGTCCTGATTGTGCAGATGATCATGGTCACGACCATGATCACCAACATCATGACCACGAGCATGAGCATTCTCATGTTAAAGAGGATGTTTGTAGTGATTCTGATTGTGCAGAGGGTCATGGTCACGAGCATCATCATGAGCATGTTGATGGGGATGTTTGTAGTGATTCTGATTGTGATTGTCATGACCATGATGATGATGTTGAAATAAGTATTTGCGGATGTCCTGATTGTGCAGATGATGATCATGACCCTGGTGAGGAAAATGAAGAATTATTGGCAGAGGGTAAACCTTTAATAGCTAATAGACCAATTCAAATCATCGTTGGAAGTGGAATATGTTTTGCTGCAGGCCATATTTTAGAATTCTTATCATTTAACCCAACTATCGTTACTTTAATATTCATGTTAGGTGCTTTAATTGCAGGTTATGAAATTGCAATTCTTGCATATAACTCATTAGTTAAAAGGCACACTATTGGCCCGGCAATGTTAATGTGTATTGCTTGTGTTGCTTCATTCATCATAGGGCATCCTGAAGAAGGTGCTGCCGTAACATTCCTTTACTTTATTGCTGAATTCTTAGAAGATTATGCAGAACACCGTGCAAAACGTTCCATTAAATCTTTAGTCGAGATTGCTCCTGAAACCGCTAGAGTTAAAGTAGGAGATTCTGAAGAGTTAAGAAATGTTGATGATGTTAATATTGGTGAAATTGTCATTGTCAAACCTGGAGATAAAGTTCCTTTAGATGGTTCTGTTGTATATGGTTCATCTTCAATTAATCAAGCTTCCATTACTGGAGAGAGTGTTCCTGTTTTAAAAGAGATTGGGGATGAAGTATTTTCCGGGACTGTTAATGAAGATGGATACTTAGAGATGGTTGTTACTAAAAAAGCAAAAGATTCTGTAATTTCTAAAATAGTAACATTAGTTAAAAGGTCCCAACTAAATGTGTCTGAAACTGAATCTCTTGTTGAGAAAGTAGCTAAATATTACACTCCGGTCATGATGGTTGCTGCAATTTGTGTTGCACTTGTTCCTAATTTATTATTTGGTCAGCCATTAATTGATTGGGTTTATAAAGCACTTTCATTATTAGTAATTTCCTGTCCTTGTGCATTTTTAATCTCAACACCAGTTGGCATGGTATCTGCCATTACTTCAGCTACAAAAAATGGAGTATTAATTAAAGGAAGTAGTTATGTTGAGGAAATGAGGGATATTAAAGCCGTAATCTTTGATAAAACTGGTACTTTAACAGAGGGCAAATTAGTTTTAAGTGAAGTTGAAGTTGTCGATGAGGCATTCTCAGAAAACGATATTGTTAATATTGCAGCTTCTTTAGAGCATAAATCGTCTCACCCTATTGCACAATCTATTGTGGACTATGCAACAATGAATGATATTGAATTTGATGATATTGACGAGTTTAAAAATGTTCCAGGTAAAGGAATCGTTGGTATCATTAATGGTGTTGAATATTATGCTGCTAATGAATCATTAATTGAAGGAAGTTCATTTGATATCTCAAGAGACGATATTAATAAACGCACTTCTGAAGGAAAAACAATTGTCTTTGTTGGAAATTCAGAAAAAGTATTGGGCATTATTACTGTAGCGGACAAACTCAGATCTAATGCTTCTGAAGTAGTTGCTGATTTAAACAGTCAAGGTATTCAGACTGTCATGCTTACAGGAGATAATAAACTGGCAGCTCGTAAAGTAGCAGATGAAATTGGAATTAATTATGTATATTCTGATTTGCTTCCTGAAGATAAATTGAACCTCCTTGATACCATCAGGAATAAATTTGGTAATGTGGCTATGATTGGTGATGGTATTAACGATGCACCAGCTTTAGCACGTGCAAATATAGGTATTGCTATGGGTGTTGCAGGTTCTGATGTAGCTATTGAAACAGCAGATGTTGCATTAATGCAAGATGATATTTCAAAACTCCCGTATTTATTCTCATTATCTCATAAAACAATGGGAATTATTAAACAAAATATTAGTGTAGCAATTGCAGTTAAATTGTTATGTGTTGTACTTGCAATTTTAGGCGTTATCACATTAATGATGTCTGTTGGTTTTGGAGATTTAGGACTGACCTTGCTTGTTATATTAAATTCATTTAGAATTGGGATGGTAAAAGATCCTTTATTCTAATTTCTTTTTATTCATTTTTCGGAATGACTAAATTTAAAAAGGGTTTAGAGTTTCCTAAATTAGTTATAACTAAATATAAATTATTAGATTAACCTAAAAAACCTTTTAAACCGATTACTTTATATACTACTTTTTTCATAATGTTATAACAAGGAATATTAATTGATTTGAATTTAAAAATTTAGGAGTAATTAAAAATGATACACCCAAAATACATGAATAAAATCGTTGAACACAAATCTGCATTATTATTTGTAGGTGGAATTGCAACTGCGATTATCGGTAAAAAAATCATTGAATCAAAAACCGTAAAGGATGCTACTACTCAAGCTGTTGCAGGAGTAATGTCTGCTAAACAAGATGCTGAAAAAGCTGTTGAAGATATGAAAAAAGAAGCTGAAGAAATAGCTGAAGAATAAATTTAATTAATTAGAGGGATCAATATGGTTTTTAAAAAAATTTTAGATCATGCAATTGAACACAAGGCTGCATTAATTTTTGCAGGTGGTGTTGCTACTGCAATTGTTGGTAAAAAAGTGTTAGAGTCTGGTGTTGTAAAAGAGACTGCAACTAACGCTATGGCAGGAGTCATTTCTGCTAAACAAGATGCTGAAAAAGCGATTGAAGATATGAAAAAAGAAGCTGAAGAAATAGCTGAAGAATAAATTTTAATTTCGTGAGGGATTGATATGGTATTGAAACGTTTAGTGGGTTTAGCAATTGGTCACCAAGCGGCAGTAATATTTACTGGTGGAGTGGCTGCAGCAGTAATCGGTAAAAAAGTATTGGAATCCGATATTGTAAAAGATACTGCTACTAATGCTTTGGCTGAAGTCATTTCAATTAAACAAGATGCAGAAAAAATTGTATCTGATATGAAAGCTGAAGCTGAAGAGATAGTTGTTGAATCTAAAGAATAACTCAAGAGGAATTTTAATGGTATTCAAAAAACATTTACCTGCATTTGCAAAAGAACATAAACATGCATTATTATTTGCAGGTGGAATTGCAACAGCAATAATTGGTGCACAAATCATTAAATCACAAGCTGCTAAAGATTTAGCCACAAAAGGAATGGCTGGTGTAATTTCTACTAAAAAAGATGCTGAAGAAACATTTCAGGACATTAAAGAAAATGCGGAAGATATTGTTTTCGATGCAAATGCAAGCACTAAACAAGAAATTTATGTTGCTAAAAAAGAATAATTCTTTTTTTTATTTTTTTCTTTTATTTTTTAAAATTTTTCAAATAATTAATCTTATATTTGAATAACTTTTAATTATTATCCTGATTAATAATGATTCTGTAAATAATATTGAGGTAATGATTGGTAATCATAAAAAAAGCATTGCTTAGATGTCAATTCCAATTATTGTTTCATTAATGATTTCTAGTTTTTAAAGTTTAATTGATGGGTTTCAGGATTATGCGCAAGCATAGACAAAAAGTAATGGATATTAATGATTAAATACCATTAATATCTTCAAAATAGATTATGTCATCACAGATTGTATTAACAAGATCCATATCATGACTTACAAGCAAAAATCCCATTTTTCTTTGGCGAACTATTTTCAACACAGCATCTAGAATTTGCACTTGTGTTATTGCATCAAGCATCGTTGTCATTTCATCTGCAATTAAGAACTTTGTTTTTGGATTGAGGGCTCTTAATACGGAAAATCTTTGAAGTTCTCCTCCTGAAAGTTCTTGAGGAAATCGGGTAAACCAAGATTTTTGAATTCCGAATTCGTCTAAAAGATTTTCGTCAACATTCCAGGATTCTTCAAGGACATCTTTCATTTTCCATTTCGGATTCATTACTTTTTCTGGGTGCTGGTAAATTAATTGCACTGGGCAGAACTCTTTTTGAGGTAATTTTTCCCCATCAAGTTCCACATTTCCTTCAAAATTTGTTAGGTATCCAGATAGTATTTCGCATAGTGTTGATTTTCCAATACCACTATCTCCAACTAAACCTATGATTTTATTGTTGTCCAGATATATGTCAATATCCTTTAGTAAGAATTCTTTTGCTAGTGGATATTTAAATGAAATGTTTGTTCCTTTAAGTTCCATTTTATGCACCTTCTTGGTATTTAAAACATCTAACTTTTTTATTTCCAAGATCAATTAGTTGTGGGCATTCACTCTTACATTTTTCAAATCTCATTTCACATCTTTCATAGTATGGGCAGCCTTTAGGGATTTCTCCGTGTAAAGGTTGGTGCCCATGTGTTAGATGGAATCCATTTGCAGGCAATGCTTTGTATAATGCTTTTGTGTAAGGATGGAGTAGGTTTTCACCATCTCCGGAGAAATCTTTATTCTCAGCTATTTCTATTACATAACCTGCATAGAATATTCCAATTCTATCAGCTATTTCTAATGCGGCATGAATGTCATGTGTAATTAAAAGCACTCCAACTCCATCTTCTTTCATATTTTTGAAGTGATTTAATGTTTCTTTGACTGTTTTTTCATCAAGCCCTGGTGTTGGCTCGTCAGCCACTACAAGTTTCGGACTTGATAATAATGCAGTTGATACAAGCACTCTTCTTGCCATTCCTCCGGATAATTGGAAGGGGTACATGTCATCCACTTCAGGACCTAAATTGTAACGTTTAAAGAGTTCTCTTTGCTTTTGTTTTTTCTCTTTTTTTTCTTCATCACTTTCAGTATGTCCAATTGCTTGGTCAGATATTTTCATCAGTGGATTTAGGAAATTAACTGATTGAGGGATTAATCCTATTTCTTTTCCACGAATTTCTTCTTTATCTTTTTGTGATAATTCTTTTCCTTTATATTTTATTTTTCCTTTTAAATTAGCATTTTCCGGTAGGATTCCGAATATTGCATGTGCAAGTAGACTTTTTCCAGAACCACTTGAACCAAGTACTGCTAAAATTTCACCTTCAGTCATGTCTAGGGTTAAATCGGTAATTACATGTAAATTTCTTTGATTTAATCCTTGTGTGTATTGGATAAATGAAATTGATACATTTTCCACATCTAATATTTTATCCATCTTCTCACCTATTCATTAGCGCTTGTTGGGTCAAGTATTTTCTTAATATTTTCGCCTGCAATATCAAATAGCAATACAATAATTAATAATGCCAAACCAGGGAATAATGCTAACCACCAGTTACCTGTTGCAAGATATTTCATAGATTCTGATAAAATGATACCGATTGCAGGTTCATGAGGTGATAAACCGAATCCTAAAAATGTTACACTGGCTTCGTGCATAATTGCATGAGGGAAAATTAGAATGGTACCAACAATTATCTGTGTGATTACTAACGGCAAAATGTGTTTTTTTGCAATCCATAATTTGGATTTTCCAAATCTTTCAGATAATTTAACAAACTCCGATGTTTGTATTTGTTTGATTTCTGCTCTTAAAACTCTTGCAAGTGAAGTCCAATGTGTAATAGCCACACCCATTGTTACTCCAAATGCTCCTCCGCCTAATGCAATTGAAATTAAAATAATTAATAAAATATGGGGAATTGATAAAAATAAATCAATTAACCATGCAATAAATCCATCTAAGAATTTATTGGTGCTTGAAATAAATGCCATTCCAATAGCTATTAAACTACTTAATACAGATGCTCCAGCTCCAATTTGAACACTCAACCCTAATCCTTTTAGGGTACGTGTGAACATGTCTCTTCCCATCCAATCAGTACCAAATAAATGTTCAAATGAGGGGGCTTGATTCATTGCCTGGAAATTAGTTGTGATGTCTGCTGAATTAATAAGTAAGCTTGAAATAACAACTGCAATCAATATAAATACAGTTATTCCAATGGTTATTAATGTTTTTGTTCTTAAATTCATTTTACCAATAGAATTATAAAGACTTCCTTTTTCAGTATTAACCATCTTCTTCACTCTCCTTAATTCTTGGATCTACAAAGTTATAAATTAAATCTGCAATTAAATTGCCGCAGTAAACAAATATTGCACTAAATATTACAATTCCTAAAAGTAAAGGCACATCACTTTTAAGACCTGCTGATACTGCAGCCTGTCCAATTCCGGGATAGGTAAATATTTGTTCGACAAGAACTGCTCCACCGAATAATTCTGAAAATCCTAAAAATTGCAATGTAACTGCTGGAAGTAGAATATTTCTAATTCCATGTCTTTTAATTAGATTCCAACCACTCTCTCCTCTTGCTTTAGCAAATAAAAAATAATCACTATTCATCTCTTCAATTAATTTATCCCGTGTATACAATGCGATTGAAGCTATTCCCACAATACTTAATGTAATCATTGGAAGGATCAAACGGTTTAACCAATCCCAAAATGATACATTTTCACTTAATGTTGCAATTGGAACACCTAAACCAGTTGGGAACCAACCTAAATATACACTAAATATCATTAAAATAAGTAATGCAATCCAAAATGTTGGTGCAGATTGTAATATGTAACAGTATACTTTAATAGCTTTATCAACAATTGTATCTTTTTTAAATCCTGCGAGAACTCCTAATGTAAATCCTATTATTCCAGACAGAATCCATGAGGACAGCATTAAAGCTAATGATGCTAAGAATCTTTCTTTGATAACATCAATTACAGGTACTCTAAAAATAAGGGAAGTTCCAAAATCTCCTTGAATAATATTCCCTAACCAATTTGCCATTTTAGTTGTGATTGGTTCATTAACTCCCCAGTAAGCTTCTAATTGAGCTATTTGATTTTGTGAAATTATTATATTACTAATATATGTTTTTACAGGGTTGATAGGAGACATGTCTATAAGGAAGAAACTTAATAATATAACAAAAATGAGCAAAATCACTAATCTAACAATTTTTTTACCTAAAAATTTTGCTAATTTTTCATAGTTTACCATAAAAAAACCCCTAATAAAAAAAAGAGATGAGTTAAATTGTAATAATTCAACTCATAATTTAAATATTTTTATTTTTCAATAGAAGAAACTCTGTGCCAGTCGTAAATGTTGGAGAAGATATCCCCTCCGTGAGGTTGTAATAATGCAGTATCTTCAGAAATATCTAGACTGTCATCAACAAAGTATCCGTATTTTATTTCGCCAGCCCATAACCATGCCGCATCACCTAATGGTGAAATACCTTCACTTCCATCCCAGGAAACTCCAGACCATTCACTGTATGAGGATTCACGATCCATTGATCTGGCTGTATCAATATGTTTATCCACAGCACTGTTATTTACTAAAGCTGGATTATTGTAACTCTGACCTGCATATTCTCCATAATATTCGCTCATCAAGGTTGATGGGTCAGTAGAACCGAATCCCCATACGACAGGGTCGGTATTTTTAATTGCATCCATTTCGTCCCAGTTGGAACCAGTTGCATTCACTTCAATACCAAATTCTTTTGCTTGTTCAGCGATAGTTACGGCAATAGCTTGTCTTTCAGAAGCATCAGATGCGTAGTATACATTGATAGATGCTTTTGTACCGTTTTTCTCAACGATTCCATCACCATCAGTGTCTTTCCATCCTCCTTCTTTTAAGATTTGTTTAGCTTTATCAACATCTCCATCTTCAATAGCATTTACTTCATCGTTAGCCCATGGTAATTGGTGTGCAATACCGTCATAGTTAGGATATCCAAATCCATTTAATGCACCTTCAGCTATTGCAGTTCTATTAATACCATAGTTCAATGCTTTTCTTATTGCTTTATCTGAAGTAACATTGTTACCCATATGATTTCCATCTTCAGTTGTTTTACCAGTATTAGGTACAACCGGTAAGGATAATCCTCTTACATCAATAGTATCGAGTAATTTCATGTTGTAGCCATCAATTGTTTCATTAGCATAAGCTAATGGTACAGCAGCCACATCTACCTCATGATTTTTAGCAGCATTGAATGCAGCATCATTCATTTCAAAGAGAATTGTTAATTTATTAAATTCTGGTTGTTTTCCATAGTAGTCAGTATTTTTTTCTAAGATAAGTTGTTGACCTTTGTCCCATTGTACGAATTTATATGGTCCGGAACCGATTGGATTAGATCCATATGTTTCGTTATTATAAGAATCAGACGGTACAATACCTAGATATGCAAATTTATCAACAAATGTGGAATCTGGTTTGTTTAATTTAAATACAACTGTGGTATTATCTTTAGCTGTGACATTTTTTAAACTACTGAAGTCTAAGTTACTTGCTCCATTTGTTGAAGCTTCATTGTAACTGAATGCTACGTCTTCAGCTGTTAATGGAGTACCATCAGTAAATTTAACATCATTTCTGATTTTAACTGTGTATTCAGTAAAATCATCATTTGCTTCCCAACTTGTTGCTAAATCGTTTTTATATGTCATGTTTGGTGTCATCTTTAATAATGTAGATTGAATTAAAGGTTCTGCAAGGTAATTCCACCCAAGCATTGGGTCAAAACCGGCCTCAGGTTCACCTCCATGACTGTAAGCGGCAACTACTAGTTCATCATCTGCTCTTTCAGTGGAGGTTCCTCCCATGAGGACCGCTCCAGCAATAATAGCAATAACTATTACAATGATTATTCCAATAATGTATTTGCGTTCCATTTTTTTCTCCAAATTTTAAATTTTCAATTGCTATAAATTTATTAAATTAAAAAATAATTTAATTAAATAACAATTGAATTAAGTTTATTATTTTAGAAGTATTTAAAATTATCTAAGAAAAATATTACTAATTTGATTTATTTCTTAAAAAAGTATTATTTATTACAATTTTTTAATTAATTTATATCATTAGGAATAATAAATGAAATGTGAAATCATTACATTTTTTATTTGAGGGTGTTCGCCAAAAGTAATTTTTTTGATGCAAATTTTTCTTTGTTTTTGAATTGAAGTAGTTTTAATCAGTTTCAAAAATTAATTTTAGATTTTTGGCGGACACCCTTGAATTGATTATTAACATTAATGAAAATATTAAAGATTATTGATATCCTTAAGGCATATTCTACCATCAAATGTGGTGCAGTTGAAATAAGTACTTTTCTAGTTATTCCTTCAAATAATGGAATTATAGCTTTTTTCTCTTTTTTACTTTTTAATTCTGGTGGTGTTTTATTGCTTGCTTAAAACATTTCATTAGAGAATCTAAGAAGTTTGCTTGCTGAGGTACTATAACAATATTCTTTCCTCTGATTTCTTGTGTATCTTCTTGTGTTAATGCTTTTAATTTATATTGTATTTACGTTGGATTTTGAATTAATTTGACATAACACAGTTAAAATTTCATTTTTAGATATATCAATGGTTAAATCAATAATTCAATTAATTTAATCCTTTATGTGATGAATAAATAAGATTGAAACATTTTATACATCTAATGACTTTTTCTATTCAATTGCCATTTATTTTTCAAAGCATAAATTTTATATATGATTTAGTATTTTATTAATTAATGTTATTCAGAAATTATTAAAAAGTATTACTTAATACATAAAAACAATTGATTTAATAATACTTTGATGGCTGGTATTTAAAATGAATGTTACTATTAAAAAGTTAAGTAATGATTCGCATGAAATTAGAAAGGTTCAAAAATTCTTATTTAACATGATTAAAAAAGAATTTGGATATGGTTACGTTCCAAAGTGGCATAAGGATATTGTAAATTTGGAGGATTATTATATTGCTCCAAAAAGAAATAATTTTTTTGTTGCTTATAATGAAAATGAAGAAATTATATCAACAATTGGGATAAGGGCTTTTGATAAAGATTTTCCTGAATTTAAACATTCATATTCTAATGAAAATACTTCAAGTATTTGGAGATTGTTTGTTGATAAAAGATGTCGACGTTGTGGTTTAGCTTCTAGAATGTTTGGTATTGCTGAGAATTTTGCAAAAGAATCAAATTATACTGAAATTTATTTACACACTCACAAAACATTAGATGGTGCTTTAGATTTTTGGGTAAAAATGGGGTTCATTGTCACGTTTGATGAAAATAACGAGCTTGAAACTGTCCATATGGATAAAAATATTTATGGATTAGAAATCAATCCTGGAGTTGCTGATTTTCAATATGTAATTAAATTATAATTTGTTTTTAAAATTTGGATTTTTTAACAGTACTTGGGTAAAATTAGATGATTATTCATGATTTTTGTTTAAAAGAATGTTTCATTTATTTTTTCCTGTATTCTTTTGATTAATTTATGCACTCAAGTTATTTCACTATAATCGATTTATTATCTGTAAACTATAATGTTAAAGCTAAAAATTTTTTAATGAAAATTTTGTTTAAAGTGAAATCACATAGTTTTGTAGTAATTATTTTAGAAATAGTTAAATAATATGGAATTAAATATCTAATCATATTATTAATTTAAAAAGTATTACATTTATTATTAAATTATATGATAGGTGTATTACTTTGATTGATAATAGATTAAATGAATTATGGAGTTTTAAGAAAATGGATAATAAAATGAAATATTTTATTGTTGCTATAATTGTCATTGTTATTGTGATTGTTGCAGTTGCTTCAATGTTGGGAACGTCTAATGATGATGATCCAACCCATATTGTTGTAACAGTTCCTGGTCTAACTGGTGAACCTGCAACAGGTTTCAACCCGTTGACCGGTTGGGGTTGTGGACACATGAACTTTAACCCTTTAGTTCAAAGTACACTTCTAAAATCTGATAAGAAGGGCAATTTTGTCAATGATTTAGCAACAGGATATAATATAAGTTCAGATGGTCTTAAATGGACTGTTGGAATAAGAGATGACGTTAAATTTTCCAATAACGAAACTTTAACAGCAAAAGATGTTGCATTCACATTCAATGAAGCAAGAACAAGTAGTTCTGAATTAGACATGTCCAACTTAAAGGAAGCTAAAGCCATAGATGATAATACTGTCGAATTTACTTTAAATTCACCTCAGTCTACTTTCACATATGATTTAAGATATATTGGGATTGTACCTGAAAAAGATTATAATAATGAGACTTATGGTGAAAATCCTATTGGTACTGGTCCTTATGTATTAAAACAATGGGATAAAGGTCAACAAGCTATTTTTGAAGCAAATGATAATTATTATGGGGATAAGCCATATTTCACACAAATAACTATGTTGTTCCCTGAGGAAGATAGTGCTGCAATGCAAATTGCTAAATCTAATCAGGCTAGTGTTGTTCAAGTACCGATTTCAGGTTTAAATGAAACTATTGAAGGTTATAATTTGGTAGAATTTTATAGTCCTCGTGCACAAGGTTTAACTTTCCCATATCAAAATGATACTGGTGTAAAAACCACTGGTGGAAATGATGTAGGTAACAATGTAACTGGAGATATTGCAATAAGAAAAGCTTTAAATGTTGGAATTAATCGTGAAGAAATCGTTAATTCTGTTTATAAAGGTCATGCAGTAGTTGATTATACTGGTGTTGATAGTCATAAATATTCTAATCCAAATGCTATTATAAAAGATAATGATAAAAAAGAAGCTAAAAGAATATTGGAAGATGATGGATGGATTGATACTGATGGTGATGGAATTAGAGAGAAAAATGGTACTAATGCAACCTTCACGGTATTGTATAGTTCTGATGATCAAGCAAGACAAGCTCTTGCAACAGTCGTGTCTGAACAAGCTAAAGATTTAGGAATTAATATTGAGTTGGAAGGAACAGACTGGGATACAATATATTCTAGAATGTATAAAGATTCTGCTGTATTCCAACAATCTTCAGATAATCCTTACAGGAATATTTACCAACAATATCATAGTAAAGAAAATTATAGTGAAGATAATTATATGAATCCAAATGGATATGGTAATTCAGAAGTAGATGCCATATTAGAATCTGCTTTACGAGAAAATGATGTCAATGCTTCTAATAGTCTTTGGGCTGATGCTGCCAATACTGGTTCTGGTTCTGGATTTGGACCTAATGCAGATGCTCCTTGGTTATGGATTGCTGATTTTGATTACTGTTATTTTGTAAAGAATGATATTGATATGGGTGCTCCTCCAAGCGTAGGTCACGACTATATGCAAAACATTTGTGAATGGACACGTACCAATTCAACTAAATAATCATTTCTTTCTTTTTTTTATTTTTTTTTTAAAATAGTTTTTAACATGTATTAGTTTTTGAGTATTGATAATATGGATTCACGTATGATGCTTTTTTTTAGGAATAAGTTAATTCATTTCATTGTTTTGATGGTAGCAGTTTCGATTTTTAGTTTTTTATTATTGGATCTTTCGCCTATTGACCCTGTTAATGCATATTTAAGAGAAACTCCTGTGACTGAAGCTCAAAGAGCATTATTAGAACAGTATTGGGGTGTAGGTCAACCTATTACCACTAAAATATTTAATTGGTTTACTAATTTTATTCAAGGAAACCTTGGAAATTCATTAATTTTTAGAAAACCTGTAAGTGATGTTATATTTGAGAAATTCACAGCATCTTTAGTATTAATGTTATTATCCTGGGTTATCAGCGGGTTATTAGGATTTGTTTTAGGTGTTGTATCAGGTAAAAATAGGGGATCATGGATTGATAAAATCATAAGGGTTTATTGTTATATCTTGCAGTCAGCACCAACCTTTTGGATAGCATTACTTATTTTAGTAATTTTTTCAGTAGAACTGGGATGGTTTCCAGTTGGATTAGGTGTTCCCATTGGAGTGTCGAGCACGGATGTAACGATATGGCAATGGCTTGCAAGACTTGTGCTGCCAACGCTTACATTAAGTATGGTTGGTGTTGCACCAATTGCATTGTATACACGTAATGAACTATTAAATGTATTGTCTTCAGATTATGTGTTATTTGCCAAATCTAGAGGTGAAGATGGTTGGGATTTAATCGAAAGACATGGCATACGTAATATTTTATTACCTGCCTTAACATTACAATTCTTAAATTTCAGTGAATTGTTTGGAGGAACAATACTTGTAGAACAAGTATTTTTATATCCTGGAATTGGTCAAACTGCTGTTGCTGCAGGTCTTCAAAGTGATGTGCCATTATTATTGGGGATAGTTGTAATAAGTGCAGTATTTGTGTTTGTTGGAAATTTAATTGCAGATATCTTATACTACTTTATTGATCCACGTATTAAGGAGAATGAGGTATGATGTTTAAAAAGAAAAGTGATGATAAAAAGCCTTGGTTTATATATAATGCTAATCTCCGAACTAAAACATTGGTTATAATTGGAATATCTACACTATTTTTATTAGTTATCCTAATAAGTAGTATGATTATTGATGTATCTTCATTAACCACTAATTTTTCACAGTTTAATCAATTGCCTTCTTTTGAGCATATTTTCGGTACTGATTGGATGGGTCGGGACATGTTTGTAAGAACTGTTGCAGGACTTGGATTGAGTATGGGAGTAGGGGCTTTTGCATCTGTCATAAGTACAGCAGTTGCAATTGTCTTAGGATTGTTTTCAGGAGTTAATAGAATATTAGATGAATTTGTTGCAGGAATAATAGATTTGTTCTCAGCTATTCCACATATATTGCTTATTATTTTATTGTCAATCTCTTTTGGTGGAGGATTTTATGGGGTAATTATGGGTGTTGGTTTAACTCATTGGACACCATTAGCTCGTATTTTAAGGGCTGAAGTAAAGCAAATACAAACAATGGAGTTTATTAAAGTAGCTGAACAACAAGGTAAATCCAAACTATGGATTGCAACAAAGCATATGTTCCCATTATTACTTTCACAAATTGTGGTGGGTGTTATATTAATGTTTCCTCATGCAATTATGCATGAAGCAGGTATTACTTTCTTAGGATTTGGTTTATCTCCACATGAACCGGCTATTGGTATTATTTTAGCTGAATCCATGCAATATTTGTCAAATGGTTGCTGGTGGTTAGCATTTTTCCCTGGTGTTTCTTTATTAATCATTGTATTGTTATTTGATTTGATTGGTGAGTATGTACATAAGTTATTAGATCCATCTGAGGCTCAAAATTAGGTGTTTTTATGGAATTATTAAGTGTTTCAAATTTATCAATAGGTTTTACTCAATATGTTCAAGGACTACAACAAAGGGAACTAAAAGTAATCTCTGATTTATCATTGGATGTTGAAGAGGGAGAAGTTGTAGCTATTCTAGGGTCTAGCGGGTCAGGCAAAAGTCTACTTGCTCATGCTATATTGGGAATTCTTCCAAATAATGCAACATGCACGGGAGATATTAGTTTTAAAGGTAAAGTTTTAACAGAAGAAGATAAAAAGGCCATTAGAGGTAAAAATATCTGTTTAGTTCCACAATCAGTCAATTACCTGGATCCTTTAATGAAAGTATCGCAGCAAGCTATTGGAAAAACGAATGGTGAAGAAGATTATAAACGTAAAAAATCCCATCAAAGAGAAGTATTTGCTAAATATGATCTAGATGAATCTGTAGATGTAATGTATCCATTTGAACTATCTGGAGGTATGGCGAGAAAAGTTTTACTTTCAACCGCATTATTGTCTGATCCAGATTTATTAGTTGCTGATGAACCAACACCTGGATTAGATGCTAAAAGCGTAGAAGAAACAATCAATGATATTAAAAGGTTAGCTGAAGATGGTAAAGGCATTATTTTAATTACTCATGATATAGAAGTAGCTATTAGAACTGCTAATAGAATTGCAATATTCTATTCAGGTTATGTAATTGAAATTAATCAAGTAGAAAACTTTAAAGATGTTAATAAGTTAATGCACCCATATTCAAAAGCATTAATAGGAGCTTTGCCGGATAATGGATTTAAATTAACTGAGGGCGCCCAACCATTAAATGATGAAGAAGGTTGTATTTATTATAAAAATTGTCCAATAAGAAAAGAAATATGTAAAGATACTAAGCCATTATTATGTGATATTGGAAATAATAAAGTTAGATGTCACCTGTGGGAGGAATACGATGAAACTTGAAGGAAATAATATTTCATTTGCTTATAAAAAAGATTCACCTATATTAAATAATATCTCTATAAGTGTTCCTGATGATAAAGTAATAGGTTTAATTGGTGATAGTGGTAGTGGTAAAAGTACTTTATGTAAAATACTTTCTGGTTATATTCCAAGATACGAAGGAACTGTAACAATTGATAATAATCCTATAGATTCTAAGGATTATAATCCTGTACAACTTATATTTCAACATCCTGAAAAAACTATGAATCCAAAATGGAAAATGGAAAATATTTTGGAGGAATCATGGGTTCCATCAAAAGAATTAAGAGATACATTTGGTATTTCTGATGGTTGGTTAAAAAGATGGCCTAATGAGTTATCTGGGGGAGAATTGCAAAGATTTTCAATATTGAGATCTTTACATCCTAAAACAAGATTTATCATTGCAGATGAAATCAGTACCATGCTTGATACAGTAACACAAGTACAAATATGGGATGTATTATTAAATTATGCTAAAAAAAATAATATTGGAATTTTAGCTGTAAGCCATGATAAATCATTACTTGAAGTAGTATCAGACGAAATATTTTATTTCAACGAATTAAATAAAAAATAATTCTTTTATTTAATTTCATTTATTTTTTTAAACAATTTACCGTATTGATAATTAAAGATCCTACTGTAAAAAAATTCGCTGATTTTTGTTAAATTTAGTTTTTGAAAATACGGATTTCTCAAACCATCTGATGTCATTGAGTTTTATTTTCTTTTTTGCACTCTTGCATGTTCTTTTTATTTTTTCTGGAAATATTGTTTTAAATTATATCATTATCAAACAGACTCTTCACATACCTTTTTTGAATTTTCAATTTATACCTATTCGTCTAGGTTTTTTATAAGTTAATCTTCCATAAAAAACACCTTCAGAAATTAATCTCAATAAGATTTTATAAAAACAAAATTGAGTTTAACACAAATTACATGAATAGTAAATAACTTAATATGTTAGTAGATTAAATAATATTGATTATGTACTTTTGTACATAAAACTATATAAATGTTAGACATATTTTACAGGTGTGGAAAAAATGTTGAATAAAAAATTTGTTTTACTTACGATATTTATTGTAAGTTTATTAGCAGTTACGGCCGTAACTGCTATTGAGAATAATGAAAATAGCATGACGGGTTTGTCAGAATCTGATATTTTGGATTCTGAAAATAATATGGATAAAATTAATTCACGTGATCATGATGATGACGATGATGATTTCTCAGCAGTTGGAAATAAGAAAAAAGAAAGCGACTTAGAAATCGATTCAAAAATTGTAAAAAGCGGTAAAAAAGTTAAAATTACCAGCTATATTTTTGATGATGAAACTGATAAAATCGCAAAAACTGCAAAGGGGAAGGTATCATTAAAAGTTGATGGTAAAAAATATTCGGCTAAGGTTAAAAACGGAAAGTTTTCAATAACATTTAAAGCTCCATCCAAAGCTAAAAGATATGTGTGTAAAGTAAAATATAGTGGAGATTCTAAGTATAGAGGCGATTCCACTACATTTAATTTAATAGTCAAGAAATCTGCTACTAAAAGTAAATATGTCAATATTAAGGTAGCAGTTAAAAATAATAAATATGTTACAAAATATAGTGGAAAATATAAGATTAAAACTTATCAAAAGGAAACACCTAAAGGTTTTAAACTTAAAATATATGTATATAAAAATGGTAAAATTGTAAATCCTGATAATTACTTATCTAAAGTTCACTTTAAAAATAAAGGTCAGTGGAAATGGAGTAATTGGGATGATGGGGAAGATGAGTTAACTTATCATGACTATTGGTATTACAAATCAGTAAAGACCGATAAGGTTATGGTAAAACTTAGAAAATAATTGTCAAACACGTTTATGATTAGGAGGAAGATAATAGGTTAATATAGTAAATATACATTTAAATACTTATATTGCATTTTATTATTTTTTCATAAAAAATTATTACATTTTTTTTATTTTAATTATTTATGCTTGTTTCTTTATTTTTAAGGTATGTTTATTTGAAATTATGATGTTAGAGCAAATTAATATTTATTTTTCAAGATAATGTTTTTAATAATTGTTTTTTGAAATATAACTCATTTTGATAAATTTTCGGGTTTGTCAGTTTATTTTAATAAAGTCATTTGCTTCAGTTATATTAAAATATCTAAATGCATATTAACTGTTTTTTTATTATATTTAATTTAATTGGTTCATTTTAATTTTTAAGCTATAATTAAAGATTAATTATATGCTAAGTTTTATATGCTTATTACTACTTATAATTATTTGGATTATTTAATTATTTGAATAATTGGGATGATAAAAATAAAATATAATATGCATGCTCTATCTTTCAATTTTTTATTTTTAATTTTTATTATCTCTGCTGTATTGACGAATTGATACGGGATCCGTTATAAATGTCATATAACTGTAAATAGCTATCAAAGTATAGCTATTTGCTCTCATATTATTTTTCAATAAACTTTATTTTACATTGAGTTTAATAGTATATTGATGAAGAGAACAGCACTAAAAATTGGATATATAGGAATTAATTTCCATGGTTTTCAAAGACAACCTAATCTTAGAACAGTTGAAGAAGAGTTAATCTATCATTTACGTAAGTTAAACTATATTGATGATTTAAAAAAGTCTAGATTTAGAATTGCAGGTAGAACTGATGCAGGAGTTCATAGTTTAGGCAATGTAATTAGTTTTCAGTCTGAAAAAGAAGTTCGTGTTAACGAAATAAACAATTCTTTACCTGATGATATTCAAATTTTAGCAAGTGCGCCGGTAAGATATGCTTTTAAACCGAGATATGCTCAGATGAGACAATACCGTTACATGCTCTTTCAGGATTTGGATATTGATAAATTAAATGAATGTGCTGAATTATTTAAAGGCACTCATAACTTCACTAATTTTACTAAAAGATTTCAAAAAACAACTGTCAGGTCTATTGACGATATTAAAATCACGAAAGTTAATTTCACCGATTATCACAAAAGAGACTTCCCAAATCTTCATGAAACGCTATCTCCAATATTTGTGGATATTTATGGCGAATCATTTTTATGGAACATGGTTCGTAAAATGATGAGGGTCTTTGTAGATGTGGCTATTGGAAAAATGGATTTGGATGAGGTTGAAAGATTATTAAATCCCAAAGAAGATGAACCAAGAGCATATATTAAAGTTATGGAGCCGGACTATCTTATCTTAATGGACATTCAATATGATGGAGTCAAGTTTAATCATGACAATTATGCCTGTGAAAGATTTAGACGTGACCTTGTGGGGTCATTGACGGATTTACAAAAGAGATATGCAATTCGTGAAGCTATGATAAAAAGTTTAGAGGATCTGCACGGTTTTTAATTCCCCAGCATTTCAATTGTTTATAAAAAGTTTTAAAGTATTTTACATATATATTATTTAAGTGATTATTATGAAAATAGCAACAATTTTAGGAACACGGCCTGAAATTATTAAGATGGCACCAATTATTGATGAAATCTCAAAAAGAAACATCAATCAAATAGTTTTACATACAGGCCAGCATTACGATAAAGAAATGTCAGATAACTTTTTTAAAGACTTGGAACTGCCAACTCCTGATTATAATATTCATGTTGGTTCCGGCACTCATGGAAAACAGACTGCTTTAATGATGAGAGGTATTGAAGAGGTACTTCTTGTGGAAAAGCCTGATATTGTACTTGTTCAAGGGGATACTAATGCTGTATTGGCAGGAGCACTTGTAGCTTCTAAATTACATATTGCTGTTGGCCATGTTGAAGCGGGACTTAGATCTTTTGACATGACAATGCCTGAAGAACTTAATCGCAGAGCTGCGGACGTTGCTTCTATAATGTATTTTATACCAACGGAGGAGTCAGCTATTAATTTACTGTCTGAAGGATTTTCACATAAAAATCTTTTCATAACAGGCAATACTGTTGTTGATGCCTGTTTTAGACATTTGGATTTAGCTAAAAAGAGAGGTTTTGAAGATGAATCTCTTACTGGCTTGGATATTGAAAACATGGAAAATATTGCAACTTTAACAATGCATAGGGCAGAGAATGTTGATATTAAAGAAAGGGTAGTTAACATCATTGATGCTTTAAAAGAATTGTCTGACTTGAATATTATTTTTCCAATTCATCCGAGAACTAAAAAAACTTTGGAAAACTTTGGATTATTTGATGAATTGAATGATTTAGACAATGTTCATATTGTAAATCCGGTAGGTTATCTTGATTTTTTACTTTTAACTTCAAAATCAACTTTAATTTTAACCGATTCCGGAGGTCTTCAAGAAGAAGCCATTACTTTAGATGTGCCTGCATTAACGTTAAGATATAATACTGAAAGGCCAGAAACAGTAACGGCAGGAGGCAATATTCTTGTCGGATCTGACAGACAGGCCATAGTTGAAAATGCTTGCAAAATCCTTGATGATAAAGAATTTGCAGATAAAATGAAAAATGCAAAAAATCCATATGGTCAAGGAAATTCCGCAAAATTAACAGTTGATGCTATTGAAGATTATTATGATAAGGGGTTACTTGACATTGAAGCTCCAGAAGATATTATGGATTCATTTACAAGGAAAATGGCTGAAATTACAGAAAATGTAACTGTTGGCGAATTTGAAAAAACAGAAAATGCTTTGATTCACATGGCTTATGATGGGGATAAGATGTGTTTTCCGGCTGATGATTTAAATTTAAAAGGCATGATGATTACTTATGATAAAAGAGAATGAGTCCATATTGGTATTTGAGTATTTTACCGCTTCTGGCGAAAAAGACAAGTGCATTATTTCAGAAGCAGAAGCATTATTGTTTGCTCTTTTGGATGATTTGAAGGATTTTAATGTTGATGTTGTAGTTAATAAATCCTATGAATATATTATAAAAAATTATGATAATGCAAATCCTATTTTAATTGATTGTGATGTTGTTGATTGGTTAGTTGACAATGCAGCAAACTTTAACAATGCTATTTTCATATCTGCAGAAAACAACAACAATTTATACAATATTGCTAGAATATTGGAAGACAATAATGTTAAAACATATAATTCATCAGCTGAAGCTTGTTTTAAAACATCGGATAAGTATGAAACTTATGAATCATTGCCAATGGATGTTCCTCAACCAAGAACATTTAGATTTAAAATCGATTCAAAAGGATACTGGAAAAGGGCAATTGAAAATCTGCATGAAAAATGGCAATCAGAAGATCCTTTAACTCCACTTAAATTAATCATAAAACCATTGATGGGTGTTGACTGTGAAGACATTGTCATAATTGAAAACATTGAAGATTTAACTTTGGATTTGGATAAAATTTTCAAGCCCGGTTCCCGTGTGATTGTTCAGGAATATATTGATGGGATTGATATTAGTGTCAGTTTAATTTCGGATGGCAAAAAGGCAATTCCTATAAGTCTCAATGAACAATATGTTGAACTTAAAAATGATAAAGGAATTTATCTGGGTGGTAAACTACCATTTGAAAGTAAATATGAAGATGAAGCTTTTAGAATTGCAACAAAAGCTATTGAATCTATTGAAGGTATAAAGGGTTTTGCCGGTGTTGATTTATTAATAAATTCAGATGAAAAAGATGTTTATTCGGTTTATCTTTTAGAAATAAATTCCAGATTTACAACACCTTATGTAGGATTGAACAAAGTGGCTAATTTCAACATTGCCAAATCCATTATCGAACTAATCGATGGAGAAATAGCTATTGGGGAGTTAGATATTTCTCTAGATGGTGAAATTGAATTTAAAAAATCTGGAGACTCATTAAAAATTAGGAGAATATAACATGAAAATTGCAGGATTTGACATTGGGGGTGCAAACACCGATTTGGCAATAGTTGACTTTGAAGAAGGTGAAATTAAGAATATTGAAGTTGACTTTGCATATCTGCCAATGTGGAGTAATAATGATGATTTGTCACAAGTTTTAATTGAACTGATTGAAAACATTTGTCCGGTTTCTGAAATTGATGCTGTAGGTATTTCAATGACTGCTGAACTTGTCGATGCTTATGACACTAAAAAAGATGGAGTTTTGGATGTGGTTAAAAAATGTGAAGATACGTTTTCATGTTCCGTTGCATATGTTGGTGTTGATGGAATGTTATCCAGTGAAGAAATTGAAAAAACCCCACTTAAAGCGGCGGCTGCAAATTGGATTGCAACAGCTCAAATTGCAACATTAATATCTGATAATTGCATATTTGTCGATACTGGAAGTACAACAACGGACATTATTCCTATTAAAGATAGTAAAGAGTGCGCAATCGGAAAATCTGATTTTGATAGGTCTGCAACTGGTGAGCTAGTTTATACAGGTACTCTGAGAACCTCTCTTGCAAGTTTTTTGGATAAGGTTGAATTAAATGGAAAAACTTACAGGGTAGCTAGTGAACTATTTGCTCAAACTGCTGATATTTACACAGTATTGGATTTAATCACTGAAGATGATTATATCTGTGATACTTTTGATGGTGAAGGCAAATCTAAAATTGAATGTGCCCGCAGAATTGCACGTGTAGTCTGTGCTGATTTAGAAATGTTATCTATGGAGGATATTGTTGAAATGTCTAAATTTGTTCATCAAAAACAAGTTGAACAAATTGCTGATGGCCTAAAACAGGTTGTCGATACTCAAAAATTAGATTTAATAGTGACAACAGGTCTTGGAAAAGATATTTTAGATAGAAAGGCAGCTGAATTTTTAAAGTTGGAGGTTAAATCAATGGGGGATATCTTAACTGATGATGAATGTA
The DNA here is from genome assembly GCF_963082475.1 of Methanobrevibacter sp. V14. Lineage (NCBI taxonomy): Archaea > Methanobacteriati > Methanobacteriota > Methanobacteria > Methanobacteriales > Methanobacteriaceae > Methanobrevibacter > Methanobrevibacter sp. V14. The sequence goes on from NZ_CAUJAM010000004.1 coordinate 44,902, forward strand.
CTGTTGCTCCAGCTATTGGAACGGCAGTTATGATGGAGAAGTATTTAGTTTAATACCATATATCTTTTAATCCAATTAAATAAGCTCCACCATTAGCTATTAAGTGAATTATCAAGGTTAATATAAGGGCAATAATGATAAATATCCAATCAACACTAACTAAGGGTGTTGCAAAAATTATTGCGATTATTATAAAATCTAATTGGTCTAGAAAGGGAACAGGTTGGCCTCTTTCAATTCTAAGTCTTCTTTTTAAAAAACTGCCTAAAGCATCACCAACCAATGCTCCAAAACCTAATAAAAATCCAATCAATATTCCATTAGCTACATTAGTCACAATTGGGGTTATTAAATAAGGTTCAACGCCATTTAAAATCATAGGGGCTAGATATCCTTGAATGGCACCAGTAATCATACCAATTAACGTTCCAGCAATTAGCCCTCTCCAAGTAACTCCATCTCCAATCCAACGGTTACCTTTTGAGTCACATTTTCCAAAATCAATTGGTGTTCCTCCACCGAATGCTAATGCCCCTCCATTTGAAAAATATGCTGGAAGAATAAAATATAATGTGGTTAAGAATGCTATTGAAATTATTTGAATATTGAATGCCATTTAATTTTTTCACCATTTGAAATTATACTTATATACATATATAAAATTAATAATATTTAAATATTAAATTGTTTTAAATATATTATATTATGTAAGTTTGTACTAATAGAATTTTATTAGTAAAAAGGTGATTATTTGAAAATAAAAAATACAAAAAGTTTATGCCCAGAGTGTGGAAAACCTGTTGATGCTGAAGTTTTCGATGAAGATGGGAAAGTTTTCATCAAAAAAACTTGCGATGAACATGGAGAGTTTGTAAACACTTATTGGAGTGATGAGAGTTTATACAATCGGATGGAGAATTTTATTCCAACAATTACGGGTGTTGATAATCCTTGTGTTGAAGATACTGCTTCCTGTCCAAGTAATTGTGGTTTATGTTCAAAACATGAGACTTCTACGGTATTAGGATTAATTGATGTAACAAATAGGTGTAATTTAAAATGTCCAGTCTGCTTTGCCAATGCTGCAGCGGCTGGTTATATTTATGAACCTACTCAAGATGAAATTAGACAAATGCTTAGAAATTTGAGGAATCTAAAACCTTATCCCTGTCCTGCTATTCAATATGCTGGTGGAGAACCTACTGTCAGAAAAGATTTAGTTGATCTTATTAAAATGGCAAAAGAAGAAGGTTTTACTCATGTTCAAATCGCCACTAATGGTATCAGATTAGCTAAAAGAGATAATTTTGCTAAACAACTTAAAGAAGCAGGATTGAATACAGTTTACCTTGCCTTTGATGGAGTAACTCCCGAACCTTACATTTACAATAGGGCTAGGAATTTGCTTCCAGATAAAATTCAGGCTATTGAAAACTGTAGAAAAGCTGGTTTGGGCGTTGTTCTTGTACCGACTTTAGTTAAAGGCATCAATGACCATCAAGTTGGAGAGATTATTAAATTCGCATTTGATCACAATGACATAATTTATGGAGTAAACTTCCAACCGGTCTCCTTTGCTGGAAGGACTCCTGCAGATCATGTTGAAGAACAAAGAATTACTATTCCGGATTTTGTTAAAATTATTGAGAAGGAAACTGATGGCCAAGTACCGACAAGTTCTTTTTACCCGCCATCTTCTGTAGAACCAATTGCTGAGTTTATTTCTCGTTTACATGGTGAAGATTCAGCAAAAGTAACTTTAAACTGTCATGAGCATTGTGGTATAGCTACTTATGTGTTTAGAGAAAAAACTGAAGGTGAGGGTAAAGACAAACTAATTCCAATCACTGACTTTATTGATGTTGAAGATTTATTTAATAAATTAAAGGAATATAATGAAATACTCAAAAAAGGTAAATTCGGGTCTCGTAAAAGGGTTTTAGCTGGTTTAACAGGAAATCTTACTAAAATGGTTCATACCAGTAGAACTCCAAAAGATTTGGATATTACTAAGGTCTTATTAAATGTATTCGTTAAAGGGGATTATGACGCTTTAGGGGACTTTTCTAAAGATGCAATGCTTATCTCATGCATGCACTTTATGGATCCGTTTAATTTTGATGAAGATAGGGTTAAAAAATGTGTTATCCACTATGCAACACCGGATGGTAGGATTATTCCATTCTGCACATTCAATTCAATGTATCGTCCGGGTGTTGAAAAGAAATTCGCAAAACCATTAAAACGAAAAAAGGAATAAACTTACAAAAATCACCTTAACTTCGTATTTGCGATTTTTCAGATACTTTATTTTTTTTTATTTATTAATCTTTTTTAGAGTGATACTTATGGATACTATTGAAGGAAAAACATGGATCTTTGGGGGGAATATTGATACTGATGTTATTATTCCTGGAAGATACTTAAGAACATTTGATCCTCAAGATTTAGCAGATCATGTTCTAGAAGGTGAAAGGCCTGATTTTACTCAAAATGTTGAATCTGGAGATATCATAGTGGCTGATGAAAACTTTGGTTGTGGTTCTTCAAGGGAACAGGCGCCCGTTGCAATCAAAACTGCTGGGGTAAGCGCCATTGTTGCCAAATCATTTGCGAGGATTTTTTATAGAAATGCAATAAATATCGGGCTGCCGGTTATTGTTTGCGATATTGAAGCTAAAGATGGAGATGTTATTAGTATTGATTTGTCAAAAGGAACATTGGTTAATAAAACCACAGGGGTGTCAAAAACTTTTGAACCATTTAAAAAATTCATGTTGTCTATATTAGAGGATGGAGGATTAGTTAATCACTATTTAAATGATTCTGAATAAGGAGGCATAAAAATGGATTGTCCAATTTGCGGGTCGGATAATATTGAAATATTAAATTCAAAACAAAAAACAACAAAAAAGAAATTTACAGAAGAGTACTTATTAAAATGTGAAGATTGCGGTCATGTGTACAGGAACATTATTTCTCTTAAGAAACCTAGACCTTACAGATTAATTATTTCAGAGCAGGACAAATCTCATAAAACCACAATTGATTTGTCTCCAAGCGATAACTTAAAAGTTGGCGACACTTTACTTAGTGATTTAGGTCAAGTTGAGGTAACCGGTATTGAAATTGGAGATAGGCGAGTAAATAAATCAAAACTGGAAGATGTTGATACAATTTGGGCTTCTTCAGTTGAAATTCCAGCACGTATTGGATTTTCAGTAGATTTGCATGGTGAAGTTGATTCATATAAACTCGACCTTGAAAGGGATTTTGAAATAGCTCTTGGAGATATTATTAAACTTGATAAACACATAGTTAAAGTACATGTTATTAAAACACAGGAAAGAAAATTAACTTCTGGCTTTGCAAAAGCAGGAGTAATCAAAAGAGTTTATTCTAAACCAGTTAAATTCAATAATTATGATTATGATTTAACTAGAAATATTTTTAAAAAAACTAAATAAGGTATCTAAATGAAAGTTTTCATTGAATCTTATGGTTGTACATTTAACCAAGCAGATGGACAAATCATCGCTGGAAATTTGCAAGAAAATGGTATGGTTCTTGTTGATAATATTGGGGAAGCAGATGTAATCATTGTAAATACTTGCTATGTCAAATTGCCTACTGAAGATAAAATGACTTACAGGATTCAAAAATTAAAAAAAGAGTATCCTGATAAAAAAATCATTGTTGGAGGATGTATGGTTGAAATCGATCCTGAAAAATTAAATAAACTCGGGGAGGATATTTCATGGATTGGCCCACATCAATTAAATAAATCTGCCCGTGTGGTTAATGCATCATATTGTGGAGAAATTATTCGTGAAACAGGATTTTCAAAAGAATCTAAAGTTGGCATTCCTAAAGTCGGGGATGATAGTTTAATTCATATTCTTCAGATTTGTGAAGGTTGTTTAGGGGCATGCACTTTTTGCTGTACTCGTTTTGCGCGAGGACCTTTAAATAGTTATTCTATTGAAGATATTGTTGCTGAAGCACAGGAAGCTATTGAAAATGGTGCTTGTGAAATACAATTGACTGCTCAGGATACTGCGGCATTTGGTCGGGACAGTGGTGTAAAACTATCTGATTTAATTAAAGAAGTGGCTAATTTAAATGGAGATTTCAGAGTTCGTGTTGGAATGATGCATCCTAAAAACATATTAAATGATGTTGATGGAATAATCGATGCAATAAAACATCCGAAGGTATATGATTTTATTCATTTACCTGTACAAAGTGGAAGTGATAAGGTATTGTCCGACATGAGAAGAGGCCATACCATCTCACAATATAAGGAAATTGTATCAAAATTTAAAAAGGAAATTCCAAGTTTGACATTGGCTGTTGATATTATTGTTGGATATCCAACTGAAAGTGATGAAGATTTCGGTGAAACTGTAAAATTATTAAAAGAGATAAAACCAAGTTTGATACATCTGTCAAAATATCAGCATAGAATTGGTGCAATTTCATCATCTCTAGTTGAGATTCCTCATGAAATAATGAAAAAAAGATCAAAATTTTTGTCTGAAATTAAACAGGAAATAACCAAAGAAGAAAATAAGGAATTAGTCAATACGGTTCAAAATGTTTTGGTTGTTGAAAAAGGTTCTAAAGGTGGATATATAGCAAAAACTAATTCATATATTCCAGTTATTGTTGAGGATGTTGAATTGGGAACCTTTGTTGATGTAAAGATAACTGAAGCTACCTCAACTTATCTTAAAAGCGAATTATTGGAAGAATAATTTTTTAATTTTCTTACTATTCTTATTTTTATATAATTGTCTTTTTTTATGCTTTAAATTTTTATAATATCTATATTTTTTTTTAATATTCAAAAGTATTTTGTAACAGTTATTGTGGTATAATATGAGCGATTATTATTGAGTTTTACCGATACCTTTATATACTATTGTTTACTATCTTTTAATTGGAGGTGTAATTATGAGTGAATTACCAATCGCACCAGTCGGTCGTATCTTAAAAAATGCTGGCGCACAAAGAATTAGTGACGATGCAAAAATTGCATTAGCTGAAGCATTAGAAGAAAAAGGTGACGAAATCGCACAAAAAGCTGTTAATTTCGCACGCCACGCTGGTAGAAAAACTGTAAAAGCTGAAGATATCAAATTAGCAATCAAATAGATTTACTAATTGTTTATTTTCAAAATAGCTTATATAATAAAATCTATTGGCCATTTTTCTTGGTCAATTTTTTTTATTTTATCTAATTAATTTTAACTGCTTGTTCTATTCAACTAAGAAAAGTTTATATATTAGAAACATGATAGACAACAGAAGATATTTGAAATTTACTCTCAAAAATGGGGAATAGAAACTAATTACAACACATTAAAAACAGATATTACATCGAAAATTACACCTAAAAACGACAAATATCCATCGAACAATAATCAAATTATGCATCAAATCGTCTGAAAAAATTTAAAAAAAACAGAAAATTGGCCAGAAGACCCACACCTACAAGAAAATTCAACATGAACTACAGATTAAAATGAAAAATAAAAAAATAAACACAAAATACACACTCAAGACCTAACAAGTTGACAGTCCCATGTTTTAATTAAAGTTTATTAATATGATTAAATAGAAATAGAAATGTATATTTTATTTAATTGATAATCTAACAAAAATTCAATTAATATTTTTAAGAAATAGGTGAACTTAATGGATTTAGTAGTAGTAAAATTTGGTGGAACCTCGGTAGGTGATGGTTCTAGAATCAAAAAAGCGGCGCAATCAGTCGTGAATGAATATATGAAAGGTAACCAAGTAGTAGTTGTAGTTTCAGCTGTAAATAAGACTACTGATGACCTCATCGGATTATCTGATGAAGCTATTGGTAGAAGTTTAACGGATAAACAAAAGGCAGAAATTATGGCTATGGGTGAATTGACCAGTGCTAGGTTATTTTCAGCAACTATCGAATCTTTAGGTGTAAAGTCAGAATTTATTGATCCTTATAGTGAGTTATGGCCAATCAAAACTGATTCCAATTACTTAGAAGCAAAAATTGATTTTAATACAACTAATAAAATAACTGAAAGGATTATACAAATTGTCAATCAAGGAATTATTCCAGTTATTTGCGGATTTTTAGGACAAGGCCCTAATGGTGAAATCACAACTCTTGGAAGAGGGGGCAGTGATGTAACTGCATTTTTAATTGGGCATTGTTTAGATGCAAATGAAGTGATAATTGTAACTGATGTAGATGGTGTAATGTCAACTGATCCTAATAAAATAAAAGAGGCTGAACTATTAGATAAAATTTCAGTTGAAGAAATGAGAGACTTAGCCACTCATGGAGCTCAGGTTTTACATCCTCATGCATTAAAATATAAAGATCCATTAATAACTGCAAAAATTATAAATTTCGCTAATGGGGATTTGTCCTCTAAAGGCACACGTATTGTAGGTCCTTATGAAGGTGACATGATGAAATGTGTAACTAAGTACAAGAATCCTATTTCTCTTATAGCTATTGTCGGAGAGGCAATGGTAAAAACTACCGGTTTGCTAGCTCGTTTAACTGGAAGTCTAGCTGAGGAAGATATTAATATTTTCGGTATTTCAGCTGGTCAAAACTCAATTACCGCATTTGTGGATAAAGCTGATTCGAACAAGGCATATCATTTATTGCATAATGTAGTTCTTGAAACTGATGTGTTAAGTTCCCTATCTCTAGGAAGGGATACTGCAATGATTACATTTGTAAGTCCGGATATAATTGATACTCCAGGAATTATTTCAGATATTACAGAGCCACTTAGGAAAAATGATATCAACATTGTCGAGATTATTTCATCACAAACAGCTATTGTATTATTCGTTAACTGGGAAGATGGTGATAAAGCACGTGAATTAATTAATGAGGTTTTAGAATGAACTTTGAAGGAACATATGTTGCAATGGTAACTCCATTCACAGAAAATAAAGAAATTGATGAAGATGGATTCAGGTCAAATATTAACTATTTGATTGAGAAAGGAGTCTCAGGTTTAGTAGGTGCAGGCACTACTGGCGAATCTGCTACTGTAACCCATGAAGAACATCAAAAAATCATCGATATTTTAGTTGATGAAGTTGATGGCAGGGTTGATACTGTAGCAGGCACCGGAAGTAATGCAACTTCTGAGGCCATTTCTTTAACTAAATATGCTTATGATGCTGGAGCAGACTCTGCATTATTAATCACTCCATATTACAACAAACCACAACAGCATGCAATGATTGAACATTACAGAACTGTTGCTGAAGCAGCTGATATTTCAATTATTGCATATAATGTACCCTCCCGTACTGGAATTAATATGGATGTTGAAACTATTGTAGAATTGGCTAAAATTGATGGTGTTGACGCTGTTAAAGAAGCTAGTGGAAGTGTTGATAAAGTATCCGACATTTACAGATCACTTACTTTGGAAGGGCTTGAAGATGATTTCAATATTCTTTCAGGCGAGGATTCATTGACTTTGCCTCTCATGGCTGTAGGAGCAACTGGGGTAATTTCTGCTTCTGCTAATGTTGATGCTAGAAGAATGGTTTTAATGGTTGACAGTATCTTAAATGATGATTATACAAGAGCTATGGAACTTCACTATGAAATGCTTGAATTAATCAGAGCATTATTTATTGAAAGTAATCCGGTTCCTGTTAAAACCGCAATGAATATTATGGGATTGCCAGCGGGACCTTTAAGACAACCGTTAGGCGAAATGAAAGAAGAAAATGTTGAAATTCTTAAAAAAGCATTGAAAGACTCAGAATTAATTTAAGCAGGTAATAATATGATTAAAGTAGCCGTAACTGGAGCATCAGGAAGAATGGGCTCTGGAATTATTAAAAAAATCACAGAACAGGATGATATGGAAGTAGTTGCAGCTATTGAAATGCCTAACACTCCTCTTGCAGGAAAAGATGCTGGTCTTCAAGCTGGAATTGGGGAAATTGGTGTTGAAATTGTCGGTTCTGAAAAATTAGAAGAAACTTTAAAAGCAACAGACTCTGATGTATTGGTTGATTTCACTATTGCTCCTGCAGCAGTTGAAACTATTAAAATTGCAACTTCTTGTGGTGTTGGAATTGTTGTAGGCACTACTGGATTTAGTGAAGAGCAAATGCAATCAAACATTAATAATGTTAAAAAAAACAATGTTCCGGCAGTTATTTCTTCAAACATGTCTATTGGAGTCAATGTATTCTTCAATACTTTAAAGAAATTAGCTCCATTGTTATATGATTTCGATATTGAAATTATTGAAGCTCACCACAACCAGAAAAAGGACGCTCCATCCGGAACAGCTATGACTGCATTCGAAGTTATTGCTGAAGAATTAGGCAGGGACACTGAAGAAGTTGGAGTTTATGGAAGGCATGGTTTAGTTGGAAAAAGAACTCCTGAAGAAATTGGAGTTCATGCTATCCGTGGCGGAGATATTGTTGGTGATCATACTGTGATGTTTGTCGGTGATGGGGAGAGAATTGAACTCAAACATCAAGCACATTCAAGAGAAGTATTTATTGCTGGGGTAATTAAAGCTATTAGATACATTCCAAATGCTGAAACTGGTGTTGTTAGTAGCATGAATGATGTTATAGGATTAGACTAGGTGTTAAATATGGTTAATGTAGGAATACTTGGAGCAACTGGGATGGTAGGTCAAAGATTTATACAATTGCTTGAAAATCATCCAGATTTTGAAGTTACAGCTTTAGCAGCATCTTCTAGGTCTGCGGGTAAAAGATATGAGGATGCCACTACTTGGTATATGGATAATGAAATGCCCGAGTCTGTAAAAGACATAGAGGTCATTGAAACTAATCCTGAATCTATGGATGATGATGTGGATATTGTATTTTCATCTCTTCCAGCCGATTTTGCACTTACTGTTGAGAAGGAATTTGCAAAAGATTATGTTGTTGCAAGTAATGCCAGTGCACATAGAATGAATAAAAACATTCCATTAGTAATTCCTGAAGTCAATCCTGAATGTTTAGACATGATTGATGCTCAACAAAAGGAAAATGACTGGGATGGATTCATTGTAACTAATCCAAATTGTTCTACTATTGCTTTAGCTTTAACATTAAAACCTATTGTTGATAATTTCAATGTTAAATCGGTTAGAGTGTCAACTATGCAGGCTGTCTCTGGTGCAGGTTATAATGGTGTTCCATCAATGGCTATTGTTGATAATCTTGTTCCTTACATAGGAGGGGAAGAAGAAAAAATGGAAAGCGAATCACTTTATTTGCTTGGATCATATGATGGAAATGATGTAGTTAGAGCGGATTTCAAATTAAGCGCATCATGTCATAGGGTGCCGGTTATTGATGGTCATACTGAAGCGGTTTTCATCGACCTTGCTGATGAATTCGAAATTGATGATGTAAAGGACAACATGGCTAACTTTAAAGGTTTGCCTCAGGAACTTAATTTATTCTCAGCTCCTGAAAATCCAGTAATTGTCAAAGAGGAATCTGACAGGCCACAACCGAGAATGGATAGAAATGGTGGTGATGGCATGTCTGTTACTGTTGGTAGACTCAGAAAAGATGCAGCATTTGACAATAGCTTTAAATATATTTTGGTTGGACATAATACCATTCGCGGTGCAGCTGGAGCTTCTATTTTAAATGCAGAATTGATTAATGATAAAATACTTTAATTTTATCAATTATTTTATTCTATTTTTTTTAATATTTTCTAGTTTTTCTATCTGTTTTCTATCTGTTTTTAATTTCATTTTTCAATTAATTTAAGGGTTTAATTTAAATAGTATAAAATTAATACTTTATAACAAGGAATTATATTGTAAAATATATCATAATTTTCAATTTAATATTAAATTATTATTTGGAAATGAATATTGGGAAAAATTTAAACTAAGGGATAGAATGGAACTTGGAATTGATGATGAAAAAGATACTTTACAATCTTTAATTCGTTCTTGCCTACTTGAACTTAATTCACTAAAATTAGAGTTAACCGTGCTTGAAGTAGAAAAAGCCAATGACAACACTCCACAGCGAATTAAAGAACTTGAAAAAAATATCATAGATAAAGAAAAAGAAGTTTCTGTTATTAAATTTAAAGCTGAAGATGAAATTAATCTTTTGAAAAAGCAGATGGAAGAAAAAGATATTCTTATTAAAAATCAAGAAGATAGAATCTATGAATTGGATTATGTAAATAATTCTCTTGATGAAATTAAAGAGTATTTCGCAGAACAATTGCGTGATTATAAGAAAAAAGAATTAGCTGATGTTAATGAAAGATTAAATGAGTCTTATATAAGTAATGCAGAAAAAGATGCTCAAATTAACACTCTTTCAAGAACAATTGATGAATATAAAATTAAAATTCTTAAATTAGAAAATGATGTTGAAGCTCAAGCACAAATTTTAGAGCTTGAAAAGCAAATTGAGCTTAAAAATAATGAAATTCGTATTAAAGAAAGTGAAATTGCTCAAATTAATACTGAATTCGATATGTTAAAACAACAAACAATTCCTAGAGATGAATATATTTCCCTTCAAACTCAATTCACCTCTGAAATTAATGCGATGAACACTGAAATCGAAGATTTAAAACATGACTCTATCCCTAAAAAAGACTATGAAGATTTACAGTCTAAATTTAGTCATGAAATTAAATCTTTAGATGGTCAACTTGCGGAGTTACAGGAAAATTCTGTTCCTAAACAAGATTACATCAATCTTCAAGAAAGATTTGATAGTGAAATTGATGCTAGAAATAGTGAAATTAACTATTTAAAGGAAAGGTCTGTTTCTAAAGAGGATTATATTAATCTTCAAAATGAATTGCAAACTGAACTCAATGCTCGTGAAAGCGAACTTCGTTATTTAAAAGAACATTCTGTTTCACGTGAAGACTATATTAGGCTTCAAAGTGAGTTACAAAGAAAAGAAGATAAAATCGTAAGATTAGAAGAAATTAATAATTTCTTTAATGATTTGCAAGAGGAACAAGAAGCTTATGAAACTCAGGAAGCTACTCCTCCTTTCAGATTAGAGAAAAAACAGGGCAGATAACTTTGCCAAATTATTTTTTTCATTTTTCATATATTCATTATCTTCATGTATATTCTATTTTAATTCCTTACATATTTTTTAGATATTCTTTCATTTAATTAATCCTAATGCCAATTATTTGGCAGTTTCATATAATTTCAATTAGAATGCTCTTCGCTCAATTCAATATTTCAAGAGTCATTTTCATATGGATTTTCAATTCATCTTTTTCTTACTTTAATTTACTTTATATCGCAAAGTATTTATATAACCTTAAACTCATGTATTATGTAGAAAGGTTTTGTCAACACTATAACTTATTTTCTCATGTTGATGTTTAAACTGATCTAATTATTTATAAACTAAAAAAGGTGATTATTAATGGCACAAGGACAACCAATTTTTATTTTACCTGAAGGTACTAACAGGTCTGTCGGTAAAGATGCACAAAGAAATAACATTTTAGCTGGTAAAGTATTAGCTGAAACTGTAAGAACTACTTTAGGTCCAAAAGGAATGGACAAAATGTTAGTCGATGGACTTGGAGATATTGTTGTAACCAATGATGGTGTAACCATCTTGAAAGAAATGGATATTGAGCATCCTGCAGCAAAAATGCTTGTGGAAGTAGCAAAAACCCAAGAAGATGAAGTTGGGGATGGAACTACAACTGCAGTAATTATTGCTGGTGAATTATTAAAAAAATCTGAAGGATTACTTGATTCTGATATCCACCCAACAATCATAGCTATGGGATACAGAAAAGCCGCTGAAAAAGCACAAGAAATCTTAGATGAAATCGCAATCGATGAAGTAGATTCTGAAACCTTAATGAAAGTAGCTATGACTGCTATGACTGGTAAAGGAACTGAAGCAGCACGTGAACCATTAGCAAAATTAATCGTAGATGCTGTTGAAGCTGTAGCAGAAAACGGCGTAGTTGATGCTGATAACATCAAAATCGAGAAAAAAGATGGAGCTGTTGTTGAAGAATCTAACTTAGTTGAAGGTGTAATCGTAGATAAAGAAAGAGTACACCCAGGTATGCCATCTGAAATCAAAGATGCTAAAATCGCATTGGTTAACGCACCATTGGAAGTAAAAGAAACTGAAGTTGATGCTGAAATCAGAATTACTGATCCTGCTCAAATGCAAGCTTTCATTGAACAAGAAGAAAAAATGGTTAAAGATATGGTGGATAAAGTGGTTGATGCTGGTGCAAATGTATTATTTGCACAAAAAGGTATTGATGACTTAGCACAACACTACTTGTCTAAAGCTGGAGTATTGGCAGTAAGAAGAGTTAAAAAATCCGATATTGAAAAATTATCCAGAGCAACCGGTGCTAATGTTATTACTAACTTAGATGATTTGACTGCTGATGATTTAGGTATTGCTGGAACTGTTGAAGAAAGAAAAATATCCGGCGAAGAAATGATTTTCGTAGAAGAATGCTCAGGTGCAAAATCTGTAACTTTATTTGTAAGGGGAAGTACCAAACACATTGTAGATGAAATTGTAAGGGCAATTGAAGATGCAATTGGTGTAGTAGCAGCTACCATAGAGGATGATGAAGTTGTTGCTGGTGGAGGAGCTCCTGAAATTGCAATGGCTAAAAAACTCAAAGATTATGCGGAATCTATTTCCGGAAGAGAACAATTAGCAGTAAATGCATTTGCAGAAGCTTTAGAAATCGTACCTAAAACCTTAGCTGAAAACGCTGGTTTAGATAGTATTGACTCCTTAGTAGATTTAAGAGCGGCACAAGAAAAATCTTTCTACATGGGATTGGATGTATTCACAGGTAAAGTAGCAGACATGAAAGAAGCTGGTGTAATTGAACCTAAACGTGTTAAAAAACAAGCTATTCAATCTGCATCCGAATCTGCTGAAATGATTTTAAGAATCGATGATGTAATTGCATCCACAAAAGGCCCTGAAGATATGGGTATGGATCCTTCCGCTATGGGTGGAATGCCTCCAATGATGTAAATTTTTACATCTTTTTTTTCTTTTTTCAGGATGGGACATGATTCTCATTAATTTTTAAAATTTTTTTCGCTTATTTTTTTTCCTTTAATTTTATATACTATGAAGTACAATCTTTTATTATAAATATTAATATTTATGGTTGTTTTATTTATGGTTTTAAAAGATGATACTATTAATCAGACTATGTTGGTGCCTATGGACTTGAGTAATTTGATTCCTGAAGGTCATCCGTGTTATTTTATTAAAAGTCTGGTTGATCAAATTGATTGTTCCGAAGCTAACAAGGAGTTTCGTGATAAGCCTGGTGAACCTGCTTATCCTCGTGAAATATTGCTTAGGATTGATTTTAATGAGTGTTTTTGATGGTGAATTGTCTTCTCCTAATTGAGAGAAGAACAAGAACTGAATATTGCTTATATGTACTTTAGCAGGCATGCAAAAGCCAGTTTATAGGGACAATTTTATAAGATTCAAATTGGATTATACCTGATTTAATTGATGAAGCTTTTAAAACAACTTTTAAAGATTTGCAAAAGAAGGAAGATTTAATTAAAATCCACCATTTAATTTTTAGATGGAACTAAAGTAAAAGCAAAAACATCTTTAAAAAATAATAACCAATGAACAACAATTAAAAATAATCATGAAAAGAACACTTGGAAGAAAAGTATTATAAATTGGATCAAGAAGAAGATTTGGAATTGGGCGATGAATCTGGAAAAATTAGTATTCCTGAATCATATTAACAAACAAACAAAAATTCCAAGAAACAGTAAGAGAAAATCAATAAATCCTCTGAAAAAATGATGGAGACCAAAGATAAATTGAGAACTTCAAGTAAAAACCTCTTAAAACAATCCAGAAGAAAAATCCTGAAAAAAAATTTACAAAAAAGCTTGAAACACTCGAAGAAAAGCTTAAAGAATTCTGGAAAAAATGATGTAATTAAGTGTAAATGATCCAGATTCAAGATTTTTATGATTAATAAAAAAAAGGTAAAATGGGGAATTTGGATTACAATGGACAGATTGCTGTAGACTCACATAAAAGAATAATCCTAGCATCATACATAACAATACAATCCAACAGACCATTACGAACTTGTTCCATTAAATGGAACAAGTACAATCAAATTTAACAGAAATATAACGATGAAAATGCCTGTTAATTACCAAGTAAGTGCAGATAATGACTATTCAACAGATGAAAAACACAGAATATCTTGAAAAAACATGGACCTTGACGGTTACATATCCTCACGAAAACTCTCAAGAAAAGAAAAAAAATAGTATAATAATTGTCCGAAAAACCATTTTTCCAAAGATTAATTATCAACTATGATCACGAAATGATGACCTATATCTTCCCCCCCAATTGGTCAACCACTATAGAAAAAAAAGCGAATACCAATACAAAAACAAAACAAGAATCACACATTGGACCAAAGAATGCAAAAACTGCCCAGTACAAAAATATTACAGTAAAAACACAACAATACAGAATAATCACTGACTATGGAAAATATTTCAAAAATAAAAATGCAAAGAAAAATAGAAAACCACAAAAGCCCCACCAAAAAAAATCTACAAAAATACGCTCAAAAAAACAGCAGAAACTACCATTTGCAAAACATGAAACAAAACATAAACCTAACAAAATTCACAACAACAGGCTTAAAACAAGTAAATACAGAGTTTAAACTATACACAATAGGACACAACTTAAAAAAGAATATACAACGAAATAAACAATAGAAAACAACTGAAAAATAAAATTATTGCAAAAAAATTTTTAAAATAAAAAAAAATTCTATGAAAAATTAAAAAATTTCATGTCCCATCCTGGATTTAAAAAAAAAGTTGACTAGAAAAAATCTAGTCTTGAGAAGGTACTCTTTCACCTAATTCATTGTTTAACTGATACATTAATCTTTTATCACCATCAGCTAATTTAGCTTTAGCTAGTAATTCCATTGCATTTTCTTCTTCTTCAACTTGTTCTTCAACAAACCATTGTAAGAAGTTGTTAGTTGCATGGTCTTTTTCTTCAATAGCTAAGTTAACTAAATTATTAATTAAACCGGTTACCATTTGTTCATGTTTAAGCACATGTTCAAGTGATGCTAATGGAGAATCCCATTCGGTTTGAGGTCCTTCGATTGCAGTTAAGGTTACGGAAGCTCCCCTTCTTATAATGTAATCATAAAATTTCATTCCATGATCCAATTCTTCATTTGCTTGTACTCTCATCCAATTAGCAAAACCGGATAAGTCTTCATCTTCAAAATAAGCTGCCATGGATAAATATAAATATCCAGAGTAAATTTCAGCATTTAATTGAGCATTTAATGCTTTTTCCATATTTTCAGATACCATAATATCACCTATATAATATATGTACTTAATTTCATATAAAACCTACTACAAATTAAATATCATGATAGAAAAATCACTTTATGAAAATTACCAAATTGATTTTGATGAAACAATAACACCGGACAGTGAGGATTATTTATTTGTTTTTAATAAAAATAGGGAATTATACTTAGATGACGATAAAAAATTGCCAAAATCTCTAGATAACTTCGACATTAATTTTTGTTTATACATTGGCACCTATTGTGATAAAAAAGCATTTGCAGCCCATGTTGAAACAGAAGAGGAATATTGTAATTTGGCAGATGTATATGAGTTTAATCATGATTTATACCACATTGCATCAAGAGCTGTCCTTGTAAATGATTGGTACAACATTTTCCAATATTGCGGACATTGCGGTGCAAAAAACGTTATAGATGAAAAAGACATGATGATGAAATGTCTTGAATGTGGACAAGTTCACTATCCAAGAATTGCACCTGCCATAATTGTTGCAATCACTAAGGACGATAAATTGCTAATGGCAAGACACAGTTATCACAAAAATCACCCATACACAATAATTGCAGGTTTTGTTGAACCTGGAGAAAACCTTGAAGAAGCCGTTGAAAGGGAAATTGATGAGGAAGTTGGAATTAAAGTTAAAAATATTACTTATCAAAAAAGTCAATCCTGGCCATTTCCAAATTCTTTAATGATTGGATTTACAGCAGAATATGAATCTGGTGAACTGAAAATTGATGATGATGAATTGATTGAAGCTAAATGGCTTAGTAGAGATGAAATTAAAAATCATCCATCTGACATCAGTATTTCACATTGGTTAATTGATAATTTTATTAATGGTTAATTTTTAGTTTTGGCAAAAATACCTACTATGAGATTGAAGTTTTGAAATTTGGTTTAACAAAGAGACAAATATTATTTATTGAATGTTTTATAAGTAATTATTCCTGATTTTAATTTATATAGTCCTTGGAGCAGTAAATCCTTAGGACAAGCAATATTCATCCTTAAAAGTTTTTACCATTACCGTCAAATTCATGACCTGGAGATAAGAATAATCCTTGATTTTCTCTTAAAATTCACATAATACTTTTGAGTGAACATTAAGCTTAGAACAATCAAGCCATAATAAATAAGTCGCATCACATTGAACTAATTTAATTATAGGCAATTCATTAGTTAAAAATTCATCAACTATTTGTTTATTTTCATATAATACCTCCCTAAGCTCTTCAAACCAGTCTTCAGAATCGTTATAGGCAGCAATGACAGCAGTTGTAGCAAATACATTGCAGGAATCAGAATTATCCAGATGTATTCCTGTTTTAATCTTATTCAATAACTCTAAATTTTGAGTTTGAACGATTGAACTTTGAAAACCTGCAATATTAAATGATTTTGAAGGCGATAAGCACCTGATAACATTATCAGCTGATCTGAATGGATTGTATTTAACATCAGGATTAGTTAAATCACAATGAATTTCATCAGATATTAAAGTAACATCATGTTTTAGACATAAGTCTTCAATTTTATCTAAATCCTCTCTAGACCAAATTTTACCAACTGGATTGTGGGGATTACAAAGTATCATCACATTAACTCTTGATAATTTCTCATCTAAATCCTCGAAATCGATTTTATATCCTCCATTCTCATATACCAGCTCATTATCTAAGACCTTACGATGATTATCTTCAATAAAATAGGAAAATACATGGTAAACTGGTGATTGAATTAATATTTCTTCACCAATTTCTGTTAAACATTTAATCATTGCAGATATTGATGACATTACACCTGTAGAATATGCCATTTCCTCTTTTGACATTTTAAAATCATATCGTCTTTCCCACCAGTTAATATAAGCTTCAAATAGCTCATCTGGAATAAAAGTATATCCGTATATTGGATGAGATGCTCTCTTTACAATAGCTTCCTGGATTTTAGGAGCCACTTTAAAATCCATATCTGCTACCCCCATTGGAAGATCATCATCAAAAAAATCCCATTTAACGGAATTGGTGTTTTTTCTATCTACAACCGTTGTAAAATCATATTTAGTATTTTTCATAGTGAATCTTTCTCTCGTCAAATTTATCCATGAACCTGTTTTGCCAACCATCGGCTGGATAACCTAATGTGATTATGCAGAACGGTTTAGTTTCAGAAATATCCTCAATTCCAATTATTTTACCAATTTCAACCATTCGCTCTTCATCAGGTGCAACTCCATTCCAAAGTCCACCTAAACCAAGATTTACTGCTTCAAGCAACATATTCTCAGCTGCAGCCCCCATATCTTGTTGCCATACTGTTTTATAAAATGCTCTTTCAATATTTGCTACAAGAACAATTGCAACTGGCGCATTTGTAACACGTGGTTTAATTTCACCAATTTTAGCTAGAGTTTCCTTATTTTTTACAACAACAAATTCCCATGGTTCAGCACCTAATCTTGATCCTGGCGCTTGCATTCCTGCTTTTAATATTTTAAGAATCTTTTCATTTTCAACATCCATATCTTTATATTCACGAATGCTTCTTCTTGTATTTAGTATTTCCTCAAAATCAGACATGATTAAAAATAATAATTTCATCATATATAAAATTAGTTTAAGTGTGAAAAATGTTTTCACACTTATTCAATAGATGTTTCACTTAATCTAAATTCAATATCATTCTCCATGCAGTACTCTTTGACATGTGTGACAATATCTTCAATATCCTCATCATCATATTCATTTTTGAAATAATAAGCAATTGGTTGGGAGTTAGTATAAACAGTAATTATCAAATACTCATTACCATGAACATGAACATTTAATGTATTATATGTTTGAATATCATGAATGATATCGTTTTTAGCTTTTTTAATTGGAGTTTCATTTCCAATTGTTTTAATCTCGGTATTTTTATAGATATTTTGTAGTTTAATGATTTTACCTTGGTCGGTTAAAACATCACTTTCAGGTTCAATTTCGGATAATTTATCTTTGAATAGTTTTGCATTGTGTAATTTTTCTTGAATGTCAACTAAATCTTGTTGCAGGTGTTTTTCTTCTTCAATTAATGAATTAATAAATGCTTCTGAACCATTATTGAATTCTTCATACATTTCAAGTACCTCTCTTGGTGAAAGCAGAGAATAATTTTTGAAAAACTCTTTAGTATGTGGTTTAACACGAAGACTTAATGGTTTTAAGTTTGCTTTTTTGGATTTCTGGTCAAAAATTTCTTCTGCAAAATCACTACCTTTTTTGTGCAAATATTCCATTTTTCTAGAAAACATTTTTTCAAATTCTTCACGAGACATATCATCAGGGAAGTTTATTTCAAATGCTCCGGGAGTATATGATCCCCCGAAATTTTCATTTCCCCATACAAATTTTTTAGTTCTTTTTTGGTTTGCCATAGTATCACTCTATTTATTTGTATTACAAAATATGTTTTTGTATACAATAATGTATTTTAAAGAACTAGTATATAAATGTACTCATTTTTGAAAAATGTATACGTAAAAATTTTATGGATCATTTGCTCAATTGAGCACCAATCTCAAAAGCTTTTTCTAAATCCTTAGGAAATTGTAAAACCCATTGTTTTTCTTTAAGTTCCTGCGAAAAACCATTCATATTAAATTTTGAATAATCACTAACCTGAATCGTATCGCAAACAGGATAAGTTACTATCTCCCCATTTAAAAATGAGAATAAAAACTCAGTATTCGTTAAACTATCCTTCATGGATTGCTCGTGAAAGTCTAACGGAGCGTTCATCGTGTAGAATATCCCTACATTAACATTGCCTGCAAAATAACTTGATCCATCATCATATGACATGATACAAAAAATTAATCTCTCAACTAATGCTCTAAACTCACTTGTAGGTTGACCAAAGTAAATTGGCGAACCTATCAATAAGGCATCAGCATCAAATATTTTATCAATTAATGGAGTCAAATCATCTCTCCAATAACATTTACATTTGGTTTTCTCTTTTAGTTTACAAGCAAGGCAACTTCTACATCCCTTAAAAACTAAATCATATAAATTTATATATTCTGTTTCAGCTCCAACAGATTCAGCATCTTTTTGAGCTGATTGCATTATTTCAGCAGTATTCCATTTTTTTTCTAGGACTAGCATTAACTACAATTGTTTTCAAACAACTCACCACCATTA
>NZ_CAUJAM010000005.1:0-11378 GCF_963082475.1 Methanobrevibacter sp. V14
ATTCTGGATATTACTTATTTGATAGTTTTTGGGTTAAAATTATGGTTTTTGGAACTATATTTTAGTGTTATTTGATGTTAAATTAAATACACTTCTTTTAGTTAAATTAGTCGAATCAGAAAATTCAGAGACTCTTTAACGATTTTTAGAGGAATCTTTAAGAAATCAAGACAAATTTTCAATTATAACAGATTTTAAAACACACTTATCTAGAAGATATTGATAAATTAAAAGTAAAACATGGTTTCTGCACATTTCATGTAAAAAACATAAATAAAAGATTTAAAGATTATTTTGATAAAAAATAACTTAAATGATGAAGAAATTGATGAATTAATTAATTTAAAACAAGATATTTTCAAAATATTAGATGCAAAAATCCTAAATGTAACTAAAAACTAAGAGATGAGTTAATTAATAAAAAATATTCTTAAAATCAGTTTATTATTAGAATTCTTTGGAAATTCATCATTCCTTACTTTAAAAAATTAACAACACATCTTTAAATAGCAATATTTCATCGACAAATAACAAAATTGAAAATATATTACAAAAAGTATTTCCAAAACACATAAAAAAGATAATGAAAATAAAACAAGAACTTTTAAAAAAATTCATGCTAAAACTAAATTATTGGATACATAAATAACAAAAAACAATAAAATCAAACAAATTTTTGAAAGAACCGTTTGAAAGTACCGAAATATTTAAATAGGTCTAATTTATATACACATTAATTGTACAAATATTTATTAAAAATATTGAAAAATTTATTACTATTTTTAATTAAAAAATAGTATATTCAAAAAAGTGGTTGTGGATTATGTTATTTAAAAAGAACTTTTTGATAGTATTTGTGCTTTTCTTAGTTTTATTTTTAAGTTTAAGTTCGGTGTATGCAACTGATGATAATACAAAGAACGATCCAGCAAATAATATATTAGAACAGGTTGTTTCAATTGATTCAACTGTTCAAAGTACTGGTGATGTTATTGGTGTTGGTGAAGATGATGATGAAACTAATGGAAATGATGATGATTTAAATGAAAGTGATGATGAAACTAATGAAACAGTTGAAGATTTAAATGAATCTAATGATACTTATGAGGAATTTTCTAATTTAACTGCTGAAAATATTGCTATTATTATGAATGATATTAAAAATTCTAATTCTGATAAATATTATTCTTTTATTAATTATTTAATTAATGAACATGGCTTTGAATTTCGCAGTGATTCTGTAGTTGGAGATGGTTATTTACTTTATGCTACAAGAAATTATATTGACAAATTATATAATGGTGGAAATTTTACTATTTCACCAAACGAAACATATTTTATTTCTACAAGTGAAAAAATGGGATGTTTTATTGATAATGATTATTATCAAGATATTATTTATTCACATGAAAATAATTATTACTTAGATGAAGAATACCTAAGTTGGCTAAAATCCAACTCAACATTATTAAAAATAAACATAACAATCCCCTCTGAATATTTAAATATTCCACAATTTGATAATATTAATGATTTTATCACTGGTTCTTATTTACCAAGCAAATATGATTCAAGAGAATTAGGTTATGTTACTCCTATTAAAAATCAGAACCAAAATGGATCTACGAGTAATTGTTGGGCTTTTGCATCTATAAGTGCTTTAGAAAGCTTTTTACTAAAATATGAAAAAACAACATACAACCTTTCAACAAAATGGGACTTATCAGAAAACCATCTAAAGAATATTATGAGTTCCAGAGGAAGAAATGGCACAAATGCGACGGTTAATACGGGTGGAAATTTTTATATGGCTCTTGCTTATTTACTTCGTTGGAGTGGACCTGTAAATGAATCTGATGATATTTATGGATCTGGAGATGATTCAATTGAAAAATTAAATGTTTTAAAACATGTACAGGGAATACAACTAATACATCCACGAACATTTGCTTTAGATCTTTTAGAAATTAAAAATGCAGTTTATAATTATGGAAGTGTAGTAACTTCTCTATTTTGGGACACAATTTTTGAAAGCAAAGAAAAATCAAATTACATATGTCTTCATAATTATGATGATGTTGAAAAAAAAATGTGGCATGCTATAACTATTGTTGGTTGGGATGATAATTACTCAGCATCTAATTTTAATTGGTCTTTTAATGGAATGGGTGATGGGGCGTTTATTGTTAAAAATAGTTATGGAAATAATTCTAAAGAAGGAGGATATTGGTATGTTTCATATTATGATAAAACACTAGCTTATAAACCTTATTTTGGTTTTTCAGGTTTTGCTTTTACTAATGTTGAAAATGTAACTAATTATGGAAATAACTACTATCATAACCCTTTAGGAATCACAGACTGGTCAGATCTTTATAGTACAGAACTTCTTTTTGCTAATCAGTGGGTTGCTGAGAAAAATGAAACTTTAAATGCATGTGGACTATACATTAGAGGACCATCTCTATGTTTAATTAATGTTTTGGTTAATGGAGTTCATGTAGGAGGCACTACTGTTGTTAATCTTGATTATGCAGGATATCATACAATTAAACTATCAAATTTCGTTAATGTAACTAAAGGTGAAACTTTTAGAATAGAAGTTCATTTAATTAATAATGGATTTAATGAAAATAAAATTATACCTTTAGAATACCCTGTTAATAATTCTTCTAAAATATACGCTAATGCTAATCAGTCTTTCATTTTGCTTAATATTAATGGAATCATCCAATGGATGGATACTACTAAAATTTGGTCTAATACTAATATTTGTCTTAATGCTTATACTGAGTGTAGGGATGCTTATGTTGAAACTAGGGTTCTTGCTAATAATTTGAATATGTTTTACACTACTAGTAATTCTTTAGTTGCTTATTTGTCAGATTTAAATGGTAATGCTTTAATAAATAAAATTATTACTTTTAATATTAATGGCAAATCATATACTAAAATTACTGATAATAATGGTAAAGTTTCTTTAAATATTAATCTTAATCCAGGATCTTATCGAACACTTATTAGTTTTAATGGAGATGATGTTTTTCATGAATCTAGTAAAGTTGTATATGTTAAAGTAAATAAAATAGTTCCTAAACTGATATTATCTCAATCTGGTTCGTATTACAAAGCTAAAACATTAACTGTTAAAGTTATTAATTCACATACTAACAAAGCAATGGGTAATGTAATGCTTTCTGTTAAATTTAATGATAAAAAGGTTAGTTTAAGAACTAATTCTAATGGAATTGCTACTTATAATGTTCCTTATGCTCCAGGAACTTATTCTGTAACTGTAACTACTGTTTCCACCAATATTTTAAGTGCACATTCTGCTAAATTAAATGTTAAAATTAATAAAGCTAATAATGTTGATATTTCTCCTACTAAGTTAACTACAACATATGATAGTGGTAAATATTTCCAAATCAAAATTACTAAGGATTCCAAACCAATGATCGGAGTTAAACTTAAAATTAAAGTATACACCGACAATAAATATAAAACAATCTCACTCACCACAAATAGTGCAGGGATTGCTAAATATCATTGCTCTAAATTATCCATTGGAACTCATAAAGTAATCATAGAGAGTGGAGAACCAACTCAATATTTGCAAGTTGGTTCAAAAATAAGTACGATAAAAATAAACAAAGCACCTACCATAGTAAATGCTAAAGATATAGTTCATAAATACAAAGCAAACAAATATTTCACTGCTAATATTAAAAATAAAGCTACAGGAAAAATAATCACGGGAATAAAAGTTTCTCTTAAAGTTTACACAGGAAAAAACTACAAAACATACACATTAACAACAAACGATAAAGGTACAATTTATTTAAATACAAAAATTTTAAGTGTAGGAACACATAAAGTTATTATAAGTTCTGCAAACAACAAATACACAATATCATGTACCAGAAATATAAAAATAATAAAATAAAAGGAGGAATATAGTAATGAATAAAATATTAATATCAATGTCATTATTAATTATTTTGATATTCAGCATAGGATTAGTATCAGCTGATGAAAACTTCAATGATACAATAGTAGAATACAATACAAATGCTCCAAATCTTTCTTATCCATCTAATATAGATAATGCTCCTTTGGAAAAAAACAGGTGGAGTAGTTAGACATGTAAATGGAAGCACTTTTGAAGATATTCAAAAAACAATTAACATAGCAAATGATGATGACACTATTGTTCTTAATGGAACTTATAAAAGCACTGGTCATCAAATCGTTGTTAATAAAAGCATAACAATCACAAGTGAAAATGGGTACAGTACTTTAGATGCTAATAAAAAATATAGGGCATTATACATACTTTCTGACAATGTAGTACTAAAAAACTTAATAATAATAAATGGGAAAGTAGATGGTAATGGTGGATCTATTTTTAACTTTGAAAGTGGACCTGGTGGTGCTATATTGGAAAGGTAATAATGGAACTATAATCACTTCATCAATATATAATAACGAATTTCATAGTTCGGTTATGGTGGAAGTAGTGCTATTTATTGGGAAGGAGCAAATGGAACTATTCATAATACCTCCTTCTTCAATAACATAGGATATCATGAGATATTGGGAGCTGCTTCTTATTATAAGTTTTTGGAAGGTGTTGTTCATGGAGTTTATACTGGAGATTTATATGAGACTAATTCCTATGAAGTTTCTAATTTTCATCGTGTTGTTGTGAACTCTAAAGGACATTTAACTGCTAATAATCTTTACATTGGATATGGAACACCAGTTAATTTTCTTGTTAAATTTAGTTTAGGAGATATTCCATTTAAAGGAGAAATTGTTAAAGTACACATATTTAAAAAAGGTTATGATAAAGTATATATATAGTAATGAATAAAATATTAATATCAATGTCATTATTAATTATTTTGATATTCAGCATAGGATTAGTATCAGCTAATGAGAACATTAATGATGCAATAGTAGAAGATAATACGGATGCTCCAAATCTTTCTTATCCATCTAATACAGATAATACTCCTTTGGAAAAAACAGGTGGAGTAGTTAGATATGTTAATGGAAGCACTTTTGAAGATATTCAAAAAACAATTAACATAGCAAACGATAATGATACCATTGTCCTTAATGGAACTTATAAAAGTACTGGTCATCAAATAATTGTTAATAAAAGCATAACAATCACAAGTGAAAATGGGCACAGTACTTTAGACGCTAATAAAAAATACAGAGCATTATACATACTTTCTGACAATGTAGTACTAAAAAACTTAAGAATAATAAATGGGAAAGTAAATGGGGGATATTTATCTATCTTGGAACCTTTAGAAAGTGGTCCTGGTGGTGCTATATATTGGAAAGGTAATAATGGAACTATAATCGCTTCATCAATATATAATAATGAATTTTATAGTGTAAGTTATGGTGGAAGTGGTGCTATTTATTGGGAAGGGGCAAACGGAACTATTCGAGATACATTTTTCTTCAATAACACAGGATATCATGGAATTATGGGTGCTGCTTCTCATTATAAGTTTTTAGAAGGTGTTGTTCATGGTGATTATATTGGAGATTTATATGATAATGATCCGTCTAAACCTGCTAGATTTTATTGTGTTGTTGTAAACTCTAAAGGACATTTAACTGCTAATAATCTTTCCATCAACTATGGAACAGCAGGTAATTTTCTTGTTAAATTTAGTTTAGGAGATATTCCATTTAAAGGAGACATTGTTAAAGTACACATATTTAAAAAAGGTTATGATAAAATATTTAACCTAACTATTGATGATAAGGGTTTAGGTGTTTTAAAGTTACCTGATAATTTAAATGATGGTATTTACAATGTTGAATTAAGTAGTCATGATAATGACTATTTTGATAATTATCTTACAAATATTCATTATTATAGTTATAAGTATAGTGCTAATGCGATTATTAAAGTTAATAAAGTTCCAGCATTTATCCATGCTGATAATTTTAAAACCATATATAATTCAGGAAAATATTTCACCGTTGAACTTATGGATATAAAAAATTATTATTTCATTAGCAATGTTAAATTAGCATTAAAAGTCAATGGTAAAACATACTATGCAACTACAAATAAAAATGGAAAAGCCAAATTTAATGTATCAAAATGGAAAGCAGGAAACTATAAAGCTTATATTAATATTTTAAACAATTATAAATCACCAACAGAAAAAATTAATATTCAAATCAATAAAATACCCACAATTGTAAAAACAAATAAAATCACAGCAAAAATCCACAGGGACAAAAAACTAAACATCAAAATAATCAACAAAAAAACCAAAAAACCCGTACCTTTTTATCAAAATCAAAGTAAAATGATTCAATGGAAAAAAATACAAAACATACACACTAATAACCGACGAAAAAGGACAAACCCACTTATACACTTGCTGTTTAAAAATCTGAACACACAAAGTAGTTATAAAATCAGCAAACCAAAATTATGCAATAAGTAAAACAACTAAAGTTAAAATCATAAAATAAGGATTAAACTTATAATTCTGTTTTGTCAATTTGTTGTTTGGCGAGTTGATTTTAATCTTTTTTTTTGATTTGATTTTTTTTGTTTTTTCTTTGAAAGAGCCATTTATAAATCATAAAGTATTTATATTAACAATTAAATAGAATAATACATATTTATTTAAATATTTGGGTGTAAACATGGTAGAAGTTTCAAAATTACATAGTTTAGATATTTATACTAACACTGGACATTATGTAGGTCGTGTAGAGGATGTTGTTCTTAATATTAGATTAGGAACTATTTCAAAATTACAGGTAAGGGCTATTGAGCAACAACCAAAACCTGCTGGGTTTATGAATTCATTTTTAGGTAGCATTCGTGGAGAAATGCCTGAAGATAATAATATGAGGTCTTTCCAAAATGATGTATTAACGGTTGATTTTGATAAGGTTCAAGCTATTGGGGATATTATGTTAATTAATCCGAGGGATATGAAAAAAGTAACTCCTGAACCACAAATCCCTGAAGCCACCGTTCCTAAACCGGAAACACCTCAACCACATAGCGAAACTCAAAGCCAATTTGATGCTGAAAGATTATAAGTAATCTTTCACTAATTCTTTTTTTTTTAACATTTTTTAGGGCGGTACTATGATAGTAGGCATTATAGGATGTGGGGCTATTGCTAATATTATCACTACTAGTATAGTTCCTGAAGATAACGGTATTGAAATTAAATATTTTTTTGATAAAGATGTTGAACGAGCAGAAAATTTAGCTAGTTTGGCTGGAGGGATAGCAGTACTTGACTTTGATGATATGTTGGATAAGGTAGATTTAATTTTAGAATGTGCTGCGCCGGTTTCAGTTAAAGAATATGCACCTAAAGTGCTAGATCATGGTATTGAAATGATTGTAATGAGTATAGGCGCTTTAATGGATGAAGAATTTTTTGATAAATTGGAGGATCTTGCTAAAAAAAATAATACTAAGCTGCATTTGCCTTCAGGAGCCATTGTTGGTTTAGATGGAATTAAGGCAGTATCCAAATTCGGTCTTAAAGAAGTAAGTCTGATTACAAGAAAATCACCAAAATCTCTTGGAATGAATATTGATGCTGAAGAAATATTATTTGAAGGAAAAGCTTCAGATGCTGTAAAAGAATTTCCATTAAATATTAATGTAGCTGCAACAATTAGTCTTGCATGTAAAATGGATATTGATGTTAAAATCATTGCTGATCCAAAAGTTGACAGGAATGTTCATGAAATTACAGCAAAAGGGGACTTTGGCGAGTTTAAAACAAGAACTGAAAATTTACCTTGTGAAGCCAATCCAAAAACCAGCATGTTGGCTGCACTTTCAGCTATTCGTTTACTTAAAAGCTTTAATGAAACCATTAGTGTGGGTATTTAATGAAAGAGTATGAAGTTTATTCTCCTTTAAAAGTTCCAAAAAACTCTAAGATAATCGTTAGATTGGATGGAAGGGCTTTTCATAAATTAGCTCATGATTTGGAGTTAGACAAGCCTTATGATGAGAATTTTTATAAGGTTATTGCAAGAGTTTGTGAAGATTTATTTAAAGAATTCTCACCACTTTTTGTTTATACTTTTTCGGATGAAATAAGCATACTTTTGGATCGCGTTCCGTTTGAAGGTAGGGTTGAAAAAATAAATTCAATATTTGCAAGTTTTACCTCTTCATCTTTTGTAATGCATTATAATATAGAATTTAAAAAACCGCCTGCTTTTGATTCAAGAATAATTCCAATTAATGAAAATGATATTCTGAAATATTTTAAATGGAGACAAGATGAATCTTGGAGGAATTGTGTTAATTCACATGGAGTTTCATACCTCAAATCAAAATATTCAAATTCTGAAGCTAATGATAAAATAAATGGCATGAAGTTAAATGAAATACACGAATTATTATTCCAAAATGGCATTAATTTAAATAATGTCAAAACTTATAAGAAACGTGGCATAGCTATTTATAGGAAAGTTAAAAAATCGAAGGTTTTAATAAAAAAGAAAATAAAAAACAAATATCCTATAGAAGTCATGTTTTCACTGATTGGGAATTGCCAATATTTAATGAAACATTCTTTAAAAATATTGATGTGATAAAATGAGCTTTATTTCAAAATTATTTAGAAATGATGATGAATTTAGAGAGGTTAGAGTTGACCGTGAAGTTCTTGAATCAGTAATTTATTATGCAAAAAAAGCATATCCTAATGAATTTTTAGCATTCTTTGATGGGGAAATTAAGGATAAAATTCTTTATATCACTAGTTTAATATTTCTTCCAGGAGAAACCTGCGAAACAGGTGCTGTAGTTCACACAGAATTAATTCCAATCAATACAAAGTATATGGGGTCTGTTCACTCACACCCTGGACCAAGTGCTAGTCCATCAGATGCTGATTTAACTACATTTTCTAGGCACGGATACTTCCACATGATTGTATGCCTTCCTTATTCTTTGCAAACTTTTAAGTCATATGACCGTTACGGTCAGCCAGTGGATTATACTTTAGGAGATTATAGTAGTCTAATTGAGGACAATTCTGAAGATTTCTTCGATGACGACGATGTTGTAACTGATGATGATGAATTTAAACCGGGGTTTTTAGATGAGGATGATGATGAATTTTTTAAAACACTTGATGATGAAAGATTAAATAATTATGAAGAATTTGAAAAACGAAATCAAGTTAATTGGGCATCCACCAATCAAACAGATATTATTTCCAATACTCAAATGCCAAATCAACAGATAATCAGAATTGAGTTAAATCCTGATGGCACTGTTAAAAAAATTTCAAAAAATGAAAAATAAAAAAAACAATCATGGTGAAAAATTGTTTTTTATAATTCTAATCCAATAGCTTCATAAACATTATCCAAATCTTGAAGTTCTTTAATTACTTCTTTTGGAATTTCTTTGTCTAAAGTTAGAACCATGATGGCTCTTCCACCTTTTTTATCTCTTCCAACTTGCATAATTCCAATGTTAACGTTATGTTCACCTAATTTGGTGCCAATTTTACCGATACTTCCTGGAACATCTTCATATTTTGCAATAAACATGTGTCCTTTAGGAATAACATCTACCCAGTAACCATTTACTTTTAAAATTCTTGCTTCGTGTAAGTGGGTACCTTCAGCTGAGAATGAATCAGTTTCACTTTTTGCAATAACTTTGATTAATGATTCATAACCTTTGGCATTGTCTTTTCTGCCTTCAGTAATGCTAATTCCTCTGTCTTTTGCAACAAGGGATGCATTTACAGCATTAACTGGGGAACTTAAGAAGGGATTAACAGCACCTTGAATTACTGTTCGGGTTAATATTTCAAGGTTGCTTATTTCAGCTAATTCTCCGCTGTAAACAATTTCAATTTCTTGGATTTTACCATTTACAGCTTGTGAGATGAAACTACCTAATTTTTCACATAATTCCATGTATGGAGTTAATTCTTGGTAAGTGTTATTGTCGATACGTGGCATGTTTAAAACATTTTTAGGATTGTTTCCTTTGGTTAATTCAATAATTTCATCAGCTACAATAATGGCCGCGTCTCTTTGCGCTTCTTTAGTTGAAGCGGCAATATGGGGAGTTAAAACAATATTGTCAAGTTCGCATAATTTGGAATCTTTTGGAGGTTCATCTTCATATACATCTAAAGCAGCTCCACCAATTTTATCATTAACTAAAGCATCATACAATGCTTCTTCATCAATAACTCCTCCACGAGCACAGTTGACAATAAATGCTCCGTCTTTCATTATTTCAAACTGTTCAGTTGAAATTGAATGTTCAGTTTCAGGAGTTAATGGAACGTGTATTGTAATAAAGTCAGCATTTTTAAGAACGCTATCCAAATCAGTTAATTCAACACCCATTTGTTTTGCAACTTCTTCAGGTAAGTAGGGATCATATGCCATTGCATCCATTCCAAAGGTTTTACATCTGTTAACTACTTGGGACCCGATTCTTCCCATACCAATTACACCAAGGGTTTTGTTTCTAAGTTCAACACCCATGAATTTTTTCTTTTCCCATTTTCCCTCTTTAACAGATTTATCGGCAATTGATATTTTACGTGCCATACTTAAGATTAATCCCATAGTATGTTCTGCTACAGTAACAGAAGTGGATTCAGGAGAGTTTACAACCATAATACCTTTTTCTGTTGCAGCATCAATGTCAATATTGTCCACTCCAACCCCTGCTCTTGCAATAATTTGCAAATTATCTGCTTTTTCAATAATGTCGGCAGTTAATTTTGTTCGGCTTCTTACAACAATTCCATTATATTCGTGTATGGTATTTGCTAATTCTTCAGGAGTAATTTCAGTATCCACTACAACATCAGCTACTTCCTTTAAATTTTCAATACCTTTTTCATTAATAGCATCAGCGATAAGTACTTTCATATTTTCACCATAATTTCTCAAATATTCAATAATAAATATTATTTAAGTTTATGTGGTTTATTATATTTAAAATTTCAATATTTTTTAAAAAATAGTATTTTTTTCACTATTCGAATTTTAATTTTTCATGCAGAGTCGAGGAGGTTACATGATTCAAAATTTCACATGAGCAAATATTGTCAAATGTTAAGCAAATATTTTTCTTTATATAGTTACTAACCAAACTTTTATTATAGATGACTGACAAATTATAAAATATGTCTGGAAAATCTAAAATTGATGTTTTTAATAAAATGACTAAAACCGTATTAGATGAGGAAATCAGCAATTATGTGGCTTATCATAGG
Organism: Methanobrevibacter sp. V14; assembly: GCF_963082475.1. NCBI lineage: Archaea > Methanobacteriati > Methanobacteriota > Methanobacteria > Methanobacteriales > Methanobacteriaceae > Methanobrevibacter > Methanobrevibacter sp. V14. Next base: position 11,292 of record NZ_CAUJAM010000005.1, read on the forward strand.
TATTATCAAAGATTGATTGCTGTTAAAATTGTTAGTGAAGGCAATACAATAACTGATGCTGCGAATATTCTAGGAAAATCATATCAA
>NZ_CAUJAM010000006.1:0-384479 GCF_963082475.1 Methanobrevibacter sp. V14
CATCAAGTATAATATAAACAAATGAGCTAGAATTATTAACATCAACACTATAAGTCTTATTGAATTTATCATTATAAACAACAATAGATACACTACCATTAACTATTTGTGAAAAATTACCACAAATCTTCTCTTCATCACCATAATAAATACTAACGGGATTCAACATAATATTAGTAGTGTTAAAAGCTAATTCAATTAATTCGAAATTTAATAATGCATTTATTTTATGTTCTGTTGAATTACTAGTGTAAATAGTTCTAAAAGTACCATTAACTAAAGTTACATTTTCACAAATACTACCTGTAGTTGAAGTTAATTTAACAGTCATTGGATTGAAGTTTTCCATTCCATCACTATCATTAGTACCATTCCAAGTTAACCTACCAACAATTTCATACTTATTATCACCTAAATAGTTCTCACACACAGAAAATATAGCATACCTTGAAATAGGAATATCAACGTTAATATAATGACCATTAGGAAGAACTGCATCATGTGAAATAACATATGGAGGAAGATTATTTTGACCAAACCAAACACTATCCATTAAAATATCACAAGGGACAGAAATAGTGGATGCTAACATAGAACCTGTATAATTAAAATTACAATATTTAAATCTGTGAATAGTATTCTTTGCAAATCCATTATGATAATAAAAAAGCTTAAATGAATGGACATCGAAATAACAATTATTAAAATATGAATCATATCTCGAACCACAAATACCACTTAACTGACCATAATTTACAAATGAACAATTATTATATATTCCAGAATTAGCCATGCCACCAAATGGTAAAAACCAACATACCTCATCATAATTGGGTATTGTATAGTTAATTCCATCAAAAATTATGTTAGATATAGTGTAATTCACATTATTATAAGTTGAATCTAATGATTCATAATAATCATAGTCATTATAAAAATTTTTAATAATTACTTTACCATTAATGCCTTTAACATTTAGATTTGGTGTATCAAATTTTAAGTAATGTTTAAATGTGTAGGTTCCATTGAAAATTTTGACTGTAACTTTTTCTTTACCACTTACATTATCACATGCTAATTTCAATGTAGCAAATGGATTGTCATAAGACCCATTTCCATTTTCTGTCTTATTTTGACCAACATAAATCACATAACCCTCATCATCATCTGATAATATTTCAGGATTACTATTTTTCAAATAACTATTATCTAATTCATTTGAAGCATCTTTAACCTTATCAATATCATTTAAAGAATCATGTATTTCGTTGTTAATATTATTGTTAAAATTCAATGTATCATTACTTAATTCAGTAGCTGCAATTGCATTAATTGATAAAAAAATCATTGAAATTAACAATAAAATCAGTAAATATTTCTTATTAAACATATTATCAAGTATATTAATTCGATTTCTACAAAATTTTAAATTTTTATGTATTGTTGCTAACTACGACATTAGATGGTGCAGATACGGCATTATTACCAGTATTAGTATTATTTCCATGTGTTGCAATTAAATTATTATACCTAACAAAGCCAGAAACAAAATTACTATTAATTAAATAAATTGCATAATCCGCATTAACTACAGTGACATTATTATGATGAATATTATAATAATGATACTTTGGAGTAGATTGAGCATAGCTAATACCAAATGCATAGTTACCTGCAGCATAAGGTGCAATATTATTTACAAATATTTTGTTGCTATATACTACTGCATTAGTATCTTGTAGTTCCATTCCAGATACAAGTGACCATGGATCACTTCCAGCCTTACCAGTTACATTAATCTTATTACCGTATACTGTTAAATATGTATCACCATTATAGTTTTGGGAATAAATTCCTAAGTTAGGACCTTTATTTTTTGTAGTTAAAGTGTTATTAGATACAACAACACCAGTATAAGAACCAGTTAGTTGTATACAGTAAGCTGCTCCAGTACCGTTACCGCTATAAGTTCCACCTGAATTATTACCATTCATATTTACAGTATTGTTGTTAATAATCGTATTATTGCATCTGTAAACATCAATTCCATAGATATAACTGTATTGGTTATCTTGAGTTATAATGTCACTTTCATAGATTCTATTGTCTTCGACTTTGACATTATTAGAATCTGCAATCATTACCGCATCTAATGTAGGGAAGCTACCAACACGACGATTAGCTGTTATAGTTAAATTGTTTCTTTTAAAGTTTAAGTTATTACAATTTTGTATTGCCACACCCGCTACATAATCAGCTGAAATACCTGGATTACTCCAACTTACAGTTTTTAAAGGTAATGTTGCAATAATATTATTCCAATCAATTATTAAATTTTTACTATTTATAGCTTTAATTGCATAATTATAGTTTGCAGCATTATCATATGCACAGGCGTAGGTAATAGTTGTATGTGAAATTTTCACATTATTTGAATTTACCACATTAATTGCATAACAATCTGCATTGTTAGGTGCATTGAAAACAAAGTTTCCACCATCTAATTTTACACCACTAGTTAACATGTCAAAACCAATATTGTTAAATGTTGCATTATAAGCTTTTAAATAAACATTTTGGTTAATTTTAAAATTACCAAAAGGTTTTAAATTAAAATCTCCAACAAAATTTAAATTATTTTGTGAAGTTGTATAACCATTACTATCAAAGAAATTTCCATAGTTATCGTTTGTAACATTAACATAGGTTACTAATGGCATTACATTAACAGAATAATTCTGATAATCCATATTTTTTCGTTCAACCTTATCTACTGAAACTGAAACATCACCCTCTTCAATGACTGTTCCATCATCAGGTACGGCAATATCATTTACATCTGTTGCACTAGATGCACTAATACAACAAAGTAAAATACCTAATATTGCTAAATATAATACTATTTTATTTTTATTTAGCATTTATATCATACTCCTAATTTTTTGTTAAATGCAAATTTTTTTCTAAAAATCTGTAAAAAAACACATATTTATTCAAAAAGAATTCAAATACTAATTTTCAAATAAATAATATTTTATTTCTTTTTATTTTGAATAAACATAAATTTAAATAAAGATATTTATAAATTATTTAAATTAAATTTATTATAAATAAATCTTATTTACAAAAATATTTTTAATTTTCACATATATAAATTTTCCTAAAAGAGGATCATATTATAAACAAAATGCTATTTATTTTATTAATGATTTTTTTAATTCAATGAACTTTATTCATGGAAATAATACTTTTAGAGTCGATTTATTATGATAATAAAAAAAGTTAAAAATGAATAAGAATCTCTTTTTTAGTATTGCTATTATAAAACTTTAATTAGCAATTATAGTGTATTACTAAATATTTATACCTAGATATTCTTTGACCCAGTTTTTGTAGAATGATGTTAAATCAACTATTTTGTAGTATTCTCGTTTAAATATTTCTATTAATTCATTTAAATTTTTATATATTGATTTATATATTGTAGACTTAATTTTACGCCATACATCTTCGATTGGATTTAAATCGGGACAGTATGGTTGTAAAAATATTAAGTTTATATTTAATATTTCGCATGCTTTTTCAACGATTTTAGCATGATGTATTCTTGCATTATCTAAAATAATGTTTATTTTCTTTTCTTTTGAGTTTATTTCAGTTATTTTGGGATTTAATAGATTATTTAATAATCTGGATCTTTTTTCATGCCATATTTTTCTGGAGTTGTTATTGTCTTCTTTATTGCAGATTTTTTGAATTTTTTCAATGGATGTTTGTTGTGAATTGTCATTATATAGTTCATTATTGATTTTATTAATTAAATCCATTTTATTTAGTGATTTAGAGGATAAATAGTTTTTTTATTTCGTCAATTTAAAATACAATATTGAAGACAAACCTCCAAAGATGGAAATGTTTCTTTATGGTATTCAGTGGCTTGCAGTTACAATGCCTATAATATTGATAATTGGAAATGTGGTAGGTAATATAATTCCAGGTACAAATACAGTATTTTATATTCAAAGCTTATTTTTAATGATCGGTCTTGCACTGTTACTACAAATAAGTTTTGGGCATAAACTTCCAACTATTTTAGGTCCTGCAACTGTATTATTGATAGCGGTTCTTGCAACAATGGATCAAGGAATGGGGTCAATAAATTTTTCATTTGTAATAGGTGGTGTCCTTTTATCTATCCTAGCTTTTACTGGAGCAATTAAACATATTCAAAAGCTTTTTACATCTAGAGTCATAATTGTTATACTGCTTTTAATAGCTTTTACGTTAACTCCAACTATTTTAAATCTGATTTTAGTTGATAATGGTGTGTCCTCATCATTAAATTATGTTTTTGTTCTAGCAAGTTTAGTTATAGTTTTAATTGTAAGCAGACATTTAAAAGGTTTGTGGAACTCAACACTCCCATTATGGATAATGTTATTCGGAAGTGCAGTTTATTACTTGATTTTCAATCCAACAAATTTTGGAAATCTAAATCTTTCGCTAATAGCTGTTCCAAATATACATCCTAACTTAGCGGTTCCAGATATTGGAATAATTTTAGCTTTTATTATCTGCTTTTTAGCTTTAACTATAAATGATATTGGTTCAATACAAAGTATAGGTTCTATTGTTAATCTTTCTGAAATGGAGAAAAGAATAAAAAATGGGCTGGGAGTTACAGGTATAATGAATGTTTTTTCAGGAATTATAGGAGTTATTGGTCCGGTGAATTATTCAATGACTCCTGGAGTAATAGCTGCAACCAGCTGCTCATCAAGATATCCTCTTTATATAACTGGAACTGCACTGATCTTAATTGCTTTTTCACCATTTTTAGTGGCTGCAATAAGTTTAATACCTTCACCAATTATTTCAGTGGTCTTGATATATATTATGACTGCACAAATTGGAGCGGCTATTCTTTTAGCTAAAGAAAATAATTCTTTCATTGACATGGACGATGGAATAATTGTTGGCTTGCCTATAATTTTAGCTACCATCATTACTTTCTTACCTGACACATTAACAAGTCAATTGCCATTGTTAGTACGTCCATTATTATGTAATGCATTTGTTATGGGCGTGATTTTTGTTTTGTTATTGGAACATTTTGTATTTAAAAATCAGAACAATAATTAATTGATTTAGCATCATTATCACTGATTTTGGAAGCTATAAAAACAATGAAATGGATTTGGTAGTCATGGTTTTGGAAAAATTACTTTAATCCCACTTCAAAACTAATATTAAAATTCAATTTTTATATTTTCCGTCATTAATCCAAAAACAAATCGTGTACAGGAGTTATTAAATATTAATGCTTCTTCATCTTCACTAGCTCCCATAAGTATGCTAGTTAGATTTTCATGCCCTAAATACTGTGGGCATCATTTATTCCTTTATATCGATATTCATGTTGTGCATCTCTTTATTTTACCATGATTTTTAATTTAGTCTATTCAATGAGGATACAATTAAACAATACCTGTATCGGATTTGGACATCTTTTAGATTATGCAATTAGATAATCTGTGCTGATTGTTATTTTAAGAATCCAAATGAAGAATTTTATAGAATATAGCAAATATTTTTATATGATGAAATTAAATTTAGGTATACCTAAATATCGATGGTGATTTTAATGGATGAAAATATTAAAAAACTGGTCAAATATTCCTATTTGAATATGTATTCTCATGTTTTAATAGCGCATTAGATTTGAATTTATTTTCAAATTTAAAAGATTTCAAAACTAGTAGCCAAATAGCTAAAATGATGGATCTGCATGAGGACAATACAAAATATTTCCTAAATGCATTATACAGTATGGATTTTATAACTAAAAATGATGACAAATATAAAAATACTAACGCTACATCAAAATATCTTATTGAAGACAGTCCATATTATATGGGCAACTTAATAAAAATTTTTTCCAAATTAAATGATTTTTCTAATGTAGATATTCAAAATCTAGTTAAAAATGGCCCCGATGAAAATTTTCAGTCTGGAGATGACGTTTCATTTGAGGAATTTTATAATGAGTTAAAGGATTCAGAAACAGGAATTCGTCAAGTTGAAATAATAGACATTGTAAAAAATCTTGAGGAATATCCAAAAATAAAAAATATACTTGATTTAGGATGTGGAGCTGGACTTTTAGGTTTGGCAGTTGTAGCATCAAGAGAAGACATTACAGCTACATTATTTGACATGCCGCCGATGGCTAGTTTAATAGAGGAATGCATATCTGAAAATAATCTTGAAGACAGAGCTGAAATAAAACTTGGAGATTATACAACAGATGATATAGGTTCTAATTATGATTTAATATTTGCAATTAATACATTAAGCCTTGCTAAAAGCGACATGGAATCAATTATCAAAAAAATTCATGATAGCTTAAATGATGGTGGAGTATTTATTGCAATTTCAGATGAAGTAGAAAGTGATTTTTCAAAACCTAAAGAAATAATTGTATCCTGGCTTCCATATGTCCTTAATGGAATGAATTATTATTTGATAAAGGATCACGTCAGGAATATTGCATTAGATGTTGGGTTTGAAGAGATTAAAGTTGAAGAAAGATTTTTGTCTTCAGGACCTATGAGAATAAATATATTTAAAAAATAATGCAAAATATCATTAGACTAAATTGAACCCTTCAATTGTAAATACTAATTTCATTGTTTAAGGATTTTCAACTTAGTTGGTTAGTTTCACGAGTTTTTGAAATTATTTGTACTTCTTGCTAACTCATTATTCAGTAGCAAGTTAATAGGTATTTTTGGGTTTTCAATTTCAATTATTTCGTTGCTGGTTCTATATAAACAAGTAGGAATTATAAAATTAAACCTTGCAGAAACCATGTTAAAATTTAGAGGAGTATCCGAATTTTTAGTTTGTTTTATTTATATAATCATTTATTTAAATATTGTTTAAATTGTTCAATGAATTCATTTGTTGATTTTTGTATAAAATAGTTTTTTTTAATTCTTGCATTTTCGTAAATATGAACTTTTCTTTTTCATCAATCTTGTTTATTTTACCTCATATTAAAATACAACTTCAATATAAAATAATATTAACAATAAATTGATGTGAATATAATGAGTGAATATTTTAAATTTGAAAATAATAAAAGAGATTTTCCTTACTATAAGCATAATCCAGAACTTTCAAAAACAGCTTGGTTTGTATTATTATTAATGGTTCCTGTTTCATTTTTAGTTTATACTCTGCTCAGCGAAAAATCGGAAATTATTGGAAGTTTAGCATTTTGTTTAGTTTTATTAATACCTTTAATGTATTATTCCAAATGGGATTTTTCTTTAATGTTTTATAAGCCAACAAAAAGTGAAATTAAACTTGCTTTTCTCCTTTTTATTGGTTATTTAATTTATGCAACAGTTGTTGGAGAAATTTTAGAACTTTTAATCCATACCCCCTCAGTTGTTGGTGGGGATTCTGCTGTTGTAAACTTAGAAACATTTAGTTCATTAATCTTCTCAATGATGGCTGAAGAATTAGTTAAATTTATCCCATTCATGTTTTTTATGAGATTTATCTTCAAATATAGTCATAATCGTAAATTATCCGTAATCATATCTATGATTATTGTTTTAATATTTTTTGGATTGCTACATTATGATCCTGCTACAACATCATTGATTTCTATATTATTAATTCAGGGGCTGGGTTCTATATTTGAGTTATACGGTTATATTAAAACTAAAAACATATTAGTTTCATATTTAAGTCATCTTTTAACTGATGGGGTGATTTTTTTATTAATATTGATAGGAGTTTAAAAGATTATTTAAATATATTGTTGTGATGAGAGTTAAGATTATAAACTCAAGTTATCAAATATTACAATAAAGTTTATATTTTGGTGATATGATGAGTTGTTATAAATATTGGGGCAAACTTGAAGAAATTGCTGATAAATTATCATCATGGTGATTTAGATAAATATGGTGATTCTGCATTAGACAATGTGGATATTAATGATATTATTGAAATTTTAGATGATGTTGAAATCATTGCTCATGACAGAACAATAGATTTTGATTCTGCAAAGCACATTCTTGATGATGAAAAGATGAATAAAGCTTTAAAATTAATTAGAAAATTTTATGTTTATATTGGTGCAAGACTTGAAACAGAAAATGCATTGGAAATTTTAAAATCTGAAAATGTTGATGAGACTTTAGATTCATTTCAATTCTATGATCGTTATGTTGGACTATTAAATAATGAAAGTCAATTAGCTAAATTTAATGAAAATAAAACATTTGTATTTTTAGGGTCTGGTCCTCTTCCAATAACTTTAATCATGTTTAATAAATTATTTGGATGCAAATGTATCGGAATTGAACAGCAAGAAAATGTTGCCGAACTTTCAAGAAAAGTTTTAAAGAAATTAGGACTTGAAAATGAAATTGAAATTGTAGTTGGGGATGAAACTGTCATCAAATCATTAGAATATGATATTTTAATGGTTGCCGCTTTAGCTGAACCAAAAGAAAGAGTATTTTCAAATATCTGGCAATATGTCGATGAAGGAACTCCTGTTATTTATAGAACTTATACTGGAATGAGAGCGATTTTATATTCTCCGGTTTTAGATAAGGATACAAGAGGATTCCATAAAGAAGTAATGATACTTCCAACAGGCAATACAAATAACACTTCTGTTTTAATTAGAAAAATTCTTTAGTAGTTCTGTCCAATGACTGATTTTTTAAAATTTGTGATGGTTTATTTAATGTTCGAAGTGCTTACACTTAAAATAGTACACTTCGAAAATATATTTTCCATAAATTGGTATTCTTTTAATGATATTTTGATGGAAAAGTCGGTTAATTATTAATGGTTTTTACGTAAATGTATTGTTTTTACTTGTGTTGATCTTAATTTAAATAAGTGTTGCATTTATTTTTCATGTATTTTCATATGTTACATGCAGGTCACCTAAACCAATGGTGTGTTTTCCATTATTATTTTGCTTTTAAAACATTCCAAAAATCAAGAACCTAATCCTAATCCTCCATATTAATTAAACCTGTTTTCAGAAGGATTAATTTTTCTTGTTTTTTTTATTTTGTTGAAATATCTGTGGATTTTGTACAAACTTTGTGACAATTAAATGTTTGGTTTTGTTTAGTATTTTAGGTGTTTTGATATTATGAAAGTTTTATGGATTATATTTTATTCCTTTTAAAAATTTAAATATTATTAATGGTATAATTTACTGTGAGGTTTTTTGTCTGTAATTTTTGTTTGACTTTTTAAGAACATTAGGTTTCATTGATTTTTAATATTTTTTTAAATGACAAAATGTATCCTCAAAAAGCATTGAAAGTAGAACAAATATTGCCATATTAGGTGATTAAATGAGTGTAATTTTTAAAAGACAGAGTATTCGAAAATTTAAAGATGAGCCGGTTGAAAAGGACAAAATTATCAAATTATTAAAAGCGGGTATGCAAGCACCTTCAGCTTGTAATCAGCAGGCTTGGGAATTCATCGTTGTTTCAAAACTGGAAGATAAGATAGCTATTTCTGCCATGCATCAGTTTGCAAAACCTGCAGCTAATGCTTCACATTTAATCATCACTGTAGGTAATTTAAATAAAGCCAAAATTGTTAGAATGGTAGAACAGGATCTTGGAGCATGTAATGAAAATATTTTACTTCAAGCAACTCATGAAGGTTTAGGTGCTGTTTGGTTAGGTTTCCATCCAATTGAAGAACGTACATTAAAATTAAAAGAATATTTAAATATTCCTGATTACTGCATTCCATTTTCTGTAATTTGTGTGGGATATCCTGTTTGTGAAAGCGATATAAAACTTAGATATGATGAATCTAAGGTTCATTATGATAAATATTGGGATGGTGTTCATGATAACTTGTAGTGTTTGCGGACATTTAAATGACCCTTCAAGTGGTATGTGAAGAATGTGGGTCTGATTTATCAGATAGTCCGGATTTATTTGATTATGACGATATGTATTATGATGATTAAGCTTTTTTATTTGAATATTTTATATACTTTGTAATACATATTATTTTTTATAATTGGGGGGTTAATATGGCTAAGATTCACTTATATGATTTTGAACATTTCAACACTACTACAAGCAGTATTTACGAATTAGGGGAGTTTAATACACTTATTATTCTTAAAAATGGTGTAAATTTAACTAGTTGGGATGATGTTGAAAATAAGGAAGAAATTGTATATGTCAGTGAAGATTTGTTCGGTATAACCTCACTTGAAGGAAGATATGAAGGTTTAAAAAATTTAAAGGCTATTGTTACAATAGGTGTCGGGTATGTTGAAAGCTTAAAAAAAATGTTTGCTGGTTGTGAATCATTACAGGAAATCTCTTCACTTGGTTCATGGGATGTTTCAGGTGTTAGGGATGTTAGTTTCATGTTTGAAGACTGCAAAAGTTTGGAAGATATTTCTGCTTTGGTAAATTGGGATTTGTCGCATGTAGAAGATGCTTCTAACATGTTTTCTGGATGCGGCAGATTAACAGACATTACAGCTCTTGCAAATTGGAATGTATCTAATGTAAGACATATGTCTCGCATGTTTGCTGATTGCAGTAATTTAGTTAGTGTCTCTGCATTGTCTACATGGGATGTTAGCAAGGTAAGTGAAATGTATTATTTATTTGCTTATTGTGCTAAATTAAGGGATATTTCAGGACTGTCTTCATGGGATGTTAGTAATGTTTTGGACATGGGATGTTTATTTGATTTTTGCACATCTTTAGAAGATATTTCTCCTATTGCAAATTGGAACTTATCAAATGTATTCAATATAACTGCATTATTCAGGGGATGTAGTAGCTTAAAGGATATTTCACCATTATCTAATTGGGATTTAACTATCATGCATAGAAATTCGGCTCTTCTTGCAGTATTTTCCCATTGCATTTCTCTTAAAAATATTTCTCCTTTGAAAAATTGGGATGTTTCAGGTATAGCTCGCATGAGTGGTCTTTTTGAAGGTTGTATTTCTCTTAAAAATATTTCTCCTTTGAAGAATTGGGATGTTTCCAATGTTGTTTCTCTGGATTATTTATTTAGGGATTGTAATGCTTTAATGAATATTTCTCCTTTGAAAAATTGGGATGTTTCTAATGTTGAATATATGAGGGGAATGTTTGATAGCTGCATTTCTTTAGTAGATATTTCATCATTAAGTAAATGGGATGTTTCTAATGTTAAAGCTATGAATAAAATGTTTTATGGTTGTTCTTCACTTGTTGATGTTTCTAGTTTAAATGATTGGAAAGTAGCATATGGCACTTCAATCACATCTATTTTTAATAATTGCGGAGCTATTGAAAAGTATCCTGACTGGTTTAAGACGGAAATGATTAAGAATATTGAGGAATTCGACAATAAATCTAAACTTATCAATAGTTTAGATGAATCGTTTTTTAAAAAGTTCAATTTAAATGATTTTGATGAAAAAACCCAATTATATTTAGTTGAATTTCTAACTAATCAATCAATTCTAGCATTCATTGGTGATAGGTCTGAATACAGGTCGGTTCAGGAACTTGCAGTTGAAAAAATAACCGATGAAGTTGTATTGGCAAGTATTGCTATTCACAATCACAATTATGATGTTTTACCTGGGGAGGGCAATTCAAATTATAAATTCCATTTCTACAATAGAGAAAACGCATTGATAAAAATTAAAAATAAGGTCATGCTTGTTAAGGTTGCCTGTGAAGTACCGCACATCCTTGACAATATGGATCACATTGTAAAATTCATTGATTTAGAAAAAGAATGGGCAGATATTGTTATTAATGCTAAATGTGATGATGTTCGTTTGTTTGCTATGAGGCATATTAAAACAGACAATGCTCTTTTAAGAATTATTGATAAAAGTCAAGATAAAGGAATTGTAAAAATCGCCAAAGTAGTAAGAGAAATCAATGCCTCAAAACAATGATTTAATCTATTTTATTAAGATTCATTTAGGCAAATATAAATAATAATAAAAATAAATTTTTACTCAATAACTTAATATTTAAGTTAAATTTTTTTAGAGGTTAAAACTATGGTAAGTGTAAACTTAGAAGCTAAAAAAACCGTAGATGTAATGATTGAAAAAGCAGATGAAATAAACATCGCTGTTGCAACTTTAAAAAATGGTGCTACAGTTCTTGATTGTGGTGTTAATGTAGATGGAAGTTTTAAAGCCGGAGAACTTTATACTAAAGTTTGTCTTGGTGGAGTTGCCGATGTTGGAATTTCAATTCCTGGAGATTTATCTGAAAAATTCGCACTTCCTTCAGTAAAAATTAAAACTGACTCACCTTCTATTTCAACCTTAGGTTCTCAAAAAGCGGGCTGGTCTGTTTCTGTGGGTGATTTCTTTGCATTAGGTTCAGGACCTGCAAGGGCAATCGCTTTAAAACCAGCAGAAACTTATGAGGAAATTGGTTATGATGACAAAGATGCAGAATTAGCAATTTTAACTCTTGAAGCTGATGTATTGCCAGGTGAAGATGTTGCTCAATATATTGCTGATGAATGTGATGTTAATGTTAAAAATGTTTACTTGCTTGTAGCTCCTACTTCTTCTCTTGTTGGATCTATTCAAATTTCAGGCAGAGTAGTTGAAAACGGAACTTACAAAATGTTGGAAGCTATTAAATTTGATGTAACTAAAGTAAAACATGCAGCAGGTATTGCACCAATAGCACCAATTGACCCAAACGGATTAAAAGCAATGGGTAAAACAAATGATGCAGTATTGTTCGGTGGAAGAACCTATTACTATATTGAATCTGATGAAAATGATGATATTGCTGATGTGGCAGCTAAATTACCATCTTCTGCAGCTGATGGGTATGGCAAACCGTTCTTCGACGTATTTAAAGAAGCTGAATTTGACTTCTATAAAATCGATAAAGGAATGTTTGCTCCTGCTGAAGTAGTAATTAATGATTTAACTACTGGTAAAATTTACAAAGAAGGTTTTGTTAACGTGGATTTGCTTAAAAAATCCTTTGGGGTAGATGGATAATTTTTCATCTATTTTTTTTAATAAACATTTTAATGTTAATTTTGTATTACATTTTTTAAACAATTTATTCATTGTTTATTTTTCTTCACTATTTTAGAAACTATCTATAATTTATATAAAACTAGAATAAAATTTATAATATTTAATGGTGAATATTATGGAAATATTTGAAATTTTAAAAAATTCTATTAGATATCCATTTACAGACATTAAAACATTTTTAATTATTGGTGTGCTATTTTTTGCGAGTTTTATTTCTAATTTTCCCGGCACATTTCTTAAAAATGAGTTTATGGTTATAGTTGGAGGTATTGTTTCATTAATAATTACAATAATTGTTATTGGTTATGAATTAGATGTTTTAAAATTTGGTATTGAGTTAAAAGATGAATTACCTTCTATTGATATTAAAAGAAATCTTAAAAATGGAATTAAATTGTTTATTGTAGATATTATATATTATTTTATTCCACTGGTTGTTATTACCATAGCATTATTTATTTTCACTGGAATTGCTGCAACAAAGGTGACTAATCTGGAGTTTGTAGGTAATGTAACTCCTGTTGATTTGTTAAATACTATTTTAACACCAGATTTTGCTGCATCTATAATTATTGTTGCTATTGTTTTAATAATAATGTGTATAATGTTTTCATTATTGGCATTAATGGGACAATCTAGACTGGCAAAAACAGGCAGTATTGATGATGCAATACGTTTTGGTAAATCTTATAGGGATTTAAAAGAAATTGGTGTTGGAAAAACATTAGCTTTAATAATTTTGCTATATATTTTAATATTGGTTATTTTTTTAATAATGGCAGTTATCAGTTTGATTCCAGTTATTGGTATAATTATAGCATTTATTGTTGGCGATACATTTATTGCATTTGTACAATATAGGGCATTTGGTTTATTATACTCAGAAATAGCTTAATTTTTAAGCTATTTTTTATTTTTTTTAGGTTTGCCTAAAATTATGTTCATTTTTTTTAAAAAAGTTTTTAAATAATGAAACTAATATCATATATTATTGGAGATGTATATCATGACTGATTTAAAAGGTACTCAAACTGAAAAAAATTTGGAATACGCATTTGCTGGTGAGTCTCAAGCTCACACAAAATATCAATACTTTGCTAATAAAGCAAAAGAGGAAGGATATGTTCAAATCCATGATATTTTCATGGAAACTTCTAAAAATGAAAGGGAACATGCTAAAATCTGGTTCAAATTATTACACGATGAAAAAATTCCAGACACAATAGCTAACCTCAATGCAGCAGCAGATGGTGAAAACGAAGAATGGACTTCAATGTACAAAGGATTTGCAGAAACCGCTAAAGAAGAAGGTTTCCCAATGATTGCATTCTTATTTGAAAAGGTTGGAGCAATCGAAAAAGAACATGAAGAGAGATACAGAACATTACTTGCTAATGTAGAAAACAATTCTGTATTTGAAAAAGAAGAAGAAATTGAATGGAAATGTGAAAATTGTGGATTTGTTTTCAAAGGTCCTAATGCGCCTGAAAAATGTCCAGTTTGCGGATTTCCAAAAGCACACTTTGAAGAAAGAGCTACTAACTTTAAATAAGTGCTCTACTTTTTTTTATTTTTTTTAGATATTTATCATCTATTCGGTGATTAAATGAATAAGATGGTTGTATTTTTCATCAAACACCCTAATCATCCAGATGTATCAATTAAAGGATTAATTGATGGGGATTACTTATTAGATGAAGAAGCTATGCAATATGCAGGTGGAATTATTCAATATTATCAAGGAGATAATCTTAGATGGGATTTTCCAGTTAATCCATTTATGAAAAACTCTATTAAATGGAATGATTTTGAGGAATTAAAAGGAATTATCTCAAGAGATGAGAAATCTTTTGCTTTCATGGTATTTGAAGGTGATGAGAATGTATCTAATTTTGGTAATGATGAAATGATAATTGAAAGAGAAGTCATTACTTGGTGATTTTAGAGTAGAAGAGTCTTCATTGTTTAATTATTTAGTTGTGACTAAATTTTTTGCACAGTAAAAGGCAATATTTAAATATTATATTAAAAATAAAATTACTAACGGAGATGTTATTATGGCAGATTTAAAAGGAAGTAAAACTGAAGAAAATTTAAAAACTGCACTTGCAGGAGAATCTCAGGCACGTGTAAAATATGAATTTTATGCTTCTCAAGCTAAAAAAGATGGTTATGTTGAAATTAAAGAAATTTTCCAAGAATCATCTGACAATGAAAAAGAACATGCAAAAATTTGGTTTAAATTATTAAACGGTGGAAAAGTGCCGGACACTGAAACCAATCTCGCAGATGCGGCAGCGGGTGAACATGAAGAATGGACTTCAATGTACAAAGGATTTGCTGAAACCGCACGTGAAGAAGGTTTAGAGGATATTGCAGATTTATTTGATGCAGCCGGTGCAACTGAAAAAGCACACGAAGAAAGATATAATGCATTATCCTCTAAAATCAAAGCAGGTAAAGTATTTAAAAAAGATGAAGAAATTGCATGGAAATGTAATAATTGTGGATACATCCATTATGGAAAGGAAGCTCCAGAAGTATGTCCATTATGTGATCACCCACAAGCACACTTTAGAAAACAGGATACTAGTTATATCTAAATCTTTTTTTCTATTTTCTTTTTTTTTATTAACCGTCCCTCACCAATTTTAAAACAACTTTTTAGTTAAATATATATTTCATAATAATCTAATAACCTTTTAAAAGTGATATTATGATTGAAAACAATATTTGCCTTTTAACAGATAGTTATAAAGTAACTCATCACTATTTCTACCCAGAATGTACTGAAAAAATGTATTCCTATCTTGAAAGTAGATTAGGTGCTGAATTTAATAAAACTATCTTTTATGGGCTTCAATATATAATTAAAAAGTATTTGGAAGGTCAAATTGTTACACAAGAAAAAATTGATGAAGCAGATAAATTAATCACCGCTCATATTGGTGATGATATTTTCAATAAAAAAGGTTGGGAGTATATTCTTGATAACTGTGATGGTAATTTGCCTATTGAAATCAAAGCAGTAGCTGAAGGAACACCTGTTGAGGTAGGCAATGTTTTAATGACTATTGAAAACACTGATAAAAAATCTTTTTGGTTAGTAAATTATCTTGAATCATTATTATTGTAAGTTTGGTATCCATCAACAGTTGCAACATTGTCTGCGGAGGTTCGTAAATTATGTACTTTTTATTTAAATGTTACAGGTTCTAGCTTGGACAATTTAAATTTTATGTTGCATGATTTTGGATATAGGGGAGCTACATCTACTGAATCATCACGATTAGCTGGTTCTGCTCATTTATTGAGTTTTTCTGGAACTGATACTATTCCAGCATTAGCAATCCCCGATAACTATTACAATGATCCAGATGTATATGGTTTCAGTGTTCAAGCAACAGAACATAGTGTCATGAATTCTCTTGGTCCTGATGGTGAATTAACACAGGTTCTTAATGTGATTGATAATGTTAAAGATGGAATCTTATCTATGGTTATTGATTCTTATAATTATAAGAATTTTTTAACTCAGGCGGGAATTAAAGGTTCTATTTTAAATAATGCCATCAATAATTTCTTAAAAATCAAAGGCAATAAAATAGTTTTCAGACCGGACAGTGGAGAACCGGTATCTACAACTATTGATTGTTTAAATATCTTGGAGAAAGTTTTGGATCTCATTTGACAGATAAAGGATATAAGGTATTCGATGCCAATATTGGACTGTTATGGGGTGATGGACTGGACTATCATAAAATCCGTGATATACTATTCGCCATGAAAACTAATGGATGGGCGGCTGAAAATATTATATTTGGAATGGGTGGTGGATTACATACTTCTGTTAATCGTGATACTCAGAGAAACGCTTTTAAATGTTCCGCTCAATTATGCAATGGTGAATGGAAGGATATATTTAAAAACCCATTAGACTCAAGCAAAAAGTCTAAAACAGGTGGATTCAAATTAATAAATGAAAATAATTCATTTAAAACTATTCCAATTGATAATGATGGTGAAAACATGTTGCGCACTGTTTTTAGAAATGGGGAACTATTAATTGAGGATAAATTTTCATATATTAAAGATAGAACGTTAAATTATTCGAGCAGGTAGTTATTCTTCATATTTCAGGTTCTGCCAAATAGTGGAAGGATTATACATATTTATTGATTGATGATGAATTTAACTTCATTAATCAAATTCTTTTTTTTTCAAACCAACATTATTTATATTATAGTAAACTTAAATACAAATACTTTACACATTTTACCAAGTTTTTGTGTTTAATTTGGTATAATGGAGGAAATTATTATATGAAATTTAAATTTATAGCGATTATATCAATATTTATATGTTTATTAATTCTAATTCCATCAAGCTTTGCAGTTGATAATGAAACAAATAATAATGGGGGTAATGTTTTAACCGCAGATTACTATTTTAATGCAAATATCGAAAATGACACTGGAAATGGAACTGCAGATAACCCTTACAAAAATTTGAATTATTATAACCTTAAAGATGATTCAATTATTCATTTAGCTAGTGGTACGTATGATTTTAATGGCCACAAAACAATTAGAAATGTAACGATTATTGGTGAAAATGCAAGTACAACATTTGTTAAAAATGCAATGTTTATCTCTTCAACTTCATTAGCTATTTATAATGTCACGTTTGTTTCATCAACTATTATTAGTAAAGTTAATTTTACAGCCGTCAATACAGTATTTAGGGACTCATCATCTACAAATGGTGGTGCAATCAGTTCTAATGGCAATGTTAATTTGGATAGTTGTAGTTTTATAAACAATACAGCTAAATTTGGTGGGGCAATTTATATTAAAGGTGGTGTTTTGAATATTTCAAATTCTGAATTTATTAACAATAGTGCAACACTTTTCGGAGGAGCTATAATTTCTATAAGTTCAAATTCATCTTTAAGTAACATATCTTTTAAAAATAACAAAGCTGGTTATTATGGTGGTGCAATATATTCGCTGTACTCTTTATTTAACCTAACCAATTCTTATTTGGATAATAATTCTGCAAAAGAAGGGGGAGCATTGTTCATTGATGATGCGGATTCATGTCATATTTACTTAAATACATTTTCAAACAATAATGCAAGTACTGTTGGAGCTATCTATTCAATATCTAACAATGTTGTAAGTTCTCTTGAAAATGGCAATACATTTATTAATAACTTCGGTTATTTTGCAAATGATGTTTTTGAAACTGATACTCCAAATATGACAATTTCTAATGGAGAATATCTTTTAGTTTATTGTAATTCAACATATAATGGTCATTTGCCAAGAAGTTATAATCTAAAAACTTTAGGTTACGTAACTCCAGTTAAAGATCAAAAGACTGGAGGTAACTGTTGGGCATTTGCAACATTAGCCGCACTAGAATCATGTATCCTAAAAGCATCAAACGTTACTTATGATTTGTCTGAAGAGAATATGAAGAATTTAATGTCATATTATTCAGATTATGGTTGGGATATGAAGCCTAATAATGGCGGATTTGATGATATGGGTGTTGGTTATCTTGTAAGTTGGTTAGGTCCTGTAAATGAAAGTGATGATATTTATAATCCTTCAGGATTCTTATCACCAGTATTAAATAGTTTTTATCATATTCAGAATGTCCTGTATTTGTCAAGAAGTTCATATACTGATAATAATGCAATAAAAATGGCTATTATGAATTATGGTGCTGTTGCAACAAGTATTCATTGGAATGGTTTTTATGTAAATAATACTAATCACTATTATTATGGATCTTCAGGTGCAAATCATGCTATAACTATTGTTGGATGGGATGATAACTATTCTAAATATAATTTTAAAACTGCCCCGCCGGGTGATGGAGCATGGATAATTAAAAATAGTTGGGGGACTGATTCTGGAGATAAGGGATATTATTATGTTTCTTATTATGATACCAAATGTGCTCAACCTGGAAGAGTGGATATCACTTATACTTTTATTTTAAATGACACTATTAAATATGATAAAAATTATCAATATGATATTCCTGGAAAAACTGACTACTTCTTAAACTCCTCAAGCACTATTTGGTATAAAAATAAATTCACTGCAACTGATTATGAGTATTTAGCGGCTGTTTCAACTTATTTCAAAAGGGTAACTAATTATACATTTTATATTTATGTTAATAATGTTTTAAAGCATGCACAAAGTGGAATTTCTAATATGGGTTATTATACTTTGAATTTAAATCAATTTGTATCACTTAGTAAGGGAGATATTTTTGAAGTTGTCTTTAAAATTACTGTAGATGGCGAAGCGGAGTTTCCTATATCCGAAGCCGTTTCTTTAAATAAAGTATTATATTCAAAAAACACCTCATTTTTAAGCTATGATGGGAAAAACTGGGTAGATATATTTAATTTAACTTGGAATTACTCATCTCATACTTATACCTCACAAGTAGCTTGTATTAAAGCATTCACTGTGTTAAATCTTATAAACACTACAACTAATTTAATTGTTAATATTTCTGGTGATAATTTTTATATTGCAGCAAATGTTTTAAATCAATATAACCGACCAGTAACTGGTGGAAATGTCACATTTAACATTAATGGAGTGGAATATGAAGTTCCAGTGGTAAATGGATTTGCCGTTCTTAATCTATCCAAACCTCCTTTGGAGGTCAATATTACTGCCATTTATGAAAATAATGGTTATATCTCATCAGATGATAATGATAACTTTGTGATTAATTTTTTAAATACTACAATTTCTTTAATATCCAATCATTATAATCCTGTCAATATTACTTTTACAGTTTTAGACCAAAATGGGGATTTAGTTAATGCAGGTAATGTTACTATTAAAATTGATTCTAAAGAGTATACTGTTAAGGTATTTAATGGTACTGCTAGTTTAAATCATGTTTTTGAAACTTTTGGACTACATAATGTTTCAGCTATTTATAATGGGGCATATGCTTATAATTCATCAAGTATTAGTTCAAATGTCACTGTTTATTCATCAATAATTTCACAAGATGAAGTCAAAACTTTAAATTCACAATATATATTTCAATTACTTGATAGATATAGTGTTCCTTTAAATAATGCTAAGGTATCTGTTATTATTAATTCTAAGTATTATCATCTGGGCACTGATGGAAATGGAATTGTTAGGTTAACTATTGGTTTAATTCCTAATAATTATGTTATCCATATTATCAATCCAGCTACTGGAGAGATTAAAACTCAAAATATTAAAGTTGTAGCTAGAATAACCGAAAATGCATATTTAAAAATGTATTATGGGGAAGGTAAATATTATAAAGTTAAAGTTGCAGATGATAATGGAAAGGTTGCAGCAGGTGTTAAGGTAAAATTCAGCATAAATGGAAGAACCTATACTAAAAAAACTAATAGTAATGGCTATGCATCACTTAAAATATCTATAAATCCTGGAAAATATACTATCAAAACTACTTATAGGGTTATTGTGTTTCAATACAATCAATGTCAAAACCACCATAATCACTAAGGATCAGAGTGTTAAAAAAGGTGAAACCTTAAAATTCAAAGTTAAACTTTTAAACAAAAAGGCAAAATCCTGAAAAAGAAAATGTCAAAATAAATTTTAAGGGGAAAACCTATAAAGTAAAAACTAATTCTAAAGGAATAGCTACTTTAAAAATTAAAATCAAATATAAAATTGGAAAATATAATATTAAAACTAAATATGAAAGTTTAATAGTTAAAACAAGATAAAAATTAAAAATAAGGTTTCAAACCTTATTTATTTGTTTTAATTAATTTACGAGCTGCTTTTAAATCAGTATTATATATGTGGCCTGAGGTTGAGTGGTAGTGAACTCCACTGAAGTTTAATTTTTCACTCATAATTTCTTTGTTTACTTCATCTTTCATTTTAATTCCCAAATAGGCGATGAAAAACATGTTGGAGTAAAAAGCACCAAAAATATCATTACTTCTAAATAAACAATGGATGGTTAATTCCTTATTTCGAACAATACATTGTAAAAATTGAAGGCATGGGATATCTTCTCTGTCTGCATCTAAGTGTGGGTCAATTGTAACTGCAACTGCACGATTTGAACCGGTGGCAGTTAAAATTCTTTCTTTCATGGTATTGAATTGGTCAATATCAAAATGAGCAAAAATCCTGTTTGGATAAGTATAAACAAATCCTTGGTCATCTGGATTTTCTGCTGATTTAACATATTCGTATAGTGCATCGCTTTTAATTGGGCAAGCATCAATATCAAATTTCCCGGATTTAATATCTGCTAACATCATGTCGGTTGTGTAATGTTGATATTTTGCTTTGTATTTTAAGTTTAACGGGTCATCAATGATGTAAAAGTTCCCTAAACTTTCAATCAAATGATGATTTGAATCTTTGTATGTTTCTTTTCCAGTTTTTAAGATTTTATCAACAAAATCTAGGTAGCATTGATTAATACTTAACATATAAAACAGTCCTTAAAATTATTTAAAGTTTTGTTTGTATTAATATATATTTTTAATTAATAAATAAATCCTATTAAAATTAATAGTTGATGTACTTAATACTATTTCAAAGTTAGTATTTTTATTTTAAATGCTGTTAACCCAATTGTAGCTATTGTAATTTCAATACTTTCAATATTGACTATACTTTTAGTTGGTCATTAAATTGATAATCTGCAAAGTTATCATTCATCTATTTTTTTAATAATTTTTGCAGGAACACAGCCAACAATACTATTGGATGGAACATCATTAGTTACAACAGCTCCAGCAGCAACAACAGAATTTTCACCAACTCTCACTCCCTGGAGGAATTGTGACATTAGAACCTACCACACATGATTTTCTAAATGAATTGGAGCAGGTAGAAGATTGGCATGTTTTTTGGGTTTAATTCATAATTTAATGTTAAAAGACAAACATTATGTCCAATAAGAACCTCATCACCAATATAAATTCCGCCTTGATCTTGCATAGAACAATTTGAATTAATAAAAACATCACATCCTATGTGGATATTTTTACCACCCATTTTTTTACTAATAAGTCAAATAATTTTTTTAGGTCTATTTGTTGAATCCTGGGAGGTTATATTTTCTGGAATTCATATGAGGATGGTCTTTTTCAACTTTGGCAACTTGACTAAAATCAGATCAAACAATTTTATTTTAAATAATTATTAAATGAAATATGGATTATGTATAAATTTCTATTAAAAATAATAAGGTTGGATAATCCAAACCTTATTTTTCCTCATTTACTAATATAGATTTTTCTACATAATGAATTGTAAAGAAACGGGGAAGATTCTCTACATTAATTCATTAATCCTCAAAGTATATATTATTTTTCTTTTATTTAAATCCAATATTTTCTTTTAAAGTCAATTCAATAGACGTGTGGCATTTAATATTGGCAATTGTATATTTGTATGAAATTCAAATCTTTTTTATCTGATCATGTTTCTATTCAAGTTTTTATATTATTTTTTTAATCAAAAATTAAAATTTTTAATTAAAATGCTTGAATTCAGATACTTTTAAATATATTATTAATGATAATTATACATACTTAAATATTTTTAAGTGAAAAAATCCAAAAAGTGAGAAAAATATGACAAACGAAGATTTTGCACAAAAAATCAAAGATATTAGAACTAGACAAGACATGTCTATAGATGAACTTGCTGAGACAAGTGGGGTAAAACTTGAAGTTTTACAAGCCATGGAAGAGGGAGAAGTAATTCCATCCCTTACACCATTAACTAAAATGGCAAGGGCATTAGGTGTACGTTTAGGAACATTTTTAGATGATACTCCTGAACTTGGCCCTGTTATAACTCGTGGTGGAAAAACCGAAAATTCATTATTCTTTTCCGGCAGGGAAGATGTTACAAATGCAACTAATTTAGAATTCCACTCTTTAGGGGCAGGTAAGATTGATAGAAACATTGATCCATTCTTAATTGATATTGAATATGAAGAAGGAGAAAAGGAACTGTCCTCTCACGAAGGTGAAGAATTCATTTATGTTTTAGAAGGGGAAATTGAAGTCATCTATGGTAAAGACACTTTTACAATTGGTGAAGGCGACACAATATTTTATGACTCAGTAGTGCCGCATCACCTTCATGCAAGTGATAAAAATAAAGCTAAAATACTCGCTGTATTATATACACCGTATTAAGGAGAATGAAAAAATGAATAAAATAACTTATAGGCCAAAAATTGATAGATTTTTCACAGCTAGTTTGGATTTGAGCTTAAAAAGATTGCAATTGAGGTTGCATTAATGAATTGTATTTTGGTTAGTTATTTTATTAAATAAATTTTGAGGTGAAAATATGAGCGAATTATTTACAGAACTGTCATTAGGCAAGTTCTTTGAATCAATGGTTGAAAAACAACCAGATCATGAATTCATTGTTTATCCAGATAGAAATTTAAGATTTACTTATAAAGAATTTGATGAAAGGGTGGATAATCTAGCAAAAGGAATGCTGGCTATTGGAATTGAAAAAGGTGACCATGTTGGTATTTGGGCTAAAAACGTCCCTGAATGGTTAACTTATATGTTTGCAACTGCTAAAATTGGAGCAACTATTGTAACGGTCAATACTGCTTACCAATCACATGAATTAGAATATGTGATTAAACAATCAGATATGAAAGCATTAGCTATGACTGAAACATTTAGAGATACAAATTATTTTGATATTATACATGAACTTGTACCTGAGATGAAAACTTGTGCTCGTGGAAGGTTAGTTGCTGAAAAATTCCCACATTTAAAATTTTTATTCCATGTAGGTCAAGAAAAACACCGTGGAATGTATAATACTAATGAATTATTATTGCTTGGAATGAATTATGATGAAGAAAAGTTCCAATGTGTTAAAGATTCTGTTTCCCAGCATGACGTAATAAATATGCAATATACTTCCGGTACAGAAGGATTTCCTAAAGGAGTAATGCTTACTTCTCGCAATATTGTAAATGATGGATATTATATTGGAGAAAACATGAATTACACTAACAAAGACCGTTTACTCTTACAGGTACCTTTATTCCATTGTTTTGGAACTGTGCTTGGGGTAATGGCTGTCATAACTCATGGTTCAACAATGGTTGTTCTTGAAGAGTATGATCCATTACTTGCTATTTCATCAATTCAAAAAGAAAAATGCACATCAATTTATGGGGTTCCTACAATGTTTATTGGAATGATGAACCATCCAATGTTTGACATGTTTGACATGTCTTCATTACGTACAGGTATTATGGCTGGTTCAACTTGTCCTGTTGAAACAATGAAAGATGCTATTGAAAAAATGAATATGAAAGAGATTACAAGTGTATATGGGCTTACTGAAGCGGCACCGGGTTTTACACAAACTAATGCTTCTGATTCATTTGAGAAAAAAATCAACACTGTTGGTCGCAAATTCCCTAATATTGAAGTTAAGATAGTTGATCCGGATACTGGTGAAGAGTTAGGGCCTGGTCAAAAAGGAGAGATCATGTGTAGAGGTTTCAATGTTATGAAAGGATATTATAATATGCCTGAAAAAACCGCCGAGACAATTGAGCCTGATGGATGGTTACACTCAGGAGACCTTGCAATAGTTGATGAAGAGGGATATTATTCTATTGTAGGCCGTATTAAAGACATGATTATTCGTGGTGGGGAAAATATTTATCCCCGTGAAATAGAAGAATTCCTATTCACTCATGATTGTGTTCAAGATGTTCAAGTAGCTGGAATTCCTGATGAGAAATATGGTGAAATAGTTGGTGCTTTTATTATTAAAGATGATGGCTTTGATGATGTTACTGAAGCGGATATTCGTGATTTCTGTATTGGGTCTATTGCAAGGTATAAAGTTCCTAAATATGTATTCTTTGTTGATGAATTCCCGCTTACAACTAGTGGCAAAATTCAAAAATACAAATTAGGAGATTTAGGTCTTGAACTGTTAGATGAAAGGCGCAAAAATGGAGAATTATAATTCTCCCATATTATCTTTTTTTAATTTACCTCAATTTTGGGTCATAAAAACAAAAACTTTATATATTATATGAAAATAATATGTAAATGTACTTTGAATTATTGATATACATAAAGACCATACCATTATATTAAATTTCAAATTAAAATCTATATGAACTTCTCAAACATTAGGGGTTGATAAAATGACACCACAAGTTAAATTAACTGCATACTGGAATGCAGTATTCTTTTAGATTTATTTATAGTTACTTAGTTTATATTTAGCTAATTCTAGACTAGTGACTATTATTATTCAGCCAAGGATTTAATCCTAAAACTTATAACCTATCATCATTTAGAGGAATAAAATGGAAATTAAGAAAAATTGTACTATAAATGTTAAAAAGACAGTTGAAAACTCAGTATGTGGAAATGATGAATTTCATTTCTTTGTAGATGAACTCACATCAAATAATTACATGCCGACTTATGCAGGTATGGCAGATGAAAAGTATGATTTTGATGAAATGAATGTGAACTTCTTTGAATTTTTGAATCGCAAAATCAATGAAGATGGAGCATACATTCGTCTTGTATATGCTACTGCTTGTAAAATTGATGGTGAGGCTGTATTTGAACTAGAGTATGGTGGAACCAGTGAAAAATTTAAAACAAGTGACATTGATAAAGTATTGGTATTTGAATTTGCAGATTTTGGTATAAAAGTTAAAGGAAATGAAATAACTTTTGGAGCTACAATTGATGGAGATTGTTGTCATACTCCTTACTTTGCTGAATTTGGATCCAGTAAAGCAAGTGAGGAATTTATATCACTTGAAAATCCTTTAAACAGAAGAATTATTGAGATTATGAGGGAAATGATTAAATGATTGTCAGAATATAACTGTTTTCATTGATTTTCTTATCACTAATACTTAAACTTTAATTTAGATGATATGCTCATGTAATGCTAATAATTTAAAGAGGTTTCAATGAAGCTTGATTTGTTTAAATATTCAGAAGAGGTTGTTGAATTTTTAAATGTTGAGACATTAAGAAAAATTGATTATGGAATCTTGGACTTATCAAAAATCAAGAATTCTGAACTGAAAGAAATTTTTCTATATTATGAAGAACTTCTCACATTGGAATTAAAATTTAATTATATGGATAATGATACGGGAATATTTAGAGTTCGTATAATTGGAGATGTGTATTGTTATGAGGAATCTGCCTATGTAATAAAAGCAGATTCTCTTGTTGAGTTAAAAAAATTAGTATTGGAGGAGAATAGGATATGGTATGTATTTGATGATATTTCAGCTAGTAAATTAGCAAAATCTCATCAATAATACTTTTATTTGGATTAATTGAATTTAGAGAGCATTATTTAAAATAATTATGATGGCCGATGTTTGTTTATTGTATTCATTTTCTATTTACCTATAATTTTTTATTTAAATATCTTAATTATAGGATTCAATTCAGTATTTATCAAAAAAATAGCACTACACCTATATTAAACTAATATATCTTCCACCAGACTCTCCAACTTAAATCCAATCGAACAAATATGGAGACAAATAAAAAGAAAAATAAAACATTATTGCCTAGAATCTAAAGGATATTTGCAAAATTAACTATTACAACACATGTTGAGTCGATTTCAAAACAGAAGTTCATTACAAATGGCTCGAAACATTTATGCCGAAAGTTTGATAATTAACTATAAAAACATATTCACTTTGATTTTTAAAAAATTCGGCTCCCTAAATTATTTATCTTATTTTAGATAAATTATAAACAAATATGATTAATGAAGTTATTATAAATAGATTAGATGAACTTATAGGTGATTATGATACTCCTTTTTTTAATTACTTGCTTTATTCTTATGATTTAAGTTTAAACGAATGTGAACTTATTATTGAAGAGTTAAAAAGTGATATTGACTCTAATAAATTTGTTTCAGACAATATTGTAGCTACATTAGATGATTACTTTAACAGGAGAGTTACAAGTTTAGAAAAACAAGATAAAATTGAGTATTTATCTAAACTCCTCCAGAAAGACAGTCCATTTTATATCAAATGCCTGAAAAATATGATCTTTCGGATGAAGATGTTAATTTGATTTATTCTAGGGTTGAATCTAAAATTTATGATGATAATATTAGTGATTTTGAAATTAAAAGGTATTTGGAGTATTATTTTGATAATTCAGTTAAGCAAGTTTCATATCTCAATGAATTAGATAATATTGTAGGAAGGGATTATGATACTTTATTAATAAGCAGGGTTAAAAAGAAATATCCGATTTTACAGGACAGGGACATTGTTGGAATTATTTTCAATATTCATGGGGAAATAATTGAAGCTAAAGAATTTAAAAAAGGTATTAAACATGAATTTAAACGTCAATGCTTACTTAAAAGTGAAGATAAAAAGGCTAAATGTCGTTTAAATTTAAATAAATTTGTTGAGGGTAGTGGGGATTCATTTTCTAAATTAATCGAATTTAAAAAACTTTCTAAAAAAGACGGCATGATTATTGTATCTCAAATAGAAGAGGATATTTCAAAAGGATTGATTCAGCCTGAATGGATTGATAGTGTTTTTATAACTAAATGTTTTAATGATTATAATGAGAGAGAGTAGTGTTTTTACTTTTCTTAAACCTAAATTTAAGAAGTTGTATGACTTGTGCAGTGTCATGGAAAAATTGATTGTAGTTAAAAAATACAAACTAGCTATGGCTACGGCTAAAGTTATTTTAGATTTATTTTGCAGACAAACTAAAAAGGAACTTGTCTTTACTATTGATGTTTTCAACGACCCTTCTTTAACATTAACACTAAATGATATTGAAAGTGTTCATAAAATATTATTTGAATATATCTATGAAGATTATTTCGTTGGTTTTGAAGAGTTTTTACAAGTTGACTATGAGTTCGATTTCACATTTTTAGGTCATAATCCAAAAATAACAAATGAAGATATTTATTTGATATTTGATAGTCTTGAAGTAGACTCCATCATGCCTTCATTGATTAATCAGGAAGGTGACGATTTAATACTGATTGAAGATTTGTCCCCTAAGGATAAAGTGGATGTTTTAAACTTGGTTGAAGGCAATTTAAATAATTTTATTAATGAAAACATTTTAAATCTTAAATTGTTTGATAGTGAAGGAAATCTCCTTTCACATAATCTAAATTTTCAGGCTGTTAAAAAAACAGATAAGTGTATTGTTCGTGAAATCCCACCGTTAGTTGAATTGGATGATTATCAAAAAGAAGCTGTTGAGTATATTGGAAAACCTTTACTAATTAATGCAGGTCCTGGAGCTGGAAAAACACGTGTAATTATTGAAAGAGTATTGTATTTAATTGAAAATGGAGCAGTTCCCGAATCGATTCTTGTAATTACATTTACAAATAAAGCCGCTGAAGAATTGAGGGAACGCTTTAAAAAGGACACAAAATTAGAAGTAAATATCATTAACAAGATGAGAATAAGTACAATTCATAGTTTTTGCAGATCAATATTATCTGATTTCTGCGATATTCCATATAATTTACTTAAAAGGGAATCTGAGAGGAATTTATTTTTCAACAAACACAGAACCGACTTAGGTTTTAAGGGCAAGTCATTTTTAAGAAATCATGAATCAGGCCAGGTTCTTAAAAAATATGATGAATATGCATTATTTGAAATTGACTCTGATGCCTTAATTGACTATATTGAGTCAAAATATCAAATTGATGGAGAATATCTGACATATATTGATGAATTTTATAAAACTCACCCAAGTAATCAATATCCTTCTAAAAAAGAAATCAAATCATTAGGTTTTCAATGTGATGTTTACAAGGCAAGGTATCTGCAAATTGCAAAATCATACAGTGATTGGATCGAGCTAATGGAGAGGGAACATGTCTGTGATCAAAATTATCTGCTTGTTAAGGCATTGAAAATTTTATCTAATAAAAATAATTTAAAGCAAGTACAGTATCGCAATGTGTTAATTGATGAGTTTCAAGATACTGATGCTATTCAAATGCAGATTTTTGAACTTTTACGGGACATATCTGACACATTCACTGTTGTAGGCGATGAAGACCAAAGTATTTATTCATTTAGAGCAGCCAGTCCTCAATTTTTCAATGATTATTCAAGAAGTGATGAATTTGAAAATAAGATTCTCGTAAACAACTACCGTTCTACCTCTGATATTGTCGAGTTTAATGAGAAGTATATAACTGAAAAGCGTGTAAGTCCAAAGAGCTTGAAAACGGATAATAAATCTAAAATGCCTGTTTACATGCTTGAAAATACTCGCGATGAAGAGGAATATAAAGGAATAGCATATATTATTAAAAACTTAAAAAGTTCAGGTAAGATATCTAAATATAGTGATGTTTGTGTTCTTTTTAGAAGCCATAAAGATAAAAAAGATATTTTGGAAGAATTTGAAAAAGAGAAAATTCCATATTATCTTAAAGGAATTAATGATTTAATTTACCAGGATGAGGTAAAAGCGATTCTAGCTTTATTTTGGTATATGCTACCATTCAATCCAACTCGTATTGCTTATTATGGTGATGGAGGGCAATGGATTAACTTATCATCATTTACAGATAAATATTATGATTCGTCAAAGATATTTAAACTATCTAATAAGACCCAGGAAATTTTAAATGACATTGAGTTAAAATACCATGCCAATGTGGTTAATTTTAAAAATAACTTTAAACCATTGGTTTCATCATCAAAATCAGTTTCAATAATGGATGTTGTTCGTGATTATTCAGATGAGGATTTGGAGGAAATATTTAAAAAAGTTGGAGTTGCTGATTTAAGCAGTTGTTCTCGCGAGGAACTAAAAGCTATTGGAATTGATGATGAACATGATTTGGATTTTTTTGTTTCTTTAAATGATTTAAAATCATCAATTAAGGAAGCCCGATTAACCTCTCTTCAGATATTTTATGAACTGCTAAAAACAACTGGTTATATGGATGAATTGCTCACCAGAAGTGATTTTGAAGCTAAAAAAGCTACACTTAACTTATCATTAATTTCTGAAATAATCTCTGATTATGAAAATATTATGGGAAAATACGATTTAATTGGTCTATTTAATTATATTTACCGTTCACTTAAGTATTATTCTTGTCCGATTAACGAAGAGGAAGACAATTCAAAAAAAGTTCATATAATGACAGTTCACAAAGCTAAAGGTTTGGAATATCCAGTTGTAATAACTGCATCTATTAAAGATAGAAGTTTTCCATTAAAATTTTCAGCTCAGAGAAAATCGCATATTTATAATAATTATCCGGTTTATCCAACACCTAATAGATTCTTAAAATATAAAATATCCGAAGATAAAGAGCCTTTTGAATTTGATCATGAAGAAGAACGTGTTGTTTATGTAGCCAATACTCGTGCTGAGGAATTATTGATTTTATCAACAGTACTTCCAAGAACAGGTAGTGAGATGCCTATGGTTTTAAGAGATTTTGAAAAGGATTTAGTAAAAATAGAACCATCTGATGTTTTTGACATGAAAAAAATAACTTCTCACATGCTAAGGGATACAAAATTGTTTAACCAAATTGAATTTGAAAACATTCTGGATGATTATCTGGTCTGTCCTTTGAAATACAATCTTGAAAATAACTTGAAGTTTAAAAATCCAAAGAACATTAATAAGTTCATTGATTCAAAGCTTAAAATAATCGTAAATCGATTGCACAATGATAAACTTGTAACTGACTGGGATAGGGAAAGTATAGAAAATCTCATCTCGAAGGTAATCGAATCATATTCTTTTGCTTCAGGTAAAGGCAATTTAAAAAAATTATTCAGTAATTTTGCTGATTACTGGAAAGAGTATGGTGAAAACTTTGAAGCGGTTAACACTTCCTATCCTGTTAGTTTAGAAGTTAATGGATATGATATTAATGGAGTAATTGATTTAATTATTAATGATGGTGATGGTGTGAGTTTAGTTCATTTTATTCGCACACGTGATGATATTAGAAACTACCATTCATTTTACATGGAATTATTAAGCTATTATGCATTGGCTTTAAGTGAAAGGGAAGATGTTTGTGTTGAAAATTTGATTTTATATGTGTTAGATGAAGGAAAACTGTATGAAGAAGAGTATGTTAAAAATGAGTTTATTTTAGAGTATTTAAGTAGTGTAGTGGATAAAATATCAAAAGATAAGTACTCAAAATTTACAACAAATTGTCATTCCTGTGAATTTAATGGATTATTATGCCAATTTGAAAAATAGTTAAATATCTTAATTACCTAAATTAAATTTATGAATATCCAAGAAAGAATTTTAAGTCTAAACCAGGAATATACTCATGAAATTGTTGATATAAAGGATTTGTTATTAACGGTAAAATATTTTGAACAATAAAATATTGCTCACTTCGATTTTTGTGCTGATTACAGCATTATCTATTGGTTCAATATATGGAAGTGATGTAAATACTACAGATTCTTATACTACCAATCTAAATGACAGTTATTCACAAGAATTAACTGTTGAGGCATATGAATCTGCCGTTGATAATGATACATCCGGTGATGTATTACAATCCGATACTTCAAGTAATTTATCAACTAACACTGAGAACAGTAATGTTTTGACAAGTGGTGATAATGATTCATCTATTGATGTGTCTAAAACAGTCATTTCTAAAGATGTTACTAAATATTATAAGGGAAGCACTAAATATACTGCAACATTCCTAGATGCTGATGGAATTGCATTAAAGAATGTCAATGTTAAAATTACGGTGAATAAGGTTATATATAATAAAAAAACTGATAATAATGGTGTGGCTTCCATAGATATTAATCTTAAGCCCGGAACATACAAAGTTGTTGCTTCAAATCCAACAACTGGCTATAATTTAACCACTACTTTTAAAATATTGCCTACAATTACTGCAGATAATGTTTACAAAGTTTATTTAGACAGTAAGAAATTCACTGCTAAATTTTACAAAAGTAATGGTGACGTATTAGCTAAAAAGTATATCAGATTTGAGATTAATGGTAAAAAATACAACGTAAAAACAGATAGTAAGGGAATAGCTAAATTATCATTAAAATATCTTAAAAAAGGAACTTATAAAATTAAGGTTTACAATAGGGATGGATTGTCTATAACTAAAAATGTTAAAGTTATCAAATCAGCAAAAACATCCTTAACCACGAAAACTTATACTTTCCTTAAAAAGGATTCTAAAAAAATTAAAGTGAAATTGCGGGATAACTATGGTTATGAACTAAAGGGTAAGGTTGTTAAGTTTAAAATAAATGGTAAAACCTACACGGATAAAACCAATAAATATGGTGATGCTGAAATTAAACTACCTTCTTCCATTGGTTCTGGTGCATATACTATTAAGTATAAATTTTCAAAATCTGGATATTATAAAGGATCTAGTGCTAAAAACAAGGTTTATATTTTACCAAGTAAAACACCTACTTTCACGATTAAAAGTGCAAGAACATTTGGCCATGGTGCAAGAACTCCATTTAAAGTTGCTTTAACTTCTGGAAGTGTTCCACTTGTTAAAAAAACTGTCATAATTTCTGTAAATAATAATTCATATACAAAAACGACAGACAGTAACGGAATTGTTTCACTTCCGATTAATTTGGCTATTGGTAAATATACAATATATTACACTAATAAGGCTGATTCTAAAGTTAATGCAAAAACCGGATCTGCAACTATAGATGTAGTTGAAAGATGCGCTACTTCTATGTCTTGGAAAAGTCCTAATTCATTTTATCAAGGTACAAAAAGTTGTAAAATATTGTTACTTGACTCTAAGGGTAAAGCTCTTTCAGGTGAAATTGTTAAATTAACTGTAAATTCAAAAACTTATAGTGCTAGGACTTCTTCAGGAGGTTATGCAACATTTAGTATAAGTTTTGCAATTGGTAATTACACTGCTTCATATAGCTTTGATGGGAATGATATGTCAGCTCCAAGTTCAGGTACAACTAGTCTTGTAGTGAAAAAGATATCATCAGTATCTGTTGCTAACATTGTTAAATCAGCAGCTAGTTTAAAATCTTATTATGAACACAATAAGAAATTACCGAGTACGGTTAAATCTGGTGGAATTACTTTTACAGTTCCTGAATTCTTATATTTGATGAATAAAGCCATTTGTCAATTAGGCAATTCTAATAAAAATGATATTGCATATATCAGTAATGTTAATGCACCTGCCTCTCCATTAGGTGACGAAATAAATTCGCAAAGTTTATCTAAAGCTAATTTTTTAAAGGTAGCTAATAATGTTGTAAATTATATAACTGATAATAAACAAGCACCTAATTTTGCTTCATCTGCTGTTGGTAAAATAATATATGATGAATTGGTCGAATCTTCTGCTAGAATTTTAACATTTTATGGAAGCAATAATCGTTTACCAAATTATGTTACAATTAGTTATACTACAGGCGGATCTTCTAGTTCACAATCTGGCACTGGTTTAAATGAGATAAATACTGAAACTAGTTTAAGCAAATATCTTAAGTCAACTACACATTGTGAAGTTGATAATCCAACCATTAAAAAATTAGTAAAGTCTTTAACTAGTGGTCTATCAAGCACTTCAGATAAAGCTGAGGCAATATTTAATTATGTCAAAAAAACAATTTCCTATAGTTTCTATTATAATACTAAATATGGAGCTGTTAAAACATTGAAATTTAAGACAGGAAACTGTGTAGATCACTCACATTTACTTGTAGCAATGTTTAGGACTGCTGATATACATGCTAGATACGTTCATGGTACATGTAAATTCTCAAGCGGAAGTACATTTGGACATGTATGGACTCAAGTGTTAATTGATGGTAAATGGACTGTTGCTGATGCAACAAGTTCAAGAAATTCTTTAGGAAGTATTTCTAATTGGAATACCAAATCATTTAAATTAAAAGGTATTTATACCGGTATCGAATTCTAAATTTACTTTTTTTTCTTTTTATTTTTTTTATATATCATTTAAATAATATTAATGAACATTATTAAACATGAAACATTTAAAATACTTATTGGCAGCCATATTGCTTTTATCTGTACTAATCATATTTGTTAGTGTAGGTGATAATCAAAGTAGTAATGATTTAAATATTACAGATAATGTTACGCAAGCTTTAAAGGATGCTAAATTGCAAAATAAATCAGTAATGTTAGTTTTTAGTCAGGATAATTGTTATTACTGTGATTTGTTTAAAGATGAGGTTTTAGCAAATTCAGATGTTCAAAAACAATTAAATGAAAAGTATATTGTTGTTGAAGCTGATATAAACAAACAAGCATTTCTTGCCAGTCAGTATCATGTATATGGAACTCCATCTACTGTTATTTTAGACAGTAATGGTGATGAACTTTATAGAATTCAGGGTTATGTTTCACTTAATCAATTTTTAGATGATTTAAGGGAGATTTAAATGGAAATTCTTCCATTGATTTCATTTACCACAGGAGTAATATCAATATTGACTCCCTGTATTCTGCCAATTTTACCGATTTTTGTAAGTGTCAGTCTTAATTTAAGAACAAAGGACATTTTATCTTTTCTATTTGGTTTTATAAGTATATTTATAGCAATAATTTTTTTAACCGGATTTTTCACATCACTGATATATTCATATATTTCGTATGTTAGAGTTATTTCAGCTATTGTGCTGTTAATGGCTGGGATTTTGATGTTGTTTGATTATTCGTTTAATTTAAAATCAAAACAAACTAATAATTCATTTTTCCTTGGTGTTTTAACATCTATTGCATGGGCGCCATGTTATGGCGGATATCTGATATCTTTAATTTCATTACTTGTAAGTTCTGCTGATGTTTTTTATGTTGTATTGAATCTTATTGTATACACCATAGGTTTTGCTGTGACATTATTAGTTTTAAGTTATCTAATTTCAAAAATAGATTTGGAAAAGTTGATTTCAAAAACAAGGCATATTCCAAAAATATTTGCCATACTTATTATTGTTGGATCAGTTTATCTGTTATATAATTCGTTAATTGTATTTTTTTAGATATTTTAGGCAATAAAACCGAATAATTATTTTGTTTTATCAAATCAGTTCTCTGAGATAGTTTTCAGGCATAATATGCAACGTCGGATAATCTCTATTTTTTCACTATTCCCTATTTTAATTGGATAAGTAAGTATATATATTTCAATAAATATAATATATGTTATATTTTATTAGAGGTGAAATCATGGACAATATGGCTGAAGCAAGAAAAAAAATGCATGAAGTTGAGAAAAAAGAGAGGAAGAAAAAAATCTAAAACTAAAAAAATTAGAAATTTCTTTTTCGGATGTTGTAGAAACAAATAATTTTTCATTGGAAAATTTGGTTTATGCCAAAATTTTTCTAATCTATTTTTAACATTGTAGAAATCCTATGGAAATTTTTGTTTGTTTTATCTTAATAATCATTTTAAGAGATTTGTTCTTATTTTTAGCATGTTTCCATTAATATTATTTTTCACTTGAACTTTTGCTTTCGCGGAAATTTTTTCATAAAATGTGTGTAATCTCGGTGTGCTATTGCATAATTTCAAGAAATATGCTGTAATTTATCCCTCATAAAAATGGAAGTCAGGAATAAAACTATTATTTTAATGAATCAATTTTTACATTATCCTTAATGTTTTGAAAATAAATAGTATTTATTAAAATGTGAATGTATGGGTTTATCTGTGAACTTATTTCTGATAAAAAAAACTATATTTTCAGATATAATTTTATATCATTTTTGACAGATTATAGATTTAGAGGTTATAATTATGAATTATGATGTTATTTATATTGGAAGTGGAAATGCAGCTTGGCAAGGCGGTCGTTTTCTAAGAAAAGCCGGACTTAAAGTTTTAATCATTGAAGAAAGTTTATATGGAGGGACATGTGCAAATAGAGGTTGCAACTCAAAAGCCATTATAGATTCGCCATATGAAATAAAAGCACTAGCAGATAATTTTGAAGGTTATGGAAAAGCAGGCAACTTTGAGGTTAACTGGCAGGATTTAATGAAATTAAAACGTAAAAAAATAGCCGGCATGTCAATATTTCTAGATAATAAATTCGATGAATATGATCTTGATGTAGCCCATGGGAAAGGTATTATTGTAGATGAGCATACTGTAAAAGTAGGCAATAAAGAATTTACAACAGATAAAATTGTAATAGCAACCGGATTAAAACCCATAATTCCAGATATTCCCGGAAAAGAATATTTGCATGACAGCAATGATTATTTGGATATAGAAGAGCTTCCAAAACATGCAATAATTATTGGCGCCGGTTTTGTTGGAATGGAGTTCGCATCAATTATGGCGGAAGCCGGACTTAGTGCTGATGTAATAATTAGAGGGGATATGGCCTTAAAATACTTCCACCAACCATATGTACAAAAGGTTATTGAAATTCTAAAGGAGAAAAATATTCGTTTCCACTTTAGAGAAAATGTTTCAGAAATAATAAGTAATGTTGAAATTGAAAATCCTGAAGCTAAATTATTAAATGTTACAAGTGCAATGAATTCAGATGAATTCTTAAGAGATCCTGAAGCTAAAATTGATAATGTTGCTTATGAAAATGGATTTACTGTTAACTGTGAAAGTGGATTAAGCTTAACTGGAGATTATGTAATCTCTGCAATAGGCAGAACTCCTAATGTGGAAGATATAGGTCTTGAAAATGTCGGACTGACTTATAAGGGAAGTGGAATTAAGGTAAATGGACACTTGCAAACTGAAGTGCCAAATATATATGCCGCAGGGGACGTTGCA
The DNA here is from genome assembly GCF_963082475.1 of Methanobrevibacter sp. V14. Taxonomy (NCBI): domain Archaea; kingdom Methanobacteriati; phylum Methanobacteriota; class Methanobacteria; order Methanobacteriales; family Methanobacteriaceae; genus Methanobrevibacter; species Methanobrevibacter sp. V14. Next base: position 37,014 of record NZ_CAUJAM010000006.1, read on the forward strand.
GATGCAAATGTTGCTAAGCTCGTAACCGTTGCAATACATCAGTCTAAATATCTTGCAAAGGAACTGCTGGGTGAAGCTGATGACATTACATATCCTGTAATTCCTGCAGTAGCATACACCATTCCTAGAATTGGAACTGTTGGAGTGCCGGCTTATGTCGGCGAGGAAAGTGATGACTATGAAGTTCACACAATAAAATATGGAAGATCATACTCACCAGTTCTTAAAAACGATTCAACCGCTGAAGCTAAGGTGATTGTTGATAAGGACTTGCAAATTGTAGGTGCTGAAGTATATTCTGCTGAAGCTGAAAACATAGTTAATATGTTTGCATTTATTATTAACAAGAAAATAACCTTGGAAGAGCTTGATTATATGATTTACGCATTTCCTTCAAGTAGTTCTGTATGTTTATATAAATTACACAATATTCATTATGATTTATAGTTGTTGGATATGAAAAAAGAATATATAATTATTACAATACTGATAGTTATAATCTTAATATTTTGTCTGCTCATTATCACTACTCTTAATAATCAATCAAATTCAAATGGTAAATCCTATAGGGAAACTATAGCGAATAATTCAGATGAACCTGGCAGCGTTGAAGTAATAAAAAATATAGGCAATCCAAATTCTAAGAAAATAGCTTATGTGGTTGGAATGCACCCATTAGAACATCTAACCCATGAAACATTAGTTGAAATACTTCCAAATATGTCCAATCTTAATTATTGTTATGATATTTATGTTATTAATATAACGGAAGATGTTGGCTATTATGGTGATGGGCTGGATAATTATGAAAATCCAGGTAGACAAAACGGGCAAAATTTGGCTTATAAATATGTATATCCAGAAATTGTAAATGGCGATTATGAATTGGCTGTTGATGTTCATTCAAATATTGGAGCATACGATTTTAAAACATTTGTATTTTGTCCACTGAAAGAATGTATGGGTGCGGAATATGCAGATAATGTTTCTCAAAACTGTGAAAATATTACATATTATGCTCCACAATCAACAACCAGCGGATCTTATTTAACTATTCCATTGAATGAAAATGGAATACCTGCATTTTACTTTGAAGAATATAGCTTTGCCCCTCAATATGAAAAAGATAGGCATATGTTAGAATTAATAAATGCAGTGGATAATTTAAACCTTAATTAGGATAATATGGATGGAACTGCTAAACGATTAACACTTGGAAAAACATGTTAGATGATGTAAACATATCCTTGGAACACCTCAAATAGCCAAAAATGCAATAATGAATTAAATTTTGAAATATTTTTAGTTGATTGCAATGAAGAGGAAAAAACAATCTCCTAACAGGGACAATACCTATCAATCTAGATTAAACTTTTCAAAAACCTCAAACTTGAATCAATTGATAGCGGAACAAAAATTCAGCAAAGCGTTGAACCTGATAGATGAAATTCTTAAAATTGAAAATGATTATAAAAACTGGAATCTCAAAGCAATAATTCTAGATAATTTATCGAGATATGATGAGTCAATTGAATGTTATGATAAATCATTAATGTTGCATGAATGTGATGAAGTAAAAACAAATAAAGCAAATACATTATATAAATATGCTAAAGTCAGCTATTTTCCAGATGCTGAATATGAAAAGGCCCTAGATTTGATCAATAAATCATTGGAAATACATCCTGAAGGTGAAGATTTAAGTGAATTTTATTTTTTAAAGGCGGAGATCTTAGAAGATTTATGGAGCTAGAAGATATTATTTGATTGCTTTTAAGGAATTTGATAAACTAAAAGAGCTGGAAAATCAAATCGAATATTTAAATAACACGACAGATACTTTGATAAATATTACTGGAAGCTATTTTTATAATTTTACACCTTCAGAAGGCCTTGTTGTTAGTTTGGTTATAGAAGAGGATAATTAACATGATGGTGATGCAATTGCCGTTTGTTTGGATGGTGAAAAAATAGGTTATGTTGCTAACAGCGATTATACATTAATGAGAGGTGCTAAAAGTGCATCTCAAATTAAAAATAAGGTAAATGAAGGTAGAAAAGCAAAAGTATTATTTGTTTTTCTAGAAGAGTATGTTGTTGCTAAAATTATTTAATCTAGCAAAGTGTTCAAATTACTTCAAAATCAATTAGCCTTATTCTATTTGAAATTAATTCCGGATTATCATCAATTTCTTCAGATAATTTAGTGGTAATGTATTTTTTGTTGTCATCTGGAAAAACAGTAGCCATGGTCATATCATCATTATCCATTAATACTCCAGCTAAAAAATTAGCTCCACTGGAAATGCCAATTCCCAAGCCAAATTCTTTAGCTAATCTTTTAGACATATTAATAGCATCATAATCATGAATTAAAACAATATCATCAATTAAATCTTTATCAACTATTCTTGGAATAAAATCATCACCAATGCCTTCAATTAAATGATTCCCCTTTTCCATTCCCATCTTAAGGATTGATAATGTAGAAGGTTCTAGGGCGAACACTTTAGCGTTAGGATTATGCTCTTTGATTCTTTTTCCAATTCCCATAAGTGTTCCACCAGTTCCAATGCCTGATATAAAAGCGTTTACTTCAGGGATAGCATCAGTTATTTCCTGACCGGTTGTTTCATATTGAGCTTCAATATTTAATTCATTATCAAATTGAAGAGGTCTATATGCATTTGTTTCTTTTGCAAACTTGTCAACAAGTTCAAGAGCTTTTTTAAATCCACCTTCATCTCTGGATACAAGATGAACCTGAGCACCATACATTTCAATAAGTTTTCTTCTCTCAATTGATACCCAATCAGGCATGAAAATATGAACTTCATGGCCAAAAAGAGCGCCAATAGCACTGAAAGCAATACCTGTATTTCCACTGGTAACTTCAATTATTGATTGGCCATCAACTAAATTGCCGATTTCTTTTTCTTTTTCAATAATGTATAATGCAATTCTGTCTTTTATACTTCCAGAATAATTGTAGAATTCAAGTTTAGTGTAAATACTGCTTAATCTGCCTTCATATTCATAATTGATTTTTATCAGTGGCGTATTGCCAACTAACTTTCCGATATTCATAACTCTCATCCAGTTTAATAATAAAATAATCTATTGCTATTTATGTAGATGGCCTATAAAATACTTTTTTATTCATTATTTGGAGTTATTTGAAGGAAGTGTTTAATTTGTCCCAATATCATTTAGTTATGATTATTTCAACACAATTAAAGAATTTGAAAAAGCATTTTTTAAGATAATGCAGAAATGGAACCTATTTTCATTAGGACAATCATTTATACAACAGAATTAGATTTAAAAACTACTACATAATATTCATTTAAAAAAAGAATTGGATTAAAACACAACCGGTTCCGGCTAAACTGAGTTTAACAAAATTTTTCTAAAAAATACTGAATAATTGTTTTAAAACAATCATTCATTTTTCTAAAACAGCAATATAATCCATTTTTCTTCTTAAAAATGGTAACCAAGAAACTAACCTGATTATTGGTTTATATTTATCCATTCCTTCAAACAAATTCACATCACGAATCCATTTAAAGTTAGAATTAATATTCAGCAATTCAGAACCTTCAGCAACACCCCACATATATTCAGAATCGGTTTGTTCAAATGATTTAGCCATGTTTTCAAGACAAACCGGAGGCATTATTTCAGCATATATTGTGCAATGTCTGAAATTGTCAGATATTATTTTTAACATATTTGAAATATCATTCTCTTGCAGATACATGGTTAGGCCTTCAATTATTATTAAAACATTGCCGCTTTCTATTCTAATATCATTGGGCCAGCTAGGATCCATTGCAGAGTATGCAAGAGTTTTAACTCTTTCACTATCCCTTATATATTTAAGCCGTAAATTAGCTGAGTTTTCTAAATCAATATTATACCATCTTATTAAACCGTTATCGATTCTATCGAATCTTGTATCCATTCCAGAGGCAATATTGATAATTGTTGAGTGTGGATGTGTTCCAATGTAGTCAGATACCATTTCATCAAGCAATATTGTTCTTGCTATTACGTCATATTTCATAAATCTGTCGTTGTCGGCCAGTGTAAAATCATAATCGATTTTTGATACTACTTCTATTGCTTTTCTGTCGTAAAACTTATGGTTCTTTTCTTTTGAATGCTGTGCTTTTGCAAATAATGTTAAAAACATGGTTTTTTCTACGCCTTCTAAATTCATAATTTTACCTCCTTGTTATTTTGGGTCATATAATAGTATATTTAAATACTATATAAATATTTAGGCATACCTAAATTTTCATAATGCTTAGGACAATAAAATTACAATGGATATTCTTATCAGCAATATTAACAATTAATGTTTTAAAATACTGTCTCCAATTTAATAACACTGTTTTTTTTATAATCGCTTTAATAATTCTTTTTATAAAAATAAAATTAAAAATATATATAGTAAAAGGAAAATAAAAGTATATTACCAATAAAATTAAAAATATTTTAAGGTTAGAAAATGAGGGATAATATAAAAATTTTAACTATACAGGACATATCTTGTTTTGGACAGTGCTCAATAACAGTTGCACTACCTATTGTTTCTGCTTTCGGAATAGAAACTGCTATTCTTCCATCTGCAGTTTTATCTACACACACATCCGGTTTTACAGGATATACAGTTAGAGATTTAACAGAAGATCTCCCAAATATCAAAAAACATTGGGAAAGTGAAGGGATCTATTTTGATGCCATATACACAGGATTTATTGCATCAGCAGAACAATTAGATTATATTAAAGACATTATTGATTCTAGATTAAAACCTGACGGACTCGTGTTTGTTGATCCGGCTATGGCTGACCATGGTGAATTTTATAATGGTTTTGACCAAGATTTTGCAGATAAAATGGCTGAACTTTGTAAATTAGGTGATTATATACTTCCAAACACTACTGAAGCCTGTTATATATTGCATAAACCTTGGAAAGAAGAATTTTCACATGATGAAATGTTGGAAATGGCAAATGAGCTTTCTGATTTTACAAAAAGACATGTTATTCTAAAAGGGGATACTCATAAAGAAGATGAACTAGGAATGGTTATCCTTGATAAAAAAGAACTTAGTTGTGAAATGGTGTATAATGAAAAAATAGATTATGTATCCCATGGAACTGGGGACGTATTCGCTTCATCTTTTGTAGGATCAACAATGATAGGTAAATCTCCAGCTTCAGCAGCAAAAATAGCTGGTGAATTTACTAAACTATCTATTGAAAAAACAATAGGTGATGAAAATCATACCTATGGAGTTAAATTTGAACAAGCAATTCCAAGGTTATATGAATTGTTAAAATCATTTTAGAATTGTTTAATTATAAAAATAGCAATTAAATCTCTAATTAACTATTAGAGATTAAATTTTTATAATTCACGCTAAAAAAGAGTTATTTCAGCATCACTAAACAGGAAAATTTGAATTAAAGTCTGTTAATTCGGCTCCAATAAAAAATAATTTTTTTAACTATAAAATTAAATATAATATTAATACAATTTAAGGTTTTGATATTATGAATATTTTAATATCTAATGATGATGGTATTTTCGCACCAGGGATACTGGCTGCAAAGCAAGCTGTTGAAGATATAGCCAATGTTGTGGTTGTAGCTCCCGATAAAAATAACAGCAGTGTCGGTCGTCGTCTAACATTATTTAAACATTTAAAAATTAATTCCTGCAAACTTGATGATGGTAGTTTGGCTTATTCTGTTTCAGGTAGTCCCGCTGATTGTGTTATTGTTGGTTCAGATTATGTAATGAACGAAAAGCCTGATTTGGTTATAACGGGAATTAATGCTGGAATTAATATAAGTTGCGATATTACTTCATCAGGTACAGTTTGCGCTGCTTTAGAAGCAGTTAGTTTAGGCATTCCTGCAATTGCAACTTCATTATTCATAGATCCTAAAACATCATATAAGAAAGATATGAATGGTGAATGGTATGTGGATTATGATTTTACTTTAGCAAAGAAAGTTCTCCATGATTTAGTTTTAAAAATAATTAATGACGGATTTCCAAAAGAAGTTGATTTGTTTAACTTAAATGTGCCAACAAATTATGAATCGGAAAGTGTTAAAATTACACATTTAGCTCCTAAAATGCTTAATAAAAATGTTATAGATAATAATGATAAGGAAAAAGCGGAAATATTTAATTATCCATTGGAAGAGAATCAAAAAAACGACGATTTAATCATGATTACTTCTGGTCTTGTTAAAGAATATGATGAAAATAGTGATGGGTATGCATTAATAGTTGAAAAAAGACCAAGTTTGACTCCCCTTAATGTTAATATGACTTATCAAGATTTAAAAGATTGGTAAATAATTAAATTTATGGGATTTTAACACAAATATTCTATTTATAAAACTTTCAACACAAATGCTATTGAAAATTGCATTTCATAAATCAATTTACAGACAAAAATATAATAAATATAAACAATAAAATCGAAAAAAACCTTCTTGAAAAACCTACCGAAACCATTAAGAAATTATTTCTTTGTCTATGGATTCTGGATTGGCGTGTTATAGACTCCTAGATCTCATTAGTAGTTGACAGTTCCAATCATTCCGGTATCTGTCTAAATCATCATCAATTATTCCATAAAATTATATTGTGTGTGGCATTCCTTAGACGCTATGAAAAAATAGCCAATGAAAATCAAACTAAAGAAATTGACAGATGAAATTCAACTAAAAGAAGAGATTATAAAAATTCAGATTTTTAAAAAGAGAGATAATAACGAAGATAACTCTTCAGCATATTTCATTGCTGAGTATTTGGTTTATTTATTTGCTGATAAGGTAATTTTTACAAATGAAAATCAAAGAAAAATAATGTTAAATCAGTTTCCAATTGATGTAAAAAATCTTGTTTTAAATAAAAGTGAAGTAAGGATGCATCCTACGCTGCCAAATAAATATTATCAAATTACTGAATCAAATTTAAAATTAGATGATAACTATATAAATATTGCTTATTTTGGTAAGGATTATTATTCAAAAAGACATTTTGAAAGTTTATTTTATGCTGTTGGTGCTTTAAATCATAAATTTAAGTACAGAATTAATGTTTATTTATATTTATCTGAAGAAAAACTTTTAGATAGGTTACTGCCTTCAGATAACTTTATTATAAAAAAACCCCTCGATTATCTTGAATTTTTAAATGTAACAACCAAATATGATGTTTTGATTGTAAATGATATAAATACCAATGATAATTTTGAACTAAATCCTTATTTGCCTTCTAAGCTTTCAGATTATCTTGGTTCTGGAAGCGATATATGGGCATTATATGAGGATAGAAGTGTACTTTCAGAGTTTAATTTAAAGTATAAATCAAATATTAATGATTATGATGCTTGTTTAACCCAATTAGTTAAAATTCTTGATGATTATGGATTTAAAGATGAGAATTATTCCATTAATCAAAATTATCTAAATAATCGATTAACATTTTCAATGAATTGTACGAAAATGAATATAATTCCAAACGTGATTTAAAACGTAAAGTTAAAAAACTTAAAAAAGAAAATAAAGAATTTAAATCATCTAATATTGGTAAAATAAGCAAAGCTTTAGGAATCTTATAAAATAATTTCATCATGTTAAATGTGTGAAACTTCTCTTTATGAGGATTAAAATATCTGAGAACATGTTTATATTCTAGGTAATCAAAGTTTTTGCGATAATTGAAATAAATTGTATTAACGGTTCAACAGATAATCCAATGATTTTTATAATAGTTTAGAATGAGTTTATTTTCTTAAATTGTGCAAATATTAATTTATATCAAATTAACTTCAGATGATTGTTGTTTTAAAAAAGCTAGAAATCAATATTCAAATTTAGAGATTAAAATGAAAAACTGTTAAAAAACATGCTTTAACGGGATATAATCATGTTTTAAAATCAGATGATTGTTGTGAATAGTTAATTAATGACTGTAAATTAAAAATTTCAAAAGAAAAAGAAGAATAAGAAATTAATAAATGAAAATAAAAAATCGAAACAAATTAATGAAAATATTTTATTGTCTTCAAGTTGTAAGATAACAAAACCATTTAGATTTTTAAAAAATATTAAAAAGTAATAATTCATTTTGAACATTAAATAATTAAATTAATATATTTAATTAAATAAAATTAATATTAGTAGATATTTTCTACTGTATAGTTATAACTATTTTGGTGTTTAAAAATGAAAAAGATAGGTATTATATTTGCTTTAGTATTGGTAGCTTTCTTAGTTATGGGTACTGCAAGCGCTGGTTTATTTGACTTTTTGGGTGGAGATGATGCATCTAGTGATGCTTCTGCTAATGATGATAAAACTTTCATTGTTGGTTTTGATGCGGAATTCCCTCCATATGGATTTAAAGACGATAGTGGAAACTACACTGGTTTCGACTTAGACTTGGCAAAAGAAGTTTGTAAAAGAAACAATTGGACATTCAAAGCTCAACCTGTTGATTGGGATGCAAAAGATGCAGAATTAGAATCTGGTTCTATTGACTGTATTTGGAACGGATTCACTATTGATGGAAGGGAAAATGATTACCTTTGGTCTGACCCTTATTTTGACAACAAACAAATTTTTGTTGTAAAATCTGATTCCGGAATTAAAACTATTTCTGATTTAGAAGGTAAAACTGTTGAAACACAAAAAGATTCCTCCGCACTTGCTGCTCTTCAAGGAGATAACAAAACTATTGCAGATACTTTTGCGACCTTAACTGAAGTAGCTGATTATAATACTGCATTTATGGATTTAGAATCTGGTGCATGTAATGCAGTTGCTATGGATATTGGTGTTGCAGAGTATGATATCAAAAACAAAAAAAATCCAGATGATTTTTCTATATTGGATGAGCATATCACAACTGAAAAATATGGTATCGGATTTAAAAAAGGAAATGACGATTTAAAAAATCAAGTACAGGAAACATTGAATGATATGTTTGAAGACGGTACTGTTTTAAAAATCGCTCAAAAATACGGTATTTCTGAAGATGCTTTAATCCAACCATAAATTATTAGTTTGAGAGGGGAGAATTAGTTATATGATATTAGGTAATGTAATTGCCCAATTACTTGGAGGTTTGGTTACCTCAGTTGAAATATTTTTACTTACATTATTATTCTCTCTTCCTCTGGGTTTAGTTGTAGCCGGAGGAAGAATGAGTAAGTTTGGACCACTTAGATGGTTAATGAAGATATATATTTCAATAATGAGAGGTACACCTTTAATGTTACAATTAATTGTTGTATTTTTTGCACCATATTATGTATTTAGTTGGAGTCTTTCTGCTGACTATAGGTTTATATCAGTTATTATTGCATTCACAATTAATTATGCTGCTTATTTTGCTGAAATCTATAGGGGAGGAATTGAATCTATTAACAGTGGTCAATATGAGGCTGCACAAGTACTTGGTTATTCAAAATTAGAAACATTTTTTATAATTATCATGCCTCAAGTATTTAAGGTAATTCTTCCTTCCGTAACTAATGAAGTAATTACACTTGTAAAAGACACTTCACTATCATTTGTAATTGCAATACCAGAAATGTTTACAGTTGCAAAACAAATTGCAGCTGCTGATGCTTCAATTGCAGCATTGCTAGTTGCAGGTATTTTTTATTATGTATTTAATGTTGTAGTTGCATTTGCAATGGAATATCTTGAAAAAAGAATGGATTATTATGAATAGGCGATATTATGAGTTTACTGGAAATTAAAAATCTTAAAAAAAGCTTTGATGATAATGTTGTTTTAAAAGATATTTCATTAAGCGTAGAAAAAGGTGAAGTTTTAGCAATAATTGGTCCATCAGGTTCAGGCAAATCAACATTACTTAGATGCATCACTGACTTAGAACAAGAGGATAGTGGGGATATAAGATTTGATGGAACTTTCGGTTTAGTTTTCCAAAATTTTAATTTGTTTCCACACCATTCTGTAATAAAAAACATTACTAATGCACCATTAAGAGTTCAAAAAAGAGATAAAAAAGAAGTTTATGCCTCTGCAAGAGATTTACTTAAAAAAATGGATTTGGAAGATAAGGAATATGCTTATCCATGTGAGTTATCCGGAGGTCAGCAACAGCGTGTTTCTATTGCAAGAGCACTTGCAATGAATCCAGATATTTTATTCTTTGATGAACCAACATCAGCATTGGATCCTGAATTAACTGGTGAAATTTTAACTGTTATTCGCAATCTTGCCGCTGAACATATGACAATGGTAATTGTTACTCACGAAATGGCTTTTGCTCGTAAAGTTGCTGATAATATTATTTTTATGGACGACGGAGTCATTGTTGAGCAAGGCACTCCTGAAGAAGTATTTTCATCTGATAATTTGAGGATGAAAGAATTTTTAGGAAAATTCTATGATTAAATCATTTATTTAATCTTTTAACTCTTTTTTTACCTTCACTTTTTTTTTGAATTCCTAGCTGAATTGATTTTAATTTCTAGATTTGAATTCAATTACATAACTTTATTAAATATTGTTACTAAAATATTATTATCTAATTAATTTCATTGGTGATAATATCATGCGTTGTCCTAAATGTGATAGTGAAAATAATGATGGTGCTAAATTTTGTAAGAAATGTGGAACTCCTCTTAAGAAGAAGGCTATTAATCATGAAAACATGATTAATTCAATGAATAATAACTCCGGTAATGATAACACTACTAAATATGTTATTGTTGCATTAATTGTTGTAGCTATAGTTCTTGCTGGGGCTTTTGTTTATGTTTATGGATTTGGAGATAACTCTCAAGATGATTTTAAGCCAATAGCTAAAAATAATAATTCTGGTCATGTTTCAGATGATGATTCTGAAAAAACTTCTTCTCAATCCAGTTCTTCTTCTATGAGTATTTTGGGTGGAATTTTTGAAACAGGTGGTGGTCTTAACGATTTAACTTATGCCAGTATTTATGTTGGTCCGCAACACTCTGGCGAGAAAGTGGTAATTCAGATTTTCTACTCTCGTGACGGATCTACTTTAAATGATGGAAATATGGTTCCAAAAACTGTTGATTCTTCAGGATATATTAATGTAAGAAGTGCGGATGCATATAAATACTTCCCGGATTATGCTGAAATTAATTTATATGATGAAGGTGGAACTAAATTATTAGATTCGCAAAGTGTAAATTTATCTCCAGAAAGCGGTACACAGACTTTCTAATTTTTTTTAGAAGTCTTAACTCTTTTTTGGAGTGTCTATCAAATTAATTATTTTGAATTTCAGTATTATTTTTTGAGGTTTATAATAATGTCAACAGTTTTTAGTTAAAATTTTTGATAACAATTTAAATGATTATTTTGATTAAATCATACATAACAATTATTTTTATTTGTAGTTGGTTATGTTATTAATTAAATTCCTTATTTTAATAAATATCTAGTTATCGTTAGTTTATTATTTATGTTTTGAAAATAAAATAAAATTATAAGAATTATATGGTGTATAATGAGCTTAGATAAAAAACCTTTAGTCAGTATTATTGTTCCTGTTTATAATGCTGAAGAATATCTCGAAGAGAGTTTGGATTGTTTAGTTAATCAAACACTTGAAAATATTGAGATAATTTGTATTAATGATGCTTCTAGTGATGGATGTCTTGAAATTCTTGAAGAATATGCTTTAAATGATTCAAGAATTAAAATTTTAAATAATGAAACTAGTTTAGGACCATCTATTTGTCGCAATATGGGTTTGGATATTGTATCTGGTGAATATATTGCATTTTATGATTCAGATGATGCTATTGATTTAGATGCCTATGAAAAATTATACAATTTTTCAGAAAAATATAATCATGATTTTGTTGTATTTAATGCAATAAGAACTAATGATAATGGTAGGCAATTTCCAAGTGTTTTACACTCAAAATCAATCACAGGTGAAACTTTTATAAAAACAAACATCTTAGAACATGAAGAGTTGGTTTATGATACTACTTCATGGAATAAATTTATTAATAGAAACTTTTTTGAAAAATATGATTTTAGATTTGCTGAAGGAAGGGTATATCAGGACATATTATTTTCTATGCAACTGTTCTGTTCAAGTGAATGTATAGGAATTTATCCTGAAGTTGTGTATTACTGGAGAATTCGTGGTAAAAACAGTAAATCAATTACTCAAACAGTATATGATACAAAAAATTTACATGATCGTATTTTTATTATATCCAATACCATACAAGTTATTAAATCAAATGAAAAATATTTGCCATTATTGGATCCGTTATATGTTAAATTAGTTGAAATTGATGTCTTACAGTTTATAAAAGAATTAGATAGATGTAATGATGAATTTACTGATATCATGTTTGGTGAAGTTAAATCATTTGTCGAATCGTTGCCTTCACATGTTTTTAATACAATTAGTGAAGAAGACATGGTCAAATATGATTTATTCTTAAATGATTGTAGGGATAGTTTAAAATTCATTGCGAATAAACAAAGACAAGATAAGATTGAGAATCGAAAAATAAGTCTGAGAAAAGAAAATTAGAAAATAAAGTTACTAAATTAAAAAACAAAAACAAGAAACTAAAAATAAAAAATGAAGATTTAAAACAAGATTTGGAGTATTTAAAAACTCCATATGGTTGGGTCAAGCATAAGATTAAAAAACTTATTTTAAAAATTTACTAATTTTATTTTTCAAAGTTTTATCTCATTTTTCTATGTGAGTTTTACTGCTTTTTCTGTTGAGTTGCTTTTGTGAAGTGAGGATTTTATCATAAAATGATGCATTTCACATCCAAATTAGGATATTTTTTCATAAATATCTTGAGAAATGTCAGTATATTGTCTACAAGATTGCTTCTGAATCTTTTTTTGTTTTATTACAATAGTCATGAATATGTTTCTGTAAATTTTTATAATTTCACAAATTAATATTAACTTATTTATAAGTTAAAAAACTTATTATTAATATTGAGTTTTTTATATTGAATGGTGAAGTTAATGAATATTACTGTTATTGGAACAGGTTATGTTGGGCTTGTAACTGGGGCATGTTTTTCAAAAATGGGAAATAAAGTTTTTTGTGTTGATGTTGATGAATCTAAAATTGAAGGATTGAAAAATGGGATTTTACCGATTTTTGAACCTAATCTCGGAACATTAATTAAAAGCGGGCAAGAAAAAGGAGATTTAATATTTACAACACAAATTAAAGAAGCGCTTGATGAAAGTGATATTATTTTCATCGTTGTCGGAACTCCAATGACTGAAGATGGATCAGCTAATTTAGACTATATTTTCTCAGCGGCATCCGATATAGCCAATAATATTTCCCATGATTCATTAGTTGTTATTAAATCAACGGTTCCAATAGGTACCTGTTTTAAAGTTAAAGAATACATTGATGATATTTTAGCGAAGAAGAATTCCCGAGTTAAAATCGAAATCGCTTCTAATCCTGAATTTTTAAAAGAAGGAAGGGCTATCGAAGATTGCATGCATCCTGATCGTGTAGTGATTGGTGCTGAAAATTATGAAGTTTTTGAAACTTTAAAAGATTTATACTCCTCTTTTATTTTTAACCATGATCGTTTTATCTTAATGGACATTAAATCCTCTGAAATGACAAAATATGTTGCTAATGCAATGCTTGCAACTAAAATTTCATTAATGAATGAAATAGCTAATATTTGTGAAGTTACTGGAGCAAATATCCAGCAAATACGTCTTGGAATAGGTTCAGATAAACGTATTGGGTATGATTTTATTTATGCAGGTTGCGGATATGGAGGAAGTTGTTTTCCAAAAGATGTGCAAGCTTTAAGAAATACTGCTCAAGTTCATGGTTATGAACCAAGGATATTGTCAAATGTTGAAGAGGTTAATTTAAAACAAAAAAAGGTATTAGCAAACAAGGTAGTTGGTAGGTTTGGCAGTAATTTAAATGGACTTACTTTTGGAATTTGGGGATTGTCATTTAAACCTGAAACTGATGATGTACGTGAAGCTACATCACTTGTAGTAATTACTTCACTTATTGACAGTGGTGCAAAAATTAAAACATATGATCCTGAAGCTATGATGGAGTTTAAAAGAACGATTGAGGATAAGTATTTGGATTCAATAGAATTCTGTAAAAATCGTTATGATGCAGTTGAAAATTGTGATGCATTAATCTTGATTACTGAATGGAAAGAATTTAGAAATCCTGATTTTGAGTTATTATCTGATAAATTAAATGAAAAAGTCATATTTGATGGTAGAAATATTTATGATAAAAAAATAAGTAATTAGGATTCGAATTATTCCAAATTGGTTGTTAATTTTTATTTTTGAAAACATGTTTGATTAAAATTTTAAAAAATAATTAGTAGTTAATTAGGTGATTAAATGGTGGAAGTTTCTGTAATTATTCCTGTTTATAACTCTGAAAATTATTTAGATGAATGTTTAGACAGTGTTATTAATCAAACATTTAAAGATATTGAAATAATATGTATTAATGACGGGTCAGCTGATACGTCTTTAGAAATTTTAGAGAAATATGAAAAATTAGATAATAGGATGTCTGTGTTTACACAAGAAAATAGTGGCCAATCAGTTGCTCGCAATAACGGAATAAAAAAATCTAAAGGTAAATATATTTATTTTATGGATTCTGATGATTATTTAGAATTAAATGCACTTGAAGAAATTTATAATATTTCTGAGAAAAACAATCTGGAGTTATTGATATTTAAAATGATTAATTTCAATGATGGAAGTAACAAGAAGTTCACTTCTAGATATTATGAAATGAATTCTTTAAGCCATTTAGATGGTAAAATATTTAATTATGCAGATATTGGTGAAAATGCACTTGATTTTGCTGTTTCCCCTCCAGGTAAACTCTTTAAAAAAACATTGATTGAAAATATTCAATTTCCAGAAAATTTAATTTTTGAAGATAATTTGTTTTTTGCTAAAGCTATGATAAATGCTAATCGTGTATCATTCTATGATAACCATCTGTATAACAGAAGAATTAGAAAGGATTCTACAACTCAGGTCAAGGATATTAGATTTTCAGATTCTATTGTTATAACTAATAAAATAATTGACTAGCTAAAGAACATGGAATTTATAATGATTTTAAATTTGGTCTTGCTAAAAAAAGATTGATAAAGCTTTTTTAAGATATTCTATGGTGGATGAAGAATTTAAAGAAGAATTTTCAAAATAGTTAATGTCGATTTTAAATCATATGAAGAGGAATATGAAAATAAAATTTTTAATGATGGATTTGATAATAGACTTAAATATGTTTTCAGAAGTTTTATTTCATCAAATAATCATGAAGAATTGACTTAAAAATGAAATCTTGATTTGAAAAGAATATCAAAAAAATTAAAAGAAAATAAAAAGTTAAAGAAAGAATTAAAAGATATAAATGAAGATATAAATTCATCTGCAAGTTTAAAAATTAAAAATCTTTAAGAAATATTTTAAATTTGTTTAAATAACGGATAAATATTTTCAATTTTAAATATGATTTATTTTAAATGATTTATATATTTTGGAGATATAATGAATTTTGATGATTGAATTTGACTAAAAAGGATAGCTTATACTTAATGTTTGTATTTTTATTTTCCATTGATTAATGTATATTAAAACTAGGTATGTCATGTCTGGAGGATTGATTTATCCAGATAAAGCACATTATTTAATGAATGCTTTACTTTATAGTGGATTAGACTATTATAATATTGTAAATCACTATGATTTATTTTTAAGTCCAGTTATTGCATTTTAACATCCATATTATTTAGATTAGGCATAGTTAACAATTAGCTATTTCATTAGTATCATCATTTTTTGCATTATTTGGTTTTTTAGGATTATATATTTTACTAAGATATAGGTTTAACTTTATTGTCTTTAACTGGAGTTATTATTTACGGTAGCCTATCTGAACTTTTGATAATTGTCCACTGATTATTAGATGTTCCAGCTATTTCTATTTCTATTTTAATTCTATTTGGAATAATGCTATTGATAAGAATTCAAAATATTTTATCATAGCGTTTCCATTATTTATCCTAGGTTTTTTACAAGGTATACTGTTTATATTTATGCTTCCGACATATTCTTGTATTATGTTATAAAAAGAGATTTCCTTGAAAATTTAGAAGATGTATTATATAATAAATCAGACTTTTGTAAAAGTAAAAAATTATCTAACAAGTAAAGAATTTAAACATATTTTATTATCACTTATTTTAGGTGCTATTTAACTGTTTTAATTTGTAAATTTTTGATTTTTGATTTTGGCAGTTCTTTAATATTTCTTGATAGATTTCATTCAGCAACTAATATTGATATAAGGTTATATGTTATTTATGATAAATTATTTTATGTTATTAATTTTTCACAAATTTTATTTAGGGATTATCGTCGTTTGGATGGAACTTTAAATTTTGTATTGTATTTTATCATTGGTTGCGGATGCTTATTTAAATTGGTTAATGTATTTAAAATCGTAAGTATTATTTTAAATCAGAAATACCTATTTCAAACATAATGCTTATAAAAAATTTATTAAAAATCTCATTGGTAATATTAATGATTTTTGCATTTTTTGCATTTAAAGTACTTTCTAACCATTTGATTACAAATATTTGTTTTTTGGTTTCATGCGCAATATTTTATTCTTTAATTAGAGAATCAAATTTGATGATGATAAAATGGCATTAAATATCCTATTTTTTGCATATTTTGTTATAAATCTCATTTTTATAGCTATACTTCCCACAAAAACGCTTAGATATTCATTACCATTATTGCCTCCTTTAATTTATTTTATTATTTATGGTCTTGAAGAAATTTTAGATATTTTAACTAATTTAAGTATATTTAAAAATAAATCTTATAGAAAGTCTTTAATATCTAAAATTATAATAGTGTTTTTGATTTCACTTTTCATGATATCTGCCTTTTCATTTAGTTCACATATGAAGATACAAGAATGCCATAATGATTTAGTTGATGTGACAGATTATATTATTGAAAATGATGATGATTATCACAATGAATCATTTGGATCTAATAACCGTGATTATAGAATAATTAAATGGTATTTGAAGGATAATGTCACGTTTGATGATAATTATACGGCATTCGATTCAAGTAATATATCTTATGTTATCTCGAATTCTACAGTTGAATTAGAGAATTATACTGAACTTTATAATAAAGGAATGTATCATGTTTATTATAGACTGCTTTAATTACATTAGCTGATATGAAAAATGTAAGTATTGTCACTAAAAAATTTAAAAATCTAGAAGTTACTGCAATTACAACTGCGGGAGTTAGAACAAATGCTTCAAGGGCAGGAGATAAGGCATCATATTGGGAAGATTGCGGCGAATTTCACTTCGGAACAATTAATATTATTTTATTAACAAATGCATACCTTGAAAAATCAGTGCTGACAGAAGCATTCATGACAGTAACAGAAGCAAAAACCGTTGCACTAAATAATTTAAAGATCCCGTCACAATACTCAAATGGATTTGCAACAGGAACTGGAACTGACGGTGTTGCAATATTTTCAAATAAAGATTCAGATAATTTATTGACCAATGCCGGAAAACACTCTAAACTTGGAGAGTTAATTGGAAAGTCAGTAATTGAATCTGTTACAAAAGCCATTGAAAAACAGGTTTGGTTGTCAAACAAATCCCAATCAAATGCATTAGTTCGTTTAAATAGGTATGCCTTAGATATAAATGAGTTTTACGATAATTTAGATTATGATAAATTCGAATTTATTAGTAAATTAAGAATTGATGCTCGAAATCAGAAAAATGTAGCTATTGCATCTTCAATTTTAAATTTATTCGATGAAGTTCAATGCAATTTAATTAAAAAGGAGGATGCATTTGATTTAGCATCCCAAATAAAAGAAAAATGTGATAGTTATCCAATAAAAACGTTATTGGAGTATTGGATTAACTACTTTATTCACAAGAGTTAAATTCAGCGAGATTGCCATTGTCCTGAACAATTTTTGCAATTGATTCTTCAGCAACTTCTAATCTTTCATTACAAACTTTAACTAAATCCATTGCATTTTTGAACTCTTCAATTGCATCGTCTAGAGGAACATCTCCATTTTCTAGTTTGTTAACGATTTCTTCTAATTTGTCTAAACTTTCTTCAAAACTTAAATTTTCTTCCATTATATCACCTTTGTATTTACAAGTCCGTCTTCAAATTCAATATCAACTTCATCTCCAACTTTAACATCTTTAGCTGAAGAAATAACATTATCTTCAGCTTTAGCTATTGCATAGCCTCTTTTCAATGTTAAAAGGGGGTTTAAAATTTCTAATTTTTTAATATTTTTTAAGCATGAATCTTTTTTCTTTCTAGTTATCTCATTTGGATTTTTTAGAATGTGGGAGTTTTCTAATCTAAATAATCTGTTTTTGTTTTCAGTGACGATTTTGTTGGATGTAATATTTAATCTGTTAACTACATTATTTAGGTTGATTCTTTTAAATTTATACATTGATTCAGGGTTTCTAAAAATAGGGGAGTTTTCTAGTCTAATTAGTTCATTTTTGTTTTTTGCAACAATGTTTTTCGATGAAAAACTTAATTTATCTACTAAATTATCTAAAATCATTTCTTGAATTTCATAAATTGACTCTGGATTTTTAAAAATATTTTTCTGTGAAATATGAGTTAATTTAGTTCTATTTAATGTTAATTTATTTTTAATGGATTTATTAACTCTTTTATTCAGTTGTGCTATTTTGTATTCAACTTCCATTAGTTCTGGCACTGCAAGATCTGCCGCCGCCGTTGGTGTTGGAGCTCTCAGGTCAGCTACAAAATCAGATATGGTAAAGTCAGTTTCATGACCCACTGCACTTATAACTGGAATATTGCATGCATAAATTGCCCGTGCAACTTCTTCTTCATTAAATGGCCATAAATCTTCAATACTCCCTCCGCCACGACCTACAATTAGTGTGTCTAAATTAAATTTCTGCGCATGCTTGATTTGCCTTACAATTTGACCGGCCGCTTGGTCTCCTTGAACTAATGTGGAAAATACTAAAATTTCACAAATAGGATATTTTCTGTTTATGGTAGTTATAATGTCTTTAACTGCCGCTCCGGTTTTTGCCGTGATGACTCCAATCCGTTTAGGATATTTTGGTATTTCTTTTTTCACAGTATCGTCAAATAAACCTTCTTTATTAAGTTTTTTCTTCAATTGTTCAAAAGCTATATGTAACTCTCCAACTCCGTCTTCAGTAATTTTTGTGGCATACAGTTGATATCTTCCATTCTTTTCGTAGACTTCAATTTTACCTTTAATAATTACTTTCATACCATTTTCAGGTTGGAATTTAAGAAAGCGATCTTTATTGAATTTGTATATTGCTCCGTCTATCTGACTTTCTTCATCTTTTAGAGTAAAATAGCTATGTCCCCTATAAGAATCTTTATAATTGGAAAGTTCTCCTTTTATGAGGATATTTTTCAAATTGGAATCCATTTTTAGCTTTCGGTTTATGTAAGAATTAATCTCAGATACTGTGAATGTTTTTTCTTCCATATGTTCACCTTGAAATTAATATTGTTATTATATTGTTTGTATTTAATACATTTTTCCTTTTTTTTAGAAACAATTAATTAATATTAAAAACTACCTAATATTAAAAAGGTGTTTTTTTATGAGAATTAAAGATGAATTGTTTGGTAAAGAAGTTCTCGATTGTGATATTTAAATTGTTGGAAAAGTGTCTGATGTTGTTTTTGATAAAGATACATTTGAAATTACAGATTTAGTGCTTAAAAAAACGGGTTTTTCAGAACAAATTAAATCCAGTGAAAATATGGTTCCAATGGAACTTGTAAAGGTCATTGGTGATAAAATTTTACTTAAGGGTGAAGATGATTTATAATGGCTTCAAATGATTATTTAATTGAATTATTAAAGGAAAATAAAGTATTTCTTGAAGGAGATTTTACTTTATCTTCTGGAAAGAAAAGTGATTACTATATTAATATGAAAAAAGCCATTACTGAACCTGAAATCTTATTCACTATCTCAAAATTAATAACTGAAAAGATTGATGGTGAAAATATTGATAAGGTTGCAGGTCCTGCATTGGGAGCAGTTCCAATAGCTACTGCAGTATCTTTAGAGTCCAAATTGCCATTGTTAATGATTCGCAAAGAAAAGAAAGGTTATGGTACTTCTAAACTTATTGAAGGTGAGTTAAACGAGGGTGATAAGGTTATTGTTGTTGAAGATGTTTCAACTACGGGTGGATCACTTCTAAAAGCAATTAAAGCTATTCATGAAAATGGAGGTAATGTTGTTAGGGCATTTGTTGTAGTGGATAGACAAGAAGGCGCTATTGAAGAATTTGAAAAAGCAGGAATTACATTAGAACCTTTAATAAGTGTTGACGAATTCTTTTAAAAAAATAAAGTTCATCATTATTTTTTCAAATGATGAACAAAATGAGGCAATTCCTCTATAATTAAATTTAATGCTGTTTTGACAGCATTTGGAGAACCGGGCATGGAGAATATAATTGTTTTTTTATAAACTCCTGCAGTTGCTCTTGAAAGAAGAGCTGCAGAACCAATTTCTTCAAAAGATTTGGTCCTAAAAAGCTCTCCAAATCCATCTATTTTTTTCTCAAAAAGTGATTCTACTGTTTCAACAGTGATGTCACGAGTATTTAAGCCCGTTCCACCAGTTGTTAGAATAACATCAATTCCATTTGAAATCATATTCTCTATGGTGTTTATCAAATCATCAGCTTCATCGGGAATCAATTTCTTAGATTTTAATGTGTATCTGGCCTCAATTTCCTCAGCTATTAATTTGCCTGATAAATCCAATTTTTCTGATTTTCTACTGTCACTAAGGGTGATTATTCCACATGATAATTCCTTAGACGCTTCTTTTTGATGTTGTGCAGATGTTTCACTTTTCATTTTCAAACCTTTTATATTTGCATTTTTTGCTTAATGGTATAGTATTCATCAATATATTTAATTAACTTGTCGGTAGGGTGGAAGTAAAAAGCTTTGCCAATTTCATTTTTTGTTATAAACTCATATTCTTTCATAATGTTTGTATGATGGATTATTGTGTTATAATCTAAATTGAGTTTGTTTGACAATTGATTGGCATTATGTGGTTTAACCAATATTTCATCAATTATTCTAATTGTTGTTCTTCCGCCATTTCGACCCATTAATAGTATTGATAGTTCTTTGTTTTCTTGCGATATCATTTTTTCATTGTTCATTACTCACCCTCTGTTTTAGTTATTAAATGAAATTTAAAAGGGTTGTTGCCCATTTAATAGCATTGTCGTCTTTTGCAACCAATATTTGTGAATCATCATAATGGCCATCATTAAAGAATAACGTCAATGTCATAAAATCATCCGAACATGTTAAAAATATTTTCAATTCTTCATCAATGCATTTTATGCTAACTTTTTCATTTTTCAAGATAGATTCACTTAAAATATCATTTTTCTTCATGGAATTCAATATTTTTTATTAATTATCAAATTCAAACTATCTAATTTATCTTTTCTTAAAAGTTCTATAAAATACTTTAAGTGATTCTCAGAATAAATTGGTAAAATTATATCTAAATTTTTTGTATTGGAAATTAGATTTATGTATGTATTAAATGCATTTGATAGATTTGTTGTTGTTGAATTAACATATTCGGCATCTTTTAGGAGGTAAATATTTTTTAACAGGTCTTCTGGAAGCTGTGAGATGTCATGGCTATTCCAGAAGGTTTTATTTTTATTCACTGAATTCCAATTTTCAATAAGTTTTATCATGTTGGTCGATAATAAAAAACCATTGGAAGTCAATTCATATGACTTCTGAAATTTTTTAACTAAATTTATTGTTTCAAGTTCTTTTAGGCCATGCAATATTGTTGCTGAAGGTTTTTTAAGTTCATTTCTTAATTCTTCAAGTTTTTTCGGGTGTTTGTAAAGACTTAGAAGTAATTTTGATCTCATTTTCGATGTTAGAATATATTTGATCCCGCTAAATTCTTCTGTTAATTCTTGTTTGGTTTCAGCACTGGTCATTTCACCACCTCTTTTTTCACATATTCAAATAACTCTTTAGCCCAATTATATGATTTCTGATTTTCTGAAATTAAAATCCGATTTTGATCAAAACTGCCGTCGTTTTTAAACAATCCTAAACTAATGTTTTCATCACAAAGGGTTAAATATAAGTTTAAATTGCCTTTATAATTGTAAACTTTTAATTTTCCTACTCTAATGGATTTTTTCCTAATTTTTTCATCAATTTTCAAAATGAACTCTTTAAAAATACATTTTGGAATTATTAATTCAACAGACCCTTGATTTTTTAACACAATTTCCATCAATTTCGGATATTCAGGATGTAAGTATGGGAAAATGGCTTGAATATTGCTGGATTGGATTATCTGCTTTTTAATGGTATTGTGGGTTTTAAATATATCTAGGGATGTTGTTTCGATAATTTCGGAATTATTCAGATTGCTAATATTTTTTATAGATTCAATGCTTAGTTGATTAAGATTATGTTTGTTCCAGAATGCGTCATAATTATAAATCAAATCTACACTTTGTTTAAATTCCATGATTGAGTTGAAGTAAACTTCAGTCATTGGATTTACATGATACTTTTTGTCTATTTTTGTAATGTAGTCTTTTTTCTCTAATTTTCCAAGATTGCTTGAAACAGAGCTATAAGTTATTTTAGTCTTTTTAACAATGCCTTTTACATTATTTGGGTTTTTATATAATTCACTTAAGATTTTTAAGCGAATTTCAGATTTTGCAAGAAATTTAATGTCATTATTAATTTCATTTGTGCTATCCATCTTTTTATCCTCCGTATTTTTTTCAAATCTCGATGAATTTTCAGGTACTATTAAATTTATCATTGGAATTTAAATATTTTTTTCTATAAACTTACAATAACTCTTAAAAAGTTATTCTAAATGTTTTCAGTAACTTTTCAATAAGTCTTCGGTATCTATTCAGTACTTGCATGATGAAATTCTTAAGTTTTATTAATTTGTAAATTCAAATATACCCACATGGAAATTTGTTATATTTTAGATGCATCAGCTTTTATAAATGGATTTAAAATGCTTTCTAATAATAATTTCACTGTTCCCGAAATTACTGCTGAAATTAAAGATTTTGAATCAAGACTAGTCTTTGATATGGCATGTGATGAGGGTAAATTGATTATTCAGGATGCGGATTCTAGTTATGTTAGTGAAGTCGAAAGAATCATATCTTCCTCAGGGGATGTTTTAAGATTATCTCTGCCGGATAAAAAACTGATTGCGTTGGCCGATATGTTGTCTCAACAGGGGAAAAATGTGAAAGTTATTAGTGATGATTATACAATTCAAAATACTTTAAAAATCATGAACATTCCCTATTCCAGCATAATGACTGATGGAATCAAAGGAGTGTACAATTGGAAGAAGGTTTGTCAAGGTTGTAAGAAAGAATATGATGAAGATTATATATTTGATGATTGTGAAATCTGCGGATCTAAAATTTATGAAAAACGGGTTAAGGTGGATAAATGAGAATTGGTGTAGTTGTCCATGGACCTAATATAATTGATTCGGGGTATGCTTTAAAGTTAATTGATATTCTTAAAGGTTATGGTAATGTTAAAGCACGACTTGGTGGGACTATGGGCAGAACTGCCGTTATTGATGCAAGTTTGGAAGATGTTATCGATATTTCCTGTAAACTAGTTCCTAGTGATTCGTTAAAAATATTTCATGATGATGATGTTGATGTAATTTTTTTACTTAATTATGGAAAATCTGATGTAACCGGTCAGGTTTTCGGATATAAAGTTTATAGTCATTATGTTAATAAAATACCTGATGACAATATTCCAATAATTCAAATTGAACGTCCTGGCGAAGCCGATGGCAGTATTATTCCATGGAACCATAATTTGGGCATTGTTAAAGATTTATCTTCAAAGTTAAGTTTGGATATTGTGTCCCCGAAGGAAGTTTATGAACGCCATATTAAACAAGATAATGAAGGTATAAATCAACGTGTTGTTCATGGGGTTAGTCCTGGCGAAAATATAATGGTTAATAGTGTTGTTATTGGTAAAACTAACTCTGATAAATTAGTATTGATTGCAAAAGATAATCATATTGTTGATATAATTGGTGGAGAGCTTAAAAGCCATGGACTGGAAAAATTAGGTGAAGTTAATCTTGACAAGGCAATTATTAAAACTGGACTTTTGAGGCATGTTAAAGTAACTCCAAGGGTTATTGCTCGTGACAAATCCAAGGATTTCAAAGTAACATTTCTTGATCATGCTGGGGAGGATGTTTATCAATTTAAAGATTCCAATCTTGTTATAACTGTTGGTGATGATACAACATTAATATCTTCAGACATTCTTTATAGATTTGATATACCTGTAATTGGAATTACTGATGGAGATTTAGATAAGGTTGTCGAAAAGGGATTTAAAGTTAAAAACTCTATAATATTTGAAGTTGAAAGTGGTTTTGATGATGTCTGTGGTCAAAATATTAAAAAAGAAATATTCGGAGACAATGTGGAGGTATTTGATTTTAAAAATATTGATGAAGTAAAAGTCAGGATTGAAGAAACAATAAAAAATATTAACTGCAAATATAATATTAAATATATCAATTAAACTTTGGAAGTGGAATGTTGGATTTTAAAAATCTCGTAAAGGAAATTCAAGAATTTAAAGGAGTGTCACGTAAAAGCTCAATAGATAATGTAATATCTATTTTAAAAGAATCTTATAATGTTTCTGGAGATGTTGTAATAGATATTGGGGATGATGCTTCAGCTATTGATATTGGAAACAATCAAGTACTTCTTATCGCTGCTGATGGAATATGGGGAGACATAATGAATTTAAATCCTTATTGGGCAGGATATTGTTCAGTACTTGTTAATGTAAATGATATTGCAGCAATGGGTGGAAAACCCCTTGCAATGGTTAATATAATGTCAATAAGCAATGATGAGATTTATGAAGATTTATTAAATGGAATCAAAGAGGGTTGTTTAAAATTTGGTGTTCCAATGGTTGGAGGACACTTGCATCCTGATGGTGATGTGGACTCTTTAGGTGTTGCAATTGTGGGCATTGCTCAAAAAAATAAAATTATAACAAGTTTTGGAGCAGAAGTTGGAGATAAAGTGCTTGTTGCAATTGACCTTGACGGCAAACCTCATGAAATGTTTAGTTTAAATTGGGATACTACTTACGATAAAGATCCGCAACTTGTTCAGGACCAAATTACAGCAGTCCGATACTTGGCTGAACATGATTATATTAAATCCGGTAAGGATATTTCTAATCCTGGAATATTGGGAACTCTTGAAATGCTTTTAGAAACTTCCAATAAAGGAGCTGTTGTTAATTTGGAGGATATTCCTAGAAATGAAAGTGTTGAATGGGTGGATTGGCTTAGGTCATATCCGGGTTCTGGTTTTGTTTTCACAACAAGTGAGGATAAATGTGATTATATAATAGGATATTTGTCCAAATATTCCATCGAAACAGCAGTAGTTGGTGAAATTATTGATTCAAATTCACTTTATTTGAATTATCAATCCAAACAAGAAGAAATATTTAATCGGGAAAAGAATCCAGTATTTATATTTAAATGAGTTTATACATTGAATTTAGCAAGAATTATTTTAAAGAAGTAACAGTTAAGGATTGCAAACCTTACATGGCTGATATCCTTGACTTATTGCATCATTTCTACTGTCAAAACTAACTTTATTATGTTCAGATATTTTTTGAGCCCATCTACAGCCAGCTTCGTGGAATTTTCCAGTATTTACATTAGCAACATAATTTCCACTATCTGAACCGGAGTCAGAACCGATATTTGCAGGGGTATTGTATGAATTCGGAATATGTGTCATGTTATTTGCCCAATCATAGGGATAAAATTCACTTGGTGGTATGTACATCACTTCTGCAAGCCCTTCTTTTAAAAGCATTTCATTAACATTTTTGCCGTCAACAATAACCACGCCTAATGTTCTGCCATATTTGTCTGAGTGTTTTGAATCATCAACATCGATTCCAACTTCCTTGTTTAAGCATAATTTTTGAACAAAATTTTTAGAAGTGATATATCCTTCAACACCTCGCTCGGGAGTATTAACTCCTACAAAACGGATCTTTTTGCCATTGTCTAAATATATGGTATCTCCATCAACTACTTTAGTGCAAACTCCACGTTCTTCAACATTGCATTCGGTGTCGTTGTATTCATTTAAAATATCGGATGCTAATAGATTTGAGTATTTGGAGCTTGGAATATTGTGTGTAAAACCAGTTCCAGTATATGCATTAGCTATTGACATTGCTCCAACTATAATAATCAAAATAACTAGTAAAGAGAAAACCTGCTTTTTTGTAATTTTCATAGTTTTTTTCCCTCCTTGTTATTAACATTATAACTTTGTGTTGCTAATATTGGATTACCTGTAGTTTTTTCAACATTATGTTCTTTTACAATAGGATCTTTAGGATTTTTAGGAGTTTTATTATTACTTTCATTTTTGTGTTTTTTTACAACTTGTGTAGTGTTGTTAACAGTTTTGTTTCCTGTTTCGTTACTGCCTGCCATTATAATATTGGTGAAGTTTCCAGTTTTTGTTGTTTTAAAGAAGATTGTGAAATTTGCGGATTCACCTACATTTAAAATTTTGTTGTAAATAAATTTGTTTCCTATTTTTGTCCATTTTGATCCTTTAAAGGAATCATATTTAAGTCCTTTGTAATTTTTTTCGATTATGAATATTTTGGTTAGTTTGTAGTCTCCGGTGTTGCGTACAACGATTGTAAAACTACATTTTTGTCCTACAGTTACGATTTGGGTGTTGGATAATTTAATAACACTTAGTTTAGGAGTGAATACTTTGGTTGTGTTGTTTGTAGTGCTGTTTGGTGTTTCGTTGGAACCTACGACTACTATGTTTGTGAAGTTACCTGTTTTTATTGTTTTAAATTTAACAATGAAACTGGCTGATTCTCCTATGTCTAAGATTTTGTTGTAAATAAATTTGTTTCCTGATTTTGTCCAATCAGCTCCAATAAAGGAATCATATTTGAGGCCATCATATTTAGTCTCATAAACAAAAACACCGTTTAGTTTACAGTCTCCTGTGTTGGTGACTTTGATTGTGAAGCCTACATAATCGCCAGCAAAAACAATGGGATTATTGGTTAATTTAATTACTTTAATATTAGGTTTATAAACTGTTGTGTTGTTTGTACTGTTGGATAATGTGATATTGTCAAATCCAGAGCTAACGTTGTTTATTAAAGTTCCATTTTGCACAGCTTTGAATAATAGGATTATAGATACGCTTTGACCAGCTTTTAATGGGTTGTTTAAAATCCATTTTTTATGTGTTGCATCATAAGTCCAATTGCCCACAACATTTTTCCAACCATAATAGACAAGACCATTACTATAATCATTATCTTGTATAAAAGCATTGTTAATACTTTCATTGCCTGTATTTTTTAGTGTTATTTTAAATTCGACAATTTGGTTGATTAATACACTTTGGTTTAATGTTTCTTTTGTAAGGTTTTCTGTGATATTAAGGGATCTGAATTTAAATAATACTAAATTTTGCCATAATGATGGTGTGATTAATGATGAGAAATCATAAAAGATTATTGATCTGTTATCTAAAAGTTTAGAAGCATTTTTATTAGGAACTCTCATTCCAGACTCATATAATGCTAAAACTTTTTTAACAATTGTGTTGTTGGAATTTCTAAAATTACCATCAGTAAATTCCCAAACAGCATTATTTAAACCAGTGCCATTTAAGTCTTGTTCTTTGTTTACAAAAGTATAAATCAATATTTTAAGATATTCACTAACATCTTCACCAGTTAATTGATTAAGTGCTAAACTAAGATTATTTAATAAATAGACATAATCTGGGAAGTTTAATGTTCTTTGTAAACAATATCCTTTTAACCCTTCTTTTAAATCAACTAAATAAGTAACATTATTAACATGTTCCACTTTTACTGTAGTAGTGTTAATATCTTCTATTTGATTAGGAGTTAAAGTATTATTGCTTTGATTTAATTCATTTAATACATAAATTTCTTTATTTTTTAATGCATTATTGTTTTTAAACTTATTGTTTTTAATAGTAGCATTTTCAGCATAGATAATTCCATATCCTTTAGAGGTGTTGTTTTCTAAATTACTATTGGTTAAAACTAAATTTCCACTAATGATTGCAGATCCATCGTAGGCATTGTTGTTAGTGAAATTAGATTTATTAATAGTAGCATTGACATAACTAAATAATCCTCCTCCATTTACTGCAGTGTTTGATTCAAAATTGGATTCTTTTATATCTGCATTAGATCCAACAAAAACACCACCACCAGCGTATTTTGCAGAATTATTGATAAAGTTATCATTTTCTGAATTTAACACATCTGCATAAATTCCACCACCATGGTAAATTACCTTGTTGTTAGTGAAGTTATTATTCTTAGAATTTAATTTTGGAGAATATACTGCTCCAGCATATTCTGCACTATTATTATTGAAATTAGAATTATTAGCGATAATTTCATTATAAGCACTTATTGCTCCACCTAAGCTTTTTGCATGATTATTTATAAAATTGGAGTTATCAACTTCAACATCTCTTACAGAAAAGATTGCTCCACCTTCCTCATCAGTAGCAGAGTTGTTAGTAAAAGTTGAATTATTAACAACACTTTTTTTATTGGAGTATATTGCACCTCCATTGCCAGCAACATTGTTGGTGAAATTTGAATTATTAATTTTGACTTCTGATTGTGCATGTACTGCTCCACCACTACCTGATGTAGCAGAGTTGTTGTTGAAGTTTGAATTAACAATTTCAATACTGATTCTAGCATATGCTGCTCCAGCGCTATTTGATGTAGCAGAGTTATTAGTAAAGTTTGAATTAAATATGCGACCAGTGTCATATGATGCAATAGCTCCACCATCGCTGTTTGCTTTATTACCAATAAATTCAGAATTGTTAATTAAGTATTCAACATTGGAATATATTGCTCCTCCACCGTTTATTGAAGTATTATTAACAAAAACAGAATTATTTACAGTAGTATTTTTAGCATATGAAACTCCACCTTGACCTTTTATAGATGTATTATTAGTAAAAATAGAATCAGATATGATTAAATTATAATAAGCTCTTATAGCTCCACCTGAACCATCTGCAACGTTATTGGTGAAATTAGAATGAGTAATACGAATATTATCTGCCAGTACTGCTCCACCATTATCTTCATTTGCATAATTATTTATAAAACTTGTATTAGATATATTCAAATTTCCAGATCTGAGGTATATTGCCCCACCTGAACCATCTGCACTATTATTAAAAAATTTACAATTAATTATAGTAAGATTTCCTGAATTAAAAGATATTGCTCCTCCATTTCCAGTAGTTTTTCCATTTATAAATGTTAAACCATTTATAATAATATTTTTATTATAACCTATTGAAAATACTCTATTTATGCCATTAGCATTGATTATTGCACTTCCACCATTTATAGCCTGTAGAACTAAATTTTTATTTATATTAATATTCTCAAGAATATAAGTTCCATCAAGGAAATAAATTTTATCATTATCATGAGCAATTGAGTATGCATTAGTCCAATTTGTTGGATCACTACTAGACGAACCAGTACCGTTACCATTAGAACTAATATAAAATGTATTGCCTGATCTTGATGGACCTGATTTTAACATTTTATTAATACTATGCTCAATAGTGTTTGTTGAATCATTTTCAAAAGAGGCTGTTTTATTATTAAGAATAGCATTTTCATTAGTATTTATGATGTTTTCACTTGGGTCAGTACCAATATCAGATGTTTTATCAACACTGCCGCTATTGAATCCATCATCATGAATATTACTAATAGCATCATTAGAATTTAGATTATTATCTTCCATCATCACAGTATCATCTGTGTCTAATGCAGATACTGAAGAAATGGTTAAAAATAATGAAAGCATTAATAGTAATATAATTATTTTTTCTTCTTTTTTTTAACTCCTTATTTTTTAGATAGGAATTTCATATACATTTAATTTTAAATAAATCAATGGTGATTCTGTCTAAATTCTTAAAATAAATTTAGCTTAATCCAATTAGACTTATTCTTAAATATATAATATACTACCTTTCTCTAAATTATATTTAAATTGCAAATGAGAAACTATATTTTTAGTAAAATATATTATTCATTTCAACCTAAAGATTTCTCTATGTTAATAATTGATATTAACATATTACAATCTTAGATTTAAACAAAAAACAATTTATTTAAATCATGTTCATTATTATATAAATAATATATATATAAAATTTTTGTTTAATTAATACTCATTTAAAAACTTGTGGGATTTGAATTTTATATATTCAATATATCATAAAATATAATTTAGAATTTTATGTTTAAAAAATAATATGATAATATATTTAATAATTATAATTATAATCTAATATTTAAATAAAATTAGAAAAATCAACTGATAATCTAAAAATATTCATACTTCACTTAAATGAATCCAATATCAAAACAAAAAAATATCCCCATGTTTCCAAAAGAACATGATTTAACAAATTATTTAAATATTTAAAATAAATTAAAAAAATATGGAAATTACAGCTAGTAAAATGAAAAAATCAATTAAAAGGATATATGAAAAACTTGATAAAGTCTCTCCTGTTAATTTTGACTGCGGAAAATTATGTGGGGAAATATGCTGTGTTTATGATTCAGAAGACTATAGAAACGAAGAACTAGCTTTATATCTGCTTCCTGGTGAAGAATTGATGTATGAAGATAGCTCTGATTTTGACCTGTATTATATTGATTCATCTGAAATTAAATATCCCCATTCCTGGAAAGGCAAAATTTATTTAGTTAAATGTAGAAATCCTCCAAAATGTGATAGATCAATTAGACCAATTCAATGTAGAACATTTCCATTAATACCTCACTTAGATAAAAATGGTGTTTTTCACTTAATTTTTGATGACAGCGAATTTCCATACAAATGCCCTATTGTTAATGGTCATATTAAACTAAATGAGGAGTTCATCCAAACTACTTATGAAATATGGACAATGGTTATGGCAAACCCCCTAGTTTATGATTTAGTTGATATGGACTCAAGAATGAGAGATAATAGAAAAACCGATTATGATATTGTTATCTAAAAATATTTTATACAGAATAATCATAAATTGTTATCATGTTTCGAAGAATCTTAATTTTTCTTTTAGTATTATTCATATTAATGAATGCAGTTAGTGCAATTGATTCATCAAATTGGACAACCTCGACTGTCGGATATGAGGAATTTAAAATACCTCCAAAATATGAAAATCCTTATAGCAGTGACTTTAATATGTATGAATACAGCGAAGATATTGATGAATTTACAATAAGATATGTTAACCCCTCAATAATGGAGTTATATGGATATTTCCTTGAACATAACCATGCACAAAAAGTAAAAGTAGATGGCCGTGATGCAGTTCATTTCACTAACTATGACCGGCATGATGGAAAAAATAATTCAAAATTATGGTTTTCAGCAGGTGAAGAGTTCTATTATATTACATGGAGAGGAACTAACATTACAAAAACCGTTGAAGAAGTAGTTAAAAGCGTTTCTGATTCAAAATATTCTCATGATGAGTTTTATGATATTTTAAACAAAGAATATCAAAACTACAAAATTGTACATGGAATTGAATCACAAAGAAACGACTATCCACGCAGTGGTTATAATGAACATCATTCTTTTATATCTGTTGGAAATAACGGAATTAATTTTGGAGTAATGACTTAAAGCTCCCAATTAATTTCATCTACGTCATTTTCACTTAAAAATTCGTTAGCTAACTTAAAATGATTAGACCCAAAAAATCCACGTCTTGCAGAAAATGGAGAGGGATGTGAAGTTATCAAAACTAAATGATTTGAGTTAGTTATTAATTCCTTTTTCCTTTCAGCTTGTTTTCCCCATAATAAAAATACAATAGGTTGTGTTTGTTTATTTAATATTTTAATTACATTATCAGTAAATGTTTGCCATCCGCATTCACTATGGGAGTTAGCATTACCCTCTTCAACTGTCAAAACAGTATTTAGTAAAAAAACCCCTTGTTTTGCCCAGGATTCCAAGCAACCAGATTCAGGAATCGGACAATTATATTCAGCATTGATTTCTTTAAAAATATTTTTAAGAGATCTTGGAATTGGCCTGCCCTTTGGTGTTGAGAAAGCAAGACCGTGAGCTTGACCTGCTTCATGATATGGGTCTTGCCCTAAAACAACCACTTTAACATTACTAAGTGGAGTTAGTTTAAAAGCATTGAAAATCTCATCATATGGAGGATAAATGCTTTTATTTGAATATTCACTATCAACAAAGTATTTAATATTTTTAAAATATTCTTTTTTAAATTCATCATCTAAAACCAAATCCCAATCATTTCCAATCATAATAAACCCCGTTTAATTTTCTTCAACTATTTTACCGCTCATATGCTCAATAGTAATTTCAAAGACTTCAGTTTTATCCAATAGTCTTCTGATTTCATCAGCAGTTTCTTCATGTGCCTTGTTGAATTTATCTCCAAGACAGGTTAATTTTTCAATTTTTTCATCATTATCCTTCAATATTCTGACTCTTCCAAAGACAATAACGCTTTTAAATGTATAAGACCAGCAATCATCATTTAAAACTCCATTGTTCACAACACAATAGGAAACTTTATCACAATGCCTTATAGCATCATTTTTATGTCCTTCCATAGCCCCATGGAAGTATATTTTACCATCAACATATACATGACTCATAGGAACTGCATAAGGATAATCATAATCACCTAAAAGAGCCAATACTCCACGAGGTTGATTAGTTAATATTTCAATGCATTCACTTTCTGTGATCTCTTGACCTTTTCTTCTCATTTTTCTAAACATGACATCCTCTAAAATTCATAAAATAGCACTGATTGCAAATATTAAAAATATTATAATAACACATAAGCAACATGAAAATATAGTAGAATAATTA
This sequence comes from Methanobrevibacter sp. V14, assembly GCF_963082475.1. Taxonomy (NCBI): domain Archaea; kingdom Methanobacteriati; phylum Methanobacteriota; class Methanobacteria; order Methanobacteriales; family Methanobacteriaceae; genus Methanobrevibacter; species Methanobrevibacter sp. V14. The sequence goes on from NZ_CAUJAM010000006.1 coordinate 70,338, forward strand.
TTGTTTCCTTTAGTTTTATTTGGATTTTTTAACTCAGTTGGATTTAATGCATATTTTTCATTATTATCATATACATTCCAAAGTTTAATCGCAACCCAAAATGACCTTATAATTCCAACAAACATAATCAAAAAAGCAAATAGGAATACCTCATAAATTGGATTTGCAGTGAAATATGGTGGCAATTCATAAATTACTAGATAAATAACATGGAAAAACCATGGCATTTCATAGATTATTCCTTCAATAATCCAATTCTTATTATTATGCTTGGAGCCTATGTAAATAAATCCAAAACCATTTATAAACATTATAAATGAAAGAATAACCCACCACGATTTTAAAAATTTTTCGAATATATTCATATTATTCAATTAAATTATTATTAGATATCTCAATTTTCTCAACGACTTTTTGACCCTCCTGAGCCATGTCTCTAAACATATTTATTGTTTCCTTCATTTGAGGTAATGCTTGAACTTTATAAGTACTTACATCATTAATAGCTTGAATAGCTTCTGCAAAAGAAGTTTTTAGAACTTCAGGTGAAATCATAGTCTCAGCACTGTGTTTTTGAATTTCACTTCCTTGTTCTTTAAGCATATGTGAAGTTGATTCAATGATATTTTCAGTTGTTTGATTTAAAATATTGATTTTATCCATAACAATTTTCTGGTCATATAATGCGCTTGCAACCATAACACCAGTTCTTAAAGCTGAAATGGTTACATTTTTAGCACGGTTGACTCCACGAATCAATTCTTTATTGTTACGTCTTATAACATTTAAAGAAACAATGCCCTGTTGGTTTACAACAATCATTTGCTGCATATCCATAATCCTCTGTCTTAATGGGAATAATATTTCTTCACGAACAAATGCAATTTTATCTTCTGATACTCCTTCAATTTCAGCAGTTTGAATTTGAGCTTCGATTGATTGGTCCATTTGCTTACCAAGTTCAATATCAGCAAGTAATTTATTTGTAACTTCTCTTAAATAATTTTCTTCATTTAAAAGGGTAGTGTTGTCATTTTGTAATACTTTACTGCTTTTATCAAGAGATTCTACAATTTCAGAAATTGCAACTTCCGCTTTTTGGTATTTTGCAAAGTATTTTCTAACTGGGTTCATGAAATTACTTAAAACACCTTTTTTAGCAAAATCAACTTTACTTGGATCTAAATCTTTCATTTGTTTATTAAGTTCCAATAATTGATCTCCAATATTGTCAGCATCTTTTCCACCTTTTGTTAAATCAACAAATCTTGTTGATAGCATTTCATTGTGTGAAGCAGATCTTGACATTTCATTTAAACCAAAATTATCTAATGGTTTTAAAATACTTTCTCTTGCTTGAGGATTGTCTAAGTCTGTTTCAAATATTGCTCCTGCATTATCATTTGCTTGTTTTTTAAGATTAGAATTTTCTAATTTTCCTTTTTCTTCATTTAAAGAAATTTCTACATCTTGTTTTATTCCATCTACATCAAGTGAGAATTCAGCCATTTTTATCACCTACTAATTTAAAAAATCTATACTATTCTTATCAACTTTTTCTCTAAAAGTATCAATAACTTTACCATCTTTAATAATTTCTACAGTCACATGGTCAGGATTAGGCAATTTATAGGTTGTATAATATCCAAAACTAATTGAAAACTCAGATTCATAATAAATATTTTCTAAAGTTTCTATATCATGACCAATTTCCGTATCATTTGAATCATAATACGAAGTTTTTACATTATATCCATCAATATCATCTGGAACACTATTAAATATAGCATTAGCATATAATGTGTAGCTTGCCTTTGAATCACTGTCATTATTATCCCATCCGCCAACTTCAGTTACTGTTAAATCAACATGACCAACATCCTGATTATCATGGTCATCTACATCTGCAAATGAAGTTAAAATAAGTATTCCACCAATAACCAAAACAATAGCGATTAAGATAATAAATATTGAACCATTTGAAAACAAATTAGAATTGAATTTACTTTGCTCATCATCCATACTATATCCGCAATCCATGCAGAATTTTGCATCTTCAGGCAATTGTTTTCCGCATTTTGGACAATTTTTAGTCATATCATCACCTAATACTCTTTGACAGAATCTATTAAAATTTCCATATCATCTAATAAATCATCAACATCATCTTTTGAGTTTTCATCAGAACTGATATTAATAACCAATTCATTTGTCAAATCTTCAATTTGATTGATGATTCTTTTCATAGCATCAATTTTATTATTAATTTCACCCCTAACTCTTGGAGTATCTTCTGCAGCAAAATTAATAATATTTAATGCAGCATTTGATTGAATATTAAATAACTTTTCACAATTATCAATAATTCTGATAAATTTGTCATGAGTAATTTGAGGAGGTTCAAATCGTTTTTTAATTAAATTGCGAACAACATCCTGTTTGACACTAAATAAAACATTCAAATTACTAATTTCATTTTCATATTCTTTAAGAGATTCAAGTCCAACAATTTCATCCACTTCAATTTTATTCGTATCTTTTTTATATGTCTTAGAAGTTGAAGCAATGCCTTTGGTTTGAGCTTCCACATATTTATCTAATTTAAAAATATGATATAAATAGATTAAAGGGATAATAAATAGAATAAGTAAAATTGCCATTAATATTGCATTTTTTGCGAATATAATGGAAATACTTACACAAATTAAAATTACATAATATAATCCTAAAATCCAAGGAATACTCTCATGTAAGTATAATACATCTTGAGTATCACCAAAACTTCTTTTAAGTCTTACTTGTGAAGCCGCTTTTGATAGTGGAGCATATTGTAAAATTTCATCGTCTGTTAAAATACCTTTTTTTGGCTCAACAGTTAATCTAACGTCAGACAAGGTTTCACTATATTTAATCGGTTTTCCATAACTATCATAAGCTTTCAATCCTTCAAACTTTAAAGGCGAAGTTAATCTTTTAATTTCACTTGATTTTGGTGTTTCACTTGTCATTGAATTTTACGTCCATGATTATATAAATTAATATATTGAAATAAATGTTCTTAAATATTTGTATTTAATTTGTTACTAATTAAATTCTTTTTCTAAAAGAATGGTGACAGGACCATTATTTGATAAATTAATTTTCATAAATTCCCCAAACATGCCCGTTTCAACACCGATTAATTCACTACATCTATCTGTGAAGTAATCAAATAGTTCCGTTGCCTTATCAGATGAGAGAGCCTTATGAAAAGAAGGCCTATTTTTCTTTGTATAAGCATATAAAGTAAATTGTGGTACCAATAAAACTTTACCTCCAATATCCATGACAGATTTGTTCATTTTACCATGTTCATCCTCAAAAATTCTTAATTTAGCCAGTTTGCGAGCTAAATAATCAGCTTCCCTAGTGGTATCCATATCACCGAAACCCACTAAAACCATTAAACCTTCATCAATTTCGCCAACTATTTTCCCCTCAACTTCCACACTGGCTGAAGTAACTCTTTGAACAACAAGTTTCACTCAATCACCTAAATCAAGCTCTTTTAAAACTTCACATGTTGCATCTCTAACCGTATGTGCCGCTTCATAAAACTCTTTTTTCTCAATGTCGTTCATGTGAATTTGAACAATAAGAGCAACTCCGTTTTTAGTAATAACCGCCGGAACACCTAAAGATACATCTTCAACCATTTCAATTTCACCGTCTAAAAAGCTGCTAACTGTTAAAACTCTATGAGAATCAGTGATAATAGTTGACATTAAATTTGAAATAGCAAAAGCAGGACCATATTCTGTTGCTCCTTTTTTAGAAATAATTGTATTTCCAGCACGTTTTAGCTGGTCTACAAGTCCCGTAATGTCCAGATTAACATATTCAACGAAATATTTAAGTGGAATACCTCCAATGGTTGTTGAGCTTAAAAGTGGAACCATATGATCCCCATGTTCTCCAATAACCCTAGTGTGGACTTCAGAACTGTTAATATCTATTTGTCTTGAGAAATAATTTTTTAATCTTAAAGAATCTAAGTGGTTTCCGACACCAATAACTTTACTCTTTTTAAATCCGGATGCTTTAAGTGCAATTGTTGTCATGACATCAACAGGATTTGTTGCAACCAGTATTATAGACTCTGGAGAATATTCCGCTATTTTTTTAGCATAATACTTAACGATTTTTGCATTTGGAATAGCAAGGTCTAATCTTTTCATTCCTTTTTCCCTATGAATTCCAGCTGCAATCAATACAATGACCGAACCAGCAATGTCATTAAAATCTGATGATGGGGTTAGCTTACAATCAATATCACGGGCAGCTAATGCATCATACATATCATAGGTTTCCCCTTTTGCTCTTTCAAGACTTTCAGGCCTTGAAAACATGACAATTTCATCAACTGTGTCTTCACGTGCAAGAGTAAATGCAACATTTTTACCTATAACTCCAGTTGACCCTAAAATACTTACTTTAACCATATTGTTATATCTGTTTTCAATATAAAAATAGCTTACTAAAATTTAAAATGATTATTGAACTAAATAAAATAACTTAAAATTAATAAAAATATTAAATTTAATTGACAATGATAAAATTCATTCATTCTACAATAGATTTATATTATTTTAAAATTTAAATAACAACATGGCAGATGAAGATTTGAAACTTGAAACAAAATGCTATGACACTAATGAGTACGGTTATCTTTACGGATTAAATAAAAGAACACCTGACGAAGAATTTGAAAAAGTAAAACCCTATTTCAGAAAATTTAAAAGAAATGACTTTGTAGAAGGCAATGTAGAAGTAACTGGAAGGCCTGAAGGATGGAGATGTCTTGAAAAGAATGTGTCAAAAGTTGAAGAAATTCTTGGAATAACAAACACTTTAGAAAAAAGACAAAATAAAGTAAAAGAAGCATTTAAAGATCCGATTAAAAAAGTAAACCTAATTGATCAATCTTACGAATGGTTAAAAATGTTATTTGAAAAAAGCGGAACAAGACCTGAACAAGACTTATCCAGACTGGCAGTTCACTCTACTAAGATATATGACCCTCAGGATAGTTTTAAAAATGGAGCTAGTGAAGGTGAATTATTCATATACACACCTCATGGCATGTGGTATATAATAAATAATTGTGGAAAATATGCAGATAAATCCCTAAATAATGTTCAAACACCCCAAGGTGGAGCAGTAGGTCATAGATTAATGTATGATGATTTAATTGACAGGCTAATTAGAATATACAGTAAAGAAAACTTGTATTCTGGTGAAAAATTGTATTAACGGTTGATACTCATCTAAATAGTATTATCTAACAAATATAAAATACACCAATATAATAAATAATCCTACACCGACAACTACAGACAAAACCCAATTAAAAAATGAATAAATTAATGCTGCAATTAAAAAAATAATTAAATAGGCAAAAGTCGCAACATTGCTCCTATGATAAATAGAATTGATTCTTTTTACAGAGCGGTTATCCAATTTAGCACCACAATTACTGCAAACAGTCTCCTGAGGTGAAATAATCTTATTGCAATTTGGACATCTATCAACTTTCATGTTAATTAATATATACATTTATACAAATAAATATTTTAGTTATAAACAAGTAAAATTATCTTAAGGTGGTTAAATAATATGAAAAAAATAGTAAACGCACATTGTCATATTTACCCAGAAAAAATAGCAGATAAAGCAGTGAGGGGAATCAGAGAGTTTTATGATTTAGATATGTCATTAAACGGTAAAGTAGATGGTTTACTAGAGGATGGGGCAAAAGTTGGAGTAACCCATTATTTAGTTCATTCTGTTGCAACAACCCCAAAACAAGTTAAATCTATTAATGAATTTATAGCTGAATCAGTTAACAAACATCCTGACAAATTCATTGGATTTGGAACCTTACACCCAGATAGTGAAGATTTACAGGGAGATTTTGATTATTTAATAGAATTAGGCTTAAAAGGTGTTAAACTTCATCCGGATTTTCAATTATTCGCTATGGATGAAGACCGTGCATTTAAAATAGGTGAGATAATTGACAAAGCCAATGTGCCTATGCTTGTTCACTGCGGAGATTTTAGATATAATTACTCAAATCCTGAACAGATTAAAGCATTTTTAGAAAAATTTCCAAACATAACATTCATTGGAGCTCATTTTGCAGGTTGGAGTATTTGGAAAGAAGCAACTGCAAAATTAGCCGGTACGCCTAATTTATATGTTGATTTAAGTTCAAGCTTATATAATTTAACATCAACTGAAGCGGTTGATTTAATCCATGCATATGGAAGTGAAAAAGTACTTTGGGGTACTGATTATCCAATGTGGGACTCTGCAAGTGAAATGGAATACTTTAATAAACTTGATTTAACTGATAAAGAAAAATCACAAATTTTATTTGAAAACGCCTCAAGGATATTAGATATTGATTAAATTTTTTATTTTATAAAATTAAGTTAATAGAAATTCGATAATAAAGATTATTTTAGTACACATATTATCAAACAAAAAAAATCATGAAATAATTGAGAAAATTATATGTTCAATTATGTATTAATCTAAACAACCTATTAGAATTACTTTTATAAATTAATGGGAAAATTTCCATAATTTAATTATAAACAACCTTAATATATTTTGTTTTCTCATGAAAAATAATTTCATCATTTTTTAAATGCATTTACAGCAGGAGGAGTTAGTAAATCATTTTCAATCATTTCGTTAATTTCATCCCTACTAAACCACCCATGCTTATCATGCTCTTTACTAATAGTAACTTCATCACTTTGGCATGTTACTTTCATAATCAACTGGATTGATTTAACTTCTTCATTGGTTTTACATGCAGTATAATCATTTCTAACAACATTATATAATGAATCTACATCAATTTCCAAACCTGTTTCTTCTAGGTATTCCCTTTTTAAAGCATCATCAAAAAATTCACACTTTTTAACTTTACCGCCTGGAATTTCCCATTTACCTGCATCATGAACTGAATGAGATAAAGGAGTATGGTGGGAAAATTATAACTTTTAGTGGTAAGTTCACTGACAAAGGTGTGATTACTATTGATTCTCCTAATACTAAGATTACTGGTAGAAATACATTGTTTAACAATACAGTTTTTAATATAAAAGCTAATGGTGTGTTGTTAACTAATTTAAATTTTGTTTTAAATAAGGAATTTAGTGATAATGATTATGCGGGTGTATTAATTAATGGGGATAATGTCACTGTTTATAATGTTAATATTGATTATCATGTGCCTAAAAATATCACTGGGTTTGGAATTTATTCAAATGGATTAAATAGAGATTTATTTAATGTTAAATTAGTTAATAATACTGTTAAGATGTATGGTAATGCATTAAAAGAAGGTTATAATTATGGTGTTGTTTTAACTAATACTCGTGATGCTATTGTTTCGGGTAATACAATTGATTGTTCTCTTCCTTTGAGGGCAGTTAATTGGATGGCTGAAATTTATGGTGGAATTAGTATGGATTCAGTAGCCGCATTTGCTGCGGATTCCTGTCATGGTTTAAGACTATCTAATAATTATATTCGTTGTGTTGTTAATGGTTTTGCTCAAGGAGAACCTACATTAGATGCTGTATTAATTTATGCATGCCATAACTCAACAATAGAAAATAATAAAATTATTGAAAATGATTACATTACAAAGAAAGGTGATGTTAATTATTTGTATGGTTTAGATTTGTATTTATCTAATAATGTTGTAATTTATGGTAATAATATTCATATTCGCACAACTGGTGGTAAAGAGGCGCAGGGTACTGCTTATCCGATTCAAGTAACTGGTCAAGCTGAAAATATCCTAATTGCATTTAATAATATTAGTAGTTATTGTAATGGTCCGAATATTGGGATTTATTCTCAAAATTATTATGGTAAAACTCAAATTGATATTATTAGTAATTTTATTAATGTTACTGGATTTGCTAGTAAACATAGTTGGGCTTTAGTTGCTGGAATTGAAGTACAAGATTCTAATGATAAAATTATGAATAATACTATCATTGTTAGTACTGTAAATAAGTTTGAGAAAGGTTTTAATGTTTATGGTGTGAGTTATTCTCAAAAAACTAATGGTAATCATAAATATAATATTCAATATAATAATGTTTCAATTAATGGTGATTATGCTGTTGCACTTAAAGGTGGTAGTGGATCAACTGTTAGTGATTCCATTGTTGCTAATAATATATTGAATGGTAGAAAATATGGCGGTAATCGTGCAGTAACTATTATTGGCGGTACTGGAAATCTAGTTATGAATAATACTGATGGTTCCAAACCTGTTCGTAAAATGAGTAGTAATGAATATCCTAATAGTTTGAAAAATTATTTAAATAGTCCTTTTAAAGGAAATGGTTTAGGATTAGGTTGGTTAGATAATGGGGGTAATTCTTTTACTGGAAATAATAGCCATAAAACTGATGTTATTGGAAATAACCTAAATCATAGTAATTCACAATTACATAATGGTGATTTAAATTCAACACATTATTCTCATGGTTCTTCAAATATGGATATTGCTAGCGCTTCTTTATCTTCTAGTGGCGCAGGTTTCGGTGGCCAAGTTGATTCTAATAATCAAAAATCATATGAAGTGACCAAAAATATTGAAACAGAAAATACAAATTACATTCAAATTACTGCAATGATTGTAGTTATATTAGTATTACTAATTATGGGATATAGAATCAAAGAACGCAAGAAATAAGATTGCTAAAAATTAATTAAACTAAATTTAAACAAAAAACAAGCATAATGTCTTGTTTTTTGTAAACTTTTTTTACAGATATTTTAAAAACTTGTTTTATTTAATAATTATCAAATTTTTAATATTTACCTTTATTTTTTATAATTAATATGGATTTGTCATTTTGTTAGTTGGGATTTTATTTTTTTCATCCAGCCATTTTTTCTGTTGGATATCTGATTAAATACTCCATTTTTAGTCCTATATCATTTTTTCTCAGCTTTTGGTAGTGTTGTGTGGAAGTACATTTCAGAATTATTGTTAGTTCTTGTTAATTTTCCTTTAAATTCCTTTTTAAGGAACCATAGGAATTTTTTGATATTCTGGGAAAAAATCTTTTATTAAGTAATTTTTTAGAACTTTGCAGTACTATCAAGTTAAGAGATTTTTCTGATTTTTGTTTTTTGTTAATTTTTGTTTATTTTACTTATATCTATGTATTATTATTTTAATTTTATTTTATTGGGTGTTAATTTATTTATATCTATTTTTAAGTATTATTTATAGTTAATATTATATATTATTTAATTATAAAGTATTATTATCTAATAAAATTATTTTTTTTATTTGAGAATTGTTGTTTTTGGGTGGTGATCTTTGATGGTTTTTGAATATGAATTTTCAAATTTTTTTTTAGCAAATTTTATAATAATTATTGTTGATGAAAAAATATTATATTAAGTGATAATGCTTTTGTTCGTAGTGGAAAATGGAGTTTAGAAACTGCAATTAAATTTCCTTTATTTAATCGTAAGAAAACAAAATTTAATGAAGTTAATAAGGTATTTAAGGAGTCAAACAGGTGATTATTCTTATGAAGATAACAGGTTCTGGTGTTTGTGATAGAATGCAATATAATTAACCCTAAAGTCTATTATAGACATGAATGACGGAGTTATGATGGAAATATACAACAATGTAGAAGAAATGGAAACTTTTAAAGGATTTTCATGTTTTTTGGCAACAGATGGATCCTTATGTTGAAATTCCTGATCATCCACAAGCACGTGAAGAAATGGGAGTTCCACCAAATAATGAAGTTGAAACATTTGCTGCAAATGCAAGAATCTCTTGCACAGTCGATACAAAAATGGACTTTGTAATATCATCAATAATTGAAAATCAAACCGTAAATGAAATAACATTTAGCATTAAGACACTTAGATGATGTAAAAAACAAAATTAATATGAATAATGTAATCACATGCTATTGATAGATTACTTATATATTCCACAGAAAATCATGTTAAAAACAAAAAAAACATTTGAATTCATACTATTTAATCCGTGGAAAAACAAGTACATGAGTGTTGGCAGAAATTATTAGATTTTGAACATTTTTCATTTTATCCTTTAGCTTTTTTTCAATATTTTTTTTAAGTTAGTGATATGAACTTTATTGCACTAATGACTGAATGTAAATCCATTTTATTCTCTTTAATAAGATTAAACAATCTTATTAGGTTGTATGATGCTACGATTGTGAACATTTGGTTTTGTACTCTTTTTAAACCAACTATTGGAAGATAATCATAGTTGTAAATTCTTTTGAAAGTTCCGTTATGTGCTTCTACAGTCTTTGAACGTAATTTATAGTCTTTTATTCCATCTTTAGTAGACATTAATCTTTCAACTTTGTATGTAACTTCGTGGACGTACCTTGTTATTGCTCTATGGTTGGTTGTATAGCATTTCACTTTATATTTGTAATTTTTGCAGGCTAGGTAGTTTGAATAGACTAATTTGATTTTATTTCCTCCTCCTTTTTTTTGTGGGGCAGGATATGCTCCATCAAGAGTTAATTCTTCATTATTGGGACAAATAAAAACATTTTTATATTCCTCAAAAACAAAATAATCTATAGCAAATGGATTGTCAGGCATATTACCTGAATTCTCTCTATTTTACTGTTTTGTTGGAATTAAAGCAGTTATACCTAATTCCTCGAGATATTGTAAATTTGCTAGTGTTGAATAGATTGTATCCGCGCTAATTTTTGTGGGTTGTAATTTTAGATTAACGAGGATTTGATTCATTAATGCAGGAATTTGATAATGATCCGTAGGATTTTGAACTGCATTAACTCCACATATTAACTTCGATTTCGTATCAGTTCCCAATTGAATATTAAATGAAAATTTAGGATACTTTTGTCCATTATCTTTAACTTTCATCAGTCGAGCATCATGATCATTCAAAGCTAACGATACCTGTCCAGAATAGTCCAACAACTGCCACCAATAAAAAAAAGAATTTCAACTTTTTCTTTATCTGATTTTGATTTATCATCTAAAAATTTTCGTACGGTTCTTCTAAGCTTTTTAATTTCATCTTTTGTTAATTCTTCGACCAAATAATGCTTTATTAATAAAATAATATCTTTTTCTTTGATTATATTGAATGAAGAATTGTAAGCATTTTTTTTATTGTTCCATCAATTGCAATATGTTCAAAATCAGTTAATCCAATTCTATTGGCTACAATCAGAATAAAACTCATAATTAATTGGTAAATTTGTTGAAAAATACTTACAATAATCTCGTATTGTTCTGTCACTTGGTTCTATAAAATGTGAAATTAAATTATACAAATAATTGTACTTTGCATTATAAGCTAACTCCACAGTGCTTGTTATTTTATTAATATATCCATAAAAAATTAGTTTTATCATATCTTTGAGGTCAAAAGGTGGTTTTCCAACATTGGAAATTTTTCGTTTGATTTTAAAGAAATTAAACGCACCATCAACGATTGTTGATGCAAGATACATAAGTTGAAATTCATCTTCCATTTCTTCAATTTCCCTACTTTTTTCGCTCAAAATATAGTTATCCAAAATCATATCAATTAAAAACTCCTATATTAAATTAAATAATTATAGAATTAACTATAATTAATTATATATTAGTTATTTCTAATATAAATAGATTTAAATAACTTATAGCTAGAATAATAAGTAATAAAGTATCAAAATTAAATATTAATAATTTTTACAAATAATTAGATTAAAATACTCATAATTATAAGGCCAATATAAAAAAAGTATGAATTTATGGAAAAAAATTTTCACGAATTAAAATTGAACAAAGTTTAATAAAAATAGGAAAATAGGTTAAAAATTAAATAATATTTAAATCTCAATAATTTCTGCCAACACTCTACATTCAAAAAAAAGACAACAAAAAAATGGGCATGGAGAAAAAAATCATGATAATATTAGGATATAAGCTTGTAATAATGCAAAAATAAAAAAAATTTCCACGACGAAGAACTAAAAAAAATTGCAAGAAAGGGTGTCCGCCAAAAATCTAAAATTAATTTTTGAAACTGATTAAAACTACTTCAATTCAAAAACAAAGAAAAATTTGCATCAAAAAAATTACTTTTGGCGAACACCCGAAAACAAAAAAAGGTATTCAAGTTCAGAATTAATTAAAGTAAAATTAAAAACTGGAGAAACAGAAAATACTATTTAACCAATTTTACCAAAAGAAATCGCAACATCCGAAGAATTAAAGCATATTAATAATGGTGAAAGATGGAAAGTAGAAACCGATTATGACATGTTTAAAAAAAACAAATTATACATTGAAAAATTCAGTGGAAGAAGACTAACCATAATGGAACAAGACTTTTACAGCCACATATTCCTACTAAACCTACTAATAGGAATAAAAAACTATGCAGAACTAAAAAAATAACAAGAAAACCAAAAGAAACAGCAAAATACGCCTACAAATACCACTCCAATATCAACACACTCATCGGAGAAATCAAAGACCAACTACCAAGACTCCTAACAAACAACCAAGACGAAATACAACAAGTAATAAAAGAAATAATGGAAATCGGCTCAAAAGAACTTGTAGCAACGAAAATACCTGCACAAACAAATGTAGAAAGAGATAAAGATAAAAATTGGAACAAAAATTGTAAAACAAGCAAAAGCCAGGGATTTTAAAAATCTAAAAAACCTTAACTTGATAGTATTGCTTTTTAGACACTTTCAAAAACTTAGGTGATTTCACTTTAAACAAGTCTTTTACTAAAAACTTTTTCCTGATATTTGGCTTTATTTTTATAATTTAAAGCATATAAAGCTCAGTTTAATTTTTCTTATGTGGGCTTCATAATTTTTAAAATCATTGAATCGAGTGATTGGATGAAAAGTTTGGATAAAAATACGTTTATTTGTATGGTTCTATTCGTATTGATGGTATTTTGCATCGGTACGGTTAGTGCAGAAGATATTACGCACGATACTAACTTAACCAGTGATTATAGTGGGGAAGTTGTAAGTGCGAGTGGAGACACTATCTATGTTGATAGTTCTTCAACAAGTAATGATGAACAAGGGACTGAGGATAATCCTTATAAAACCATTTCTGCTGCTGTTAACTCGGATAAAGTTACTGGTGGGGAAACTATTTTTATAAAAAATGGATTATACTCCGAAAATGTTGTAGTTTCTCCAAAAAAAAGCATGTCTTTTGTTGGTGAAAGCCAAGAAGGTGTAATAATTACTTCTAATTCTTCTAATGCAGGTATTTTTAAAATATCTGAGAATGGAATTGCTCTTTCATTTAAAAATTTAACATTTAAGGATGTAAATGCAGGTAAATTTAATCTTCCTATGAGAATTGGTGGAAACCAAGACTTATATATGGGGGATTGTTCTTTTATTGATTGCTCTAGTAAATTTGGCGCATTCCAAATATATACTTCAGCTGCTGCAACCATTGAAAACATAAAAATACTTAATTTCAAATCTAGCGCCACAGCTGGAACTGGGGGTATTTATTTAACTGGTAATGGTGTTTATAATCTTAAAAATATTTTAATTGATAATTCTACATATTCGGGATCTAGTGGCCAAATGCAGGGAATTGTTTATTTATATGGTAGTGGATCATCCATACCAACCGCATACTTCTCTAATCTTACAATTTCAAATTGTAATGTCATATCAAATTCGATTATTAGATCTTCAGGCAATCTTAATATTAAAAATTCAAGAATTGTTAATAATTCTGTATTGAAGAATTCAAATGGTGCTGCTGGGGATGGAATTTTTTATGATACTCATTCTATAAACATTACAACTTCAGTAATTGCAAACAATTCCTGTCCTAAAATTGCATTATATAAAACGCCTGATAAAGAGTTTACTATGAACTACTGTAACATTAGGGGCAATACTTACGGTACCGGATTTGCTGATGGGGGAGACTATGATGTAAATTATAATTATTGGGGATCTAATAGTTTGCCTGATGGTGTGGTTGCTGATGTTTGGGTTATTGATAACGATGGCACTTACCAATTAAGTAATGGTGAAGATTTAACAGTTGAAATTCCGGAACTTTATAATGCACCTCCTTCCGTAATAATTCATGTTGATGCTATTGCTGGTGATGATACTAATAACGGTAGTGCTGCTGCTCCAGTTAAAACCATAGCAAAAGCTGTAGAATTAGCTCAAGGAGAAGGAAAAAGTGGTAAAATTATTGTTAATGCAGGTACTTATGCTGTAAACAATATTCAAACTACTGCTGCATTATACATATCTTCTAATGGCACTGTCATCTTTGATGGTAAAGGAGGTAGGGCATTATATGTAAAATCTGGTAATTTACATATTTCTGGAATTACATTCACTAATTGTAATGAGTCTAATTCAGGTTCCATTATTCGTATGGATACTAATGCGACTTTAATTGCTGATAATTGTATTTTCACTAAAAATGGTGGTGAAACATATCGCCAATCATTGATATATGTAGATGGTGCTGATTTAACTGTAACTAATTCTGTATTTAGTGACAATGCCGCTCATAAAACTTCTACTAGTTATGGCAGTATTTATGTCAAAAATCAGGGTAAGTTACATGTGGATAATTGTAACTTTACTGATAATTTCTTAAAATATGGGTTATATATTTCAAGTTCCAATGCTGAAGTTTATAATTCAAACTTCTTTAGAAATAAAGGTACTTCCTCAAGTGGAAGTGCGGGTATTGGTATTTATGTAAGTGGTACTTCTTCTGCTTATTCTACAGGAAAATCAGGCAAGGCTATTGTTAAAAATTGTAGTTTTATAAATAACACTGCCATCTCTGGAACTTATTATGGAGGTAAAGGCGGGGCTATTTACGTAAACAATAATGCTTCTATGGATATTGATGGATGTTACTTTGAAAACAATGTTGCTCTTACTGGTGGGGGACCTGGTCAAGGTGGTGCAATTTATGCTTCTGCTGGTGCAATATCTGTTAATAATTCTGTATTCAAAAACAATGTTGCCGATAATGGTTCTGAAATCTATTTAAAATATCATGTTAGTAATTCCTCTAATCCTTTGTCTGCTGCTGGATTGAATAAACTAAACATTACTAATTCCATTATCCTCAGTGACGTAAATGGAGCAATTTATGCCGATAATAAATCATACGTTGCAGATGTTAATGAAAACTTCTGGGGAACCAATGTCGAACCTAGTGATAAGGTATCCGATAATATTGATATTGGAAATTGGATAGCATTAACTGCTAATATTAATCCGGCTGATGCTCAAATTGGTGATGAAGTGACAATTAATGCTGCTTTCAGTTCTTTAGTATATGCTGATGGTAGTGTTGTTAATTATAATAGGGTATTGCCTGATGGTTTAAAGGTAACATTCACTTCTAGTAGCGGTAACTTAAATGAAGAGGTCGATGTTGCAAATGGTGAAGCTTCTACAACTTACACAATTGATGCAAATGATAAGTATATTACCGCTTCGTATAAAGATGCTGTTGCAAAAATTCCATTGGGCACTGAATTTGTTTATGTATCTCCTGATGGTAGCGATGCTAATTTAGGTAGTGAAGCAGAACCTGTTGCAACCTTGGCACATGCTATTGAAATTTCTTCAAAAGGAAAAATCATTGTTTTAGCAGGCACCTATAAAACCGGCAACTTAGGATATATAAGTGAAAACTTAACTATAATTGGTGTTGGTAATGTAATATTTGATGGTGAAAATGCCAACAGGATATTATACTTTGGAGCTGATGCTAAGGGTTTCATAGCTAATGTTACCTTTGCAAATGGGTATGTTACCGGTGAAAGTGGTGCATTAATTGGAAATGCAGGAAACTTAACTATTGAAAATTGTACTTTTGCTAATTCCACTTCCGCTAAAAACGGTGGTGCAATTTACAACGCAGGTATTTTAACTATCAGGAATTCAATATTTGAAAACAACAAAGCTAAGGAAAATGGAGGTGCAATATTCACTCAAAATGCAGGAATAGGTGTAACTCCTGAATTAATAATTGAAGGTACTGTATTTAGTAATAATAGTGCTGTAGGTACAGGCAATTTCGGCGGAGGAGCCATTTTCGTACAACAGGCTAAGAATAATTTATTAATTTCTAACTCCAACTTCACTTCAAACCATGTTGAAAGATCAGGAGGTGGGGCTATTGAAATAGTAAACACCAATAAAGCCAATATTACTTCATGCAACTTTGTTTCTAACACTGCTAAAGGTGAAGATGCTTCAAGTAATCATGGTGGAGCAGCGATAAGTTTTGTTGGTTCATATGAGGATATTAAAGAAACCTTAACAGTTTATAACTCATTATTTGAAAATAACTCTGTTGAAGGTCTTGGTGGTGGAGCCATTTATGTCAGGGCTGCTACTGCGAATATTGCAAATTCCGTATTCATCAATAACTTGGATAATTCAAATTATACAATTTATTCAAGAGTAACTAGTTATACTACTCCTAAAGTAACTGCAAATGATAACTGGTGGGGAACTAACGATTCACCTAAAGGATTTGTTTCAGATAAAGTAACTTTAAACAGATGGGCTATTTTAACAGTTTCAAATGATACTGAAATTGTGGCTGGTGAAAATGTAACAATTACTGCCAATATCAATTCATACAATAATGGAGTTGCTGTTGGAGAATTGGAAAACCCAATTTGCATACCTCGTGATGTAACTATTTCAACATCTAATGGCGATATTAAAGGTAAATTAGAATCCGGTGAATTCAGCTATGTTTATAATGTTCCTTTAACCCTAAAATATATTAAAGTCACTGTCGATAATCAAAGTGAAATGATATACTTGATATCTTCCACTATTAATGTTAAGTTAGAAAATATCACTGTTAAAAAAGGGGATAGGCCAACTTATGTAATTAATGTAACTGATGATGGCGGAACAATCGTAAATCAAGGCAATATAGAATTATTCATTAATAACATCTCTTTTGCCAATTTAACAGTTGCAAATGGTATTGCAAAGGGCAAATTTGTTATTTCGTTAGATGAAGGTACTTATGATGTGGTTGCTAAATACAGGGATAATGGAGGATTATTTGAAGAAAACTTCGGAACAGGTTCTATAAAAGTCAGCGGAAACAATAACAATATTTACGTATCTAACTTCTTCGACTTCTTTGATGAAGATGGATACATGTACACTGATATTCCATTCAATTCTTTAACTTTCAGGGACACATTCAATGCTAAAGATTTAGGAATTAATAAAATAACATTCACAGCACCAATGACATTTAATAATTATGGTAAATTGGGCATATTTAATAATATTACTTTTGATGTTGTATCTCAGGATATTACATTAAGGGATCTTACTTTAATCCTTAATAATGGAATTTCTGGTTCTGCTATTTATGTTGCTGGAGATGATGTAAGTTTAAATGCATTAAAAATTAATTATGAAACTGTTGCAAATAGTGAAGCATATGGAATATTTGCTAATGGTGTAGATAACTTAACCGTATCCGGAATAGTCATTGACATTGTTAGTAATTCTATTGGAAGTGTTGGTTATCACCAATATGCTATTAAAGTTCGTGATTCAACCAATGTTGTTGTAACTGGTGGAAACATAAATGCTAATTTGCCTGCTTGTGATGTGGATTACGAAGAATCCGGCATTGATGCTGATTTAGTTTTAGCTATTGGTATTCAAGGCAGTGAAAATGTAACAATTGCTAATGCAAGAATAAATACTAATGTAATTGGTGCTTATGGAAGTTACCCAACACTTGATTCTATCATGGCTAAGGATGTAACTAATTTATTAATTAGTAAAAACACTATTGCTCAAACCGATTTCATAACTACCGGTGCAGGTTACTCTAATGTTGTAGATTTATACACTTGTAACGATGCTCAAATAATGGGCAACAACATTTTAGTTAACTCCACTGCAGGTACAAACGGTGCAGGCACTGCTTATCCAATTCAATTAACTGGTCCGTACAAAGGTCTTTTAGTTGACGGAAATACTTTAACCGCAATTAGTCGCGGTCCTACTTTAGGTATTTACTCACAAAACTATTATGGTGCATCTTATATTACTGTAACCAATAACTTAATTAATGTAACTGGTTTAGCAACTAATACTAGTTCCTGGTCTTTAGTTTCAGGAATAGAACTCCAAGATACTCTTGCTAAAGTATACAATAACACAGTTTACTCTCAAAGCATTGGTGATTATTATGAAAATAATTATTTATATGGTATAAGCTATGCTCAGAATATAAATGGGAATCATTCATTTGATATTAGGGATAATCAAATATTCACTAAAGGTAAATATTCAGTATATCTATTAAATGCTATTAATTCTAATGTAACCACTAACAATTTGCATGGTCATGAATTATGGGGCGATTCAGCTGCAACTATTGTGTCTGGTAATGGAAATGTTATTAAAAACAATTACCCTCCATATCTGGCTGAAATAATTATTGATGTTCCAAATGTATTTGCAGGATATGATGCTACCATTGTTGTATCTGTTACAAATGCTACTGGAGGTAATGTAACTATCAAAGTAAATAATAAAGAATTTAAAGATTTGCCACTTATTAATGGAAAAGTATCACAATTGGTTGAATTTGCTGATTTAATTGATGTTAACAATGTAACTGTTACTTATAATGGTAGTGAATTGGTTAATGCTGGTGAAGCCAATACTACTTTCAGACTTTTAGACGGAGTCATTACCAATTCCACATTCTTCAACTACTTTGATGAAAATGGATACTTATTGCCTACTCCTGAAGGAGCTACTTTAGACTTCCGGGGACCATTTATAGGTAATACTTACTCAGTATACATTAACTCACCTGTAAATGTTATTTCATCTACTGGGGATGCTGTATTTGACAGTGGAGTAAATCCTGGTAACTGGGTAAAATTCAATGTTGTTGAGGGTGCAAACCACACTAATATCACAGGCATTAGCATTATTAACGGCGATCTATTCATCAAAGGCGCTTCTTACGTAACTGTTGATGATATCTATATGAAAGCTAATATGAGCGGTGTTGGCGCAGGTACAGGATTCTTGTCCATACACTCTAATGCCTACTACACTACCGTTAAAAATTCAAAATTTGAAAACGGCGGCACTGGCTCAAGCTGTGTTGTTTTAGGTAAAGGCGGCAAATATGCAACATTTGACAATAATGAGTTCTTAATTACTGGATCTTCTGGTAATGTATTGTCTTCCAACATATTTGTGGGATCTGGAGAAATTCCTCAATTTGTAAACTACACCAACAACATAATCAACTCCCAAGTTCCCGCTTCCCCATTCATGTACGGAATTACTGTATGCGGACAAGGCAACATTATTGAAAATAACAGCATATTGAACTTTAAAGGCAATGCAATTGTCAATCAATGGGGCGCTACTTCAACCGAAAACATATACAGAAACAACACCATTACCGGCGGAGGATCAATGAGTGTCGGCACTTACAGTTTAGTAGAAAATAACAATATTGCCGAAGGAGCTTTAACTGCAACCGAAGGATGTACTTTAACTGGAAATACCGTTAACTCATTAGCAATTAATGGTAAAAATGTTGTTGCATCCAAAAACACTATTCTGACTACTGTAAATGTTGGATCTGCTGCTAAAAACACAACATTCACAGAAAATAATGTATCAGATCTTGTAACTGTAAACTCAAATGACAATATAATTACTGGAAACTTCATTAATTCTACTACAACAGAATATGCTATAGATCTTAAATCTACTACTAATAACACTGTAGTTAATAACATATTACACTCTAGTGCTTTAACTGGAAATTCTGCTGTAACTTATCAAAATGTGAATAACACAGTTAAAAATAATTTCCCAATTGACCCTAAATTAAGTATTCAGGTTGAGAATATTCTCGTTGGTCAAAATGCAGAAATCCACATTAAATCTGGTGAAAATATATCAATTGCTGTTGAAGTAATTTTAGATGGTAAAAAATACTCTCTTAATCTTGTAAATGGTGAAGCTATATTAATTGTATCTGGATTAAATGCTAATACTTATACTGTATCTGCATACTCTGAAGGTAATTTATTCTATATGCATTCTAATTGCTCTAATCAATTCACTGTTGATAAATTAGCACCTGATGTAAATGTTGCTATTGGTGAAATAAAACTTGGTGAAGACGTTATTGTGTCTATTAACATTCCTCATGCTACTGGCAATGTTAATGTTATTGTTGATGGTGTTGGAGTGGTTGTTTCTTTAGATGTGAATGGAAATGCTACATATACTATTGATAGTATTTCTGTTGGAAATCATAGTGTTGTTGTTGCATATCTTGGTGATAATCATTATCTTCCTAAGGTAGAAAGTATTCATTTCAATGTTTCAAAAGAAATTCCTGAAGTAAATATCATGGTGCCTGGGGATATTAAGGTTGGTGAAGATGTGAAGGTAACTGTTAATATTCCTCATGCTACTGGCAATGTTAGTATTATTGTTGATGGTGTTGGAGTGGTTGTTTCTTTAGATGTGAATGGAAATGCTACATATACTATTGATAGTATTTCTGCTGGAAATCACAGTATCGTTGTGATTTACTCTGGTGATGAAAAACATGATTCAGTTTACAAAGCAACTTCAATCTTTTTAGAAGAATTCAGCACTAAATTTGATAATATCACTGTTGAATGTGGTAAAATAACTGCTACTTTACTTGTTAGTACTGGTGAATCTATTGCAAATGCTGCTATTTCATATACTATTGATGGTGTAAAGTATACTACTACAACCGATGAAAAAGGTACTTTTGCAATTTCTAATGTTACTGATAAATTAGTATGTATTAATTATGAAGGGGGAGATGCTTTGCTTGGATGCAATATCTCAATTTCATTAAAGAATATGGCTAAAGTAACTGATTCTAGTGTGATTACTTCTGAAGATTACACTCAATACTCTTGTGAAGCCATAACTGGTGAAAAAGGAGGATACTACTCACTGCGTCTCACTGATCCTAGTGGCAATCCATTAGTAAACAAATCAGTTGGTATTGGATACAATGGTATATTGGCTTGGTACACTACTGATGAAAATGGTACTGTCAATAAATTAATTGGTTTGCAAAATGCTGGAGTATACACATTTGCATCTGCATTTTTAGGTGATGAAGACAATAATGCTTCATTTGCGGTAAATAGAATTATTATTGTTAAAAAACCTACCTACATTAAAGCATCTTCAAAAGCATACAAAGCAACTGCAAAAACCAAAAAATACAAAGTAACACTTTCGACTGTCAAAAACATTGACGGTAAAATGTATTTAGCTGCTGGTAAGAAGATAACTTTAAAAGTTAACGGTAAAATATACACCGCTAAGACTAATGCGAAAGGTCAAGCAACATTTAAACTTAAACTTACCAAAAAAGGTAAATACACAGCTAAGATTTCTTATGCTGGGCAATACTTGTTGTATGAGGCATCTAGTACAAATGCAAAAATAACAATTAAATAGAAGAGTATTTCACTCTTCTAATTATTTCTTTTTTTATACTCAAATTTAATTAATTTTAAAGATAACTTTATAAACTAATTTTTATATATACTCTATTGCCTTTAAGTGATTTTTAAAAATATATTTTTAAAATCTCTGAAAAAGTAAAACTTTTGAAGGGGTGAAAAATATAGGTTTAAATTGGAAATTGATATTGGGATTAATAATTATATATGGTGTTCTGAGTATTTCTTCACTTTCAGCTACTGAAATTGATGATAATTCATCATTAGAAGGAGTAAGCATTGAAAAAGTTTCAACTATTGCTAATGGCACTGTATTAAATTCTATTGATGAAGAAATTCCCGATGAACCTGATTTGGTAGTTGATGATACCGTATATGTCACATCAAAGAATATTGATGATTATTTTGATAGTGGTGTTTTAAAATCAAGATTTAATGGCAAAACAGTAATTTTTGCTGAGAATTTTGAAAATTTAGGTAAATTAACAATTAATGCAGAAAATGTAACTATTAAAGGTATGGGATATTCCTTAAAAAATTGCGTATTTAATTTAGAAGCAAAAAATATTACTTTGTCTGATTTAAATATCGATCTTGATAGTGAATTTGCAAATAATGATTATGCGGGTGTTTTAGTTTATTCAGATTATGCAAATTTGATTAATCTTAATATTAATTATGTTGTTCCGACTAATGTTCAAGCATATGGTGTTTATGTAGAAGGAATAGGCAACAGAGCTGTTAAAAATCTTCGCATGATTAATTGCAGCATTAATTTTGAAGGACATAATAATAATGTAAAGGTTTATAATTGTGCTTTAAAAATAGTAGATTGTGATAATGCTTTAGTTGCAAATAACACGATTTCATCAGCTTTGCCTCTTAAAGATATTATATTTGGCGCAAATGGTGCAGAACTTGCTTCTGATTTAGTATTGACTGTTGGAATTGGCGGATGTGATAACCTAACATTTGTAGGAAATAAGTTAATATCTGAAGTTAATAAACGCCCTCAATGTGCATATCCATCTTTAGATACAATGTTAATATCTAAGTCTCATAATTCATTAATAGCTAATAACTCTATCTACATGTCTGACTTTTTAACATTTCCGGGAGTAGATAATTATCTTTATGGATTGGATATTTATAATTTGGAAAATCTGACAGTTATTGGTAATAATATTTCAATTATCACAACTGGAGGTAAGTTAGCTGCTGGTACTGCATATCCGATTCAAATCACAGGTCCTATTGCTAATGTAAATATAACTCATAATGATTTGTATTCATTTTCCAATGGTCCAAACATTGGTGTTTATTCACAAAACTTCTATGGTGCAACTTCATTATCAATTACATACAATAAAATCAATGTAACAGGTTTAGCAGGTACACATGAATGGGCTTTAGTGGCAGGTATTGAATCACAAGATACTCACTCTATAATTCAACATAATATAATTGAAGTTCACAGTGTTGGTGATGTTTCAATTAATGATAATTTATATGGGGTTAGTTATCATCAAAGTACTTCTGGAGACCACCAATATGATATTCAAAACAATACTGTATTCAGTGATGGTTATTATTCAGTTAATTTATTAAGTTCTGTTAATTCAACAGTAGCTAATAATTTATTAGTAACTTATAATCCTAAGGCAAATAACACCAATGGATATAAATATGGAGATTTGTCCGCTCATAAAAATATGGAATTTTACAATAATCCGGTAATTTCCGCATTTAATTATTTTGCTAATCATGAAAATAATGTTGATAACGGAGAGGAATTTAATTATAATCCAACTAATAATAATGATATTTCAAATAATATTGACGGCAGTCAAATTTCCAGTGATGAAGATACAAATAATCATCATTACAATCCTTTAATTCCGGGATCTTCTAATCAATCTGGAAGTCATGAGGGTGAAGAAGGTTGGGTGATACCTATTGAGGAAAATGGCAATAATCAACACAATGGCGAGTCTCAGGGTAATAATGATGGAAATGGGAATTCTACCAAGACTATCATGTCTTTAAAGGAATTGATTATGAACTATATTAACTCCAATACTCAAAGTGGTAAAGTTAACAACACTTCCTATAATGGTCATAAGGTTAATGCTGATTCAAATAATTCTGATGATTCCCCATCCGATTCCGGAAGTGAATCAATTGCAAGTCAATCTAAATCAACCAAAAGTGTTGATGAATCTTCAACTGGCGAGTCTTCAAGTGTCAGTAAAAAGATTTACGAAATTGATGAGAAAAACGAGATAAATAAATTTATTCCATCAGTATTTTTCATTATACCTATGCTGATATTATTTGTTATTGGACTTAGACGGAAAAAATTAAATTTTAAATAAAATTAGTCATTTTTGACTGATTTTCTCTTTTTTTTATTTTTAATTTTTATGATACTTTTAAATACCTTGTTATTATATAACTATATCTATCAACGATAAATTATAATTTATAAAGTTAAAATTAAAATAAATGAGGTATTTAATTTGAAATTTAATAAATTGGTATTAATAACTTTCATTGTTTTAGTTTTATTAACAATATCTGCTGTAAGTGCAAATAATGTTAATGTTAATCAAACAGAGGATAGTTTAGACCTTTTAGGTGAAAATCAAAATTCTATTTATGTTGATGCCATATTTGGGTTGGATTCAAATAATGGATTTTCAAATGAATCTTCTGTTAAAACAATCTCCAAGGCTATTTCAATATCCGGTGGTGATGACAATATTTATTTAGCTGACGGAACTTATAGTGGTTTGGAAAATACTAGGTTGAACATTACCAAATCTTTAAATTTCATAGGTTCTGGAAACACGATTATTGATGGGAAAAATAAAAACTATTTATTTATTGTTTCAGATAATATAACTGTCACATTTAAAAATATACAGTTCGTTAATGCTTATAAATCTCCAAATTCTTATTCTGTGCATTATAATCATCAGGTTTATGGGGCAGCTATTGACATTAAAAATTCAAATGTGGTAATTGATAATTGTACCTTTAAAAATAATGTCTTATATTATGATACAATTGACGAGAGTATTTACGGTGGGGCAATTAGTAATTTTGGTGATTTGACTATATTGAATTCTTATTTTGAAAATAATACTGCATTATCTACATCAGGATTATTGTCATATGGCGGTTGTGTTTATAATAAAGGAAGATTATTAATCAACAGTTCAGTTTTAAATAAATCAAAAAGCGTTGATTTTGGTTATGGTGCAGGTATTGGTAACGATGGATATGCTGTCATTGATTCAAGTGTCATTACAAACTCCTACACTGCTCAAGAATGTAAGGGTTCGGCTATTTATAATGCCGGAGAATTAATCTTGACGAATTCGAAAATAGAAAATAATCATATTAAAAGAGCAAGCTTCGACACCATGTTTGGTTCTATTTATAACTCAGGAAACTTTACAGCATATGGCAACATATTTAGAAATAATACTGCACATTATCAAACACCAATGTCAGCATATAAAGGATCTCCTAACATATACAATTGTGGAAATTTAAATTTAACTTATAATGCATTTACGGATAATTTAGGATTTGAAGGCATCTCACAAGATGTTTATATTTATTCTGGTGATGAGTTATGCCTTGATTATAATTGGTGGGGTACAAATGAAAATCCATTCACTGATTTAAATAGAATTAATGTTGACTTAGTTAATTCTTGGTTAATATTTAATTTAATACCGGATTATACAAAACTTGACATTGGAGATGATGTTGAAATTTCTGCATTCTGGTCAAGTAGCAGTAATGTTTTGCCTAAAATTGAGTTATTGCCTATATTTAACGTGACTTTCATGCCGGATAACATTGTAAAAGCATTGACCGGTGGTGAAACCTCATTCATATTCAATCACAGTCAAGTTAAAAGTTCATGGATTGTTACCGCAAGCATAGGGTCTTTTTCTCAAGGCGTAATTGTTGATGTTGGTAAAATTTACACTGATGTAAACATTGCCAGCGATAATAATATAACTTATGGTGATGATTTAAACATTAATATTGAAGTTACCAGTCATGATTCAAGTGTTGTAGAGGGCAATGTCTCTGTAATTATTAATGATAATGTATATACAGTTAGTTTAACAAATGGAAAAGCCAACATCACTGTTTCAAATTTAGTTCCGGGAAAGCATATTGTTAAGGTAAGATATAATGGAAATGACGATTATTTTAAGGCATTTAACAATGAAACAGTTAATGTTGAAAAACAAGATGTTAACATGTCCCTAACAATTCCGGAAATATATATTGATCAAAAAGGAAGGGTGATAGTTACATTACTTCCAAAAGGGGTTCAAGGTCAGGCTTTTTTGTATATTAACGGAGTTCGCAAAAAAATAGTTTATCTATACAATGGCAACACTACTATTTCATTAAGCAACTTTGCTGAAGGGGAATACAACATCACTGTTGAATTTGTTGAAACCATGTATTATAAATCGTTTAATGCAAGTGGTGTTTTAAAAGTCAATAAATATGTTTCAGCTTTAAATCTAAGTGTTGAAGATGTTTATGTCGGTGAAAACGTCACAATTAAAGTCATAGTTTCACCAGATTCACTAAGGGGTGAAGCGACTTTAATAATAAATAATTTTAATACAACAATTAATTTGGATAATGCAACAACCACGGTTAGTTTATCAAATCTTACAGGTGGAACTTATAATGTGATGGTTTTATTTAAGGGTGATTCAAAATATTACCCATCTAATGCTTCAGCAACATTTAAAGTATTAAAAGCAAATTCCAGTTTAAACGTGAAGCTAAATTATGATGAAAATAAATTAAATGGAACAATAACTGTTGAATGTATTCCAAATAATTGCACTGGAGTCGTGGGAGTTTATATTAACTATAAAGAATACAGATTAAACCTTACAGGTGGAAAAGCTACATTCAATGTTAATTATTATAAGGGAACCAATTATATCTATGTTTATTATGATGGTGATAAGTATCACTATGGTTGTAACTGGAATACCACAATTGGCGTGGCTGATGAGTTTGTATTTATAGGAAAAAACGTCACCGGATGGCAATATAATGATTTTAATTATACGGTAAGATTGCTGGAAGTAAATGGTGTTCCTTTACCAAGCAGAACTCTAACAATTACTTTTGAAGGCAAATCTTATAATGTTACCACTAATAGCCATGGATTTGCAGAGTTTAACTTGAATTTGCCTAGTGGGGAATATAGTATAGCTACAACTTATAAAAACACAACAATTTATAATACCATAACTGTAAAGGACATTAAATTTAATTTAACTAGTAAAAATATAATCTATGGTGAAAATGGAGAGTTTAAAGCCAGTTTTGATGAAGGAATCTCAGGTAAAGTTAATTTCATAATAGATGGCATTTTAAATGTCAGTGTAAATATTGTAAATAAAACTGCCGTATTTAATTTATCCG
Organism: Methanobrevibacter sp. V14; assembly: GCF_963082475.1. NCBI lineage: Archaea > Methanobacteriati > Methanobacteriota > Methanobacteria > Methanobacteriales > Methanobacteriaceae > Methanobrevibacter > Methanobrevibacter sp. V14. Next base: position 97,471 of record NZ_CAUJAM010000006.1, read on the forward strand.
GAATTGATGCAGGTTCATACACTCTTAAAGCTATTTATACAAATGATTTATTTAGTTCAAATGAAGTTTTAACTACTTTCATAGTTAAAAAGGCAGACGCTAGTTATAATTTAGTTGCAAATGATGTAACTCCTGAAATGGATCAAATCATTTCATTAAGTAATCTTGGAAATGCTACAGGCGAAATAACATTCGTTGTTAATGGGACAGTTTATAGAGAATATATTAATAACTCACAGGTTTCTATAAAATTGTCTGGTCTTCAAAAGGGTAATTACTCATTTGTAATTAGTTATGGGGGAGATAAAAATTACAATAATTTCACCATATCCTCAGTATTTTATGTAAAATCTTCTTATTCTAATGTTGTTTTAAAAATTAACAATGCTCATTATGGTGAAAATTTAGCTGCAATAGTTATTTTAGATACAAATGCAACTGGAACTGTGAGATTTAGTGTGGGACATTTAATTAAAGATGTTGAAATCAAAAATGGAATTGCAAAATGGAGCTTCACGGGATTAAATGCAGGAAAATATAATATATCTGCAAATTATTTGGGAAATCATTATTATATATCTTCAGCCAATGTTACCTCATTTGAAGTTCAAAAAGCAAATTCAACAATTGTTTTATATACTAAAGGAGCATATTTAGGAGAAAATATCAGAATCTATGCTAATTTAAGCACTAATGCAACAGGTGTTGTTAGTTTTAGTATGTTGGGATATTATACTCCAAGAGATAAGGTGATTGTTGATTCAACTGCAAACTGGTATATTTCACCTTTAAAAACCGGTTCATACACTGTAATTGCAAAATACAAGGGAGATTCTAATTATTGCCCATCAAATACTACATTTATTTTAAACATTACTCAGAAAAAAGCTATTTTGAATGTTTCAATAAATGATGTTGGATTAAACGATAGGATAATTGCAAAAATTACATTAGTGTCAAGTGAAGGTGAAAAGTTAAATGCAACAATTAAACTAATTGTTAACTCAAAATCTTACTCTGTTACAATTAGAAATGGTGCATTAACATTTGTAATTGGCAAATTAAATGAGGGCAGTTATACATATAGCGGGACTTTTGAAGGTGATGATAATTATTCTTCAAGTTACTGTGAGGGCAATTTTGAAGTGAGTGACAATTTATTAGACGTTAATGTCACGGTTAGCGATATTGAAATGTTTTATAAAGGTAGTGAAAAATTAACTATTTCTCTTGTATCCGCTAAGGGAAAGGTTTTAAGTGGAGAGAATGTTTTTGTAATCATTAATAATAAAAATTATAAACTCACAACAGATGTTTCTGGAAAAGCTTATTTAATTTTAAATTTGACATCCGGAAATTACACAGCATATGTTTATTTCAATGAAACTACTAAGTACAAATCTGCAAATGCCAGTGCAAATGTCATGATATTCCCAACTGTTGAAGGAATTGATGTTGTTAAGCTATATGGAAGTGGAACACAATATTTTGCCGTATTTTGTGATTCAAATGGGAAGGTTCTAGCGAATACCAAAGTTACTTTTAAAATTGGCACCAAAACGTTTACCACAAAAACATTGCCAAATGGTATTTCCAGATTAAATATTAATTTTGCTCCTGGAAGTTACATAATATCAACTGTAAATCCGGTTACCGGTGAAAAGGTTACTAATAAAATATTTATCTATAATTATTTGGTGGAAAATAAGGACATAATCCAATATTGGGGTGCTAAAAAAGTTTATAAGGTGCGTGCTTATGGTCATGATGGCAAACATGTTGGTGCTGGAGTTTGTGTGAAAATTAAAGTAGGTGGAAAAACTTATAATGTTAAAACTGATAAAAAGGGTTATGCTTCTCTAGTAATTAATTTAAAGGTTGGTTTACATACTATTAAATCTACTTATAATAAATATTCAGTATCCAATAAAATCATGGTCAAATCAATCATAATCACTGATAATTTCAAAGTTAAAAAAGGTAAAAAAATTAAGTATGCAGTCAAATTAGTTAATAAAAAAGGCAAAATCCTTAAAGGTAAAAAGATTACTTTTAAATTCAAAGGCAAAAAATACACTTCTAAAACTAATAAGAAAGGAAATGCTATAATTGTCCTTAATATACCATATAAAGTTGGTAATTATAAAATAGTATATAAATATGGCAAATTTAAAATAGCTAAGACCATTAAAGTTATAAATTAAGTTTTGTTAAAATTTTTCATTTTTATTTTTCCATGGTAGATTAACTCTATGCTATGTCCCATTTTTTTCAATAATGTTTTATTTAATTAAAAATACATATTTTTATTTTATATTTTTCATCAAAAACTATTAAAATAATCAACTGAATTTTTAAGCATTCAGTAGGAAAAATTTTATTAGTTTTTCTAACCAATTATTAATCATGATTGTCAAACTTAAAAGTAAAGGTCACAAAAATGTAACTTCACTTCACAAATCTACTTTTGAGATAACAAAAGATGCTGAAATTGGTCCGACTGCAGATTGTATTATTGGCACTGGTGCAGATAGTTCAATGTTGAACTTCCCACAGGAGTTTAAGGATAAAATAGCTAACTCCAATACTAAAATTAAAGTTATATTGGATACAGAAAACGGTCATGATGAAATAAATGGATATGGTCATGAAGATTTAACATTAACTCATCAGACGGATATTGTTTGTAGAACCAGTGATTATACATGCTCACGTACATTGATGATTAGAGCCGATAAAGCGGCATGTGATCTTGATAGCAACTTAATTGAAGATTTAAAAAATGAGAAAATTATGGAAATTTCCATAATATTAATTTAAAATCGTTAAGTTTATATAACTTAATAAACATAATTTTTAATAACTACTTTTGTTTTATGCGGGGGTGGTCGAGCGGTCAAAGGCGCTAGGTTGAGGGCCTAGTGGGTCAGTCCCTTCGCGGGTTCAAGTCCCGTCCCCCGCACTACTTGAACTTATTTTTCGGATCTTTCAAAAACTTAGGTTATTTAAATATCTGCAAGTTTTTTATTAAAACTTTTTCTTTGGAGTTATTTTTATAATTTAAAGCTAATTAATCAGTTGTTTTGAAAATTTTAAAGGAATAGATTAATCGAAAAAACTATTTATCACACAAGTTTTTGAAAGAGACAACATTTATATTATGATTTAATCAAATATACTTTATATATTTTTAAAGGTGATACTTTGTATAAAAAATTAACATTTGTTCTAGCAGTAGTGTCTTTAATATTAATTTGCGCTCCGATTATTAGTGCTGATGAGTTGAATACTACTGATTTTAATGAGTTAGATAGTCAAATTAATCTTGCTCCTGAAAATAACACTTTAATTTTAGAAAAAGATTATCGGTTAACCAATACTTCCCAAAAACATATTGTAATTGAGAAATCGATTACTATTGATGGGAATAATCATACAATTGATGCTCCCGATGTTTCAAGAGTATTTTGGGTTAAAGCAGATAATGTGGTAATCAAAAACATTAACTTTGTCAATTCAAAAGCAGATGGCCTTGCAGGTGGAGTTATTTCTTGGTGGGGGGATAATGGAATACTTGCAAACTGTAATTTCACCAATAACTCTGCTGTATCTGGTGGTGGAGCAGTTTATTGGGGTGGAACCAATGGTGTCATTACCGATTGTAATTTTAAAAACAACTCTGCTGTTACTGGTGCGGATTTAAGCTTGACTTGTGGTGAAGGATTTGATCCTCATCAAATTCACATTGCGACTGTAAACAATGACGGTGGAGCAATATGTTTAAAGGGGAAAAATATTTCAATCAATCATTGTAATTTTGAAAATAATCGCTGCGGATTTTCAGGAGGAGCCATTTCAGTTAAATTTGCTCGCAATATTAAAATTTTAAATTCCAAATTTGAAAACAATAGCTGTGGGGATTTTGGCGGTGCAATAGACTTAAATTCTGATAAAGCGATTATATGCAATTCTACTTTTACAAATAACTCTCCAAAGGATTTATTCAACAACTGTGTGAATACCTCAATTGTTTATTGTAATAAGTTGGCTGTTGACACACGGTATGAAATTAATTATGCTGATTCATTTGACGTGTTAGCTCGGTTAATTGATAATACTCCTGAAGGAGGTATTTTAACACTAACAAATGATTATCAATACGTTGACGGTGCAAATAAAGGTATTTTAATAAACAAATCAATCACTATTGATGGCAATGGCTATACTTTGAATGGTAATCACCTGTCAAGAATTTTTAATATTACTGCCTGTGATGTGGTAATTAGAAATATTAACTTTATTAATGGCAATGCCTATGGAAAATACTATATAAAGTATGTCGGAGGCGGAGCAATCTATTGGAATGGAGCAAATGGAGTTATGGAAAATTGTAACTTCACTGGCAACACTGGACAGGGAATAGAAGATGACCCATTTGTTGAGGATAAAAAATACATCGATAAAAATGGAATTATTGTCCATATACATATTCAGAGACCAGTAGGTGCAAAAACCAATGAAGGTGGAGCTATTGTTTGGAATGGTACAAACGGCACTGTTTTTAAATGTATTTTTACAAACAATAATGTTGGTTATCCTAACAGTGGTGGAGCAATCTGTTGGAGAGGTGATTTTGGCAGAATTTTAGAAAGTCAATTTTATTACAACCATGCTTGGAGTGGAGCTGCAGTCTCTTGGTTTGGGGATAACGGCACAATTCGATTTTCAAAATTCTTCAATGCAGGTTCAATTTTTTCAAAAGACTTAATATGGTTAGGTAAGAATGGAAACATATCCTATTCATTTTTAATATCTTCTAATGGTATAAATTCAATTTATGGAGATGTAGTTGCTGACTATAATTTCTGGGGAGATATATTGGGAAATGCTCCTATTTCTAAAATTGATAATTTAAAAAATTGGATCGTTTTGAATGTGACATATGATAAAGGATTTATAACTAAAGGTAAAACTGTTGTGGTTAATGGAAGCTTTTTGCTTTATGAAAACGGTTCTTTTTCAAATTTTACTGTATTTGATACTCCAAATGCCGTATCTATAAAAGCCAATCAGGACGGTTTTATAAAGGTTGTTTATAAGGATGGTAAAATCACAGTCAGAATTGTTCCAAAGACAAAAATTGTATCTGGGAACCTAAAAAAATATTATAAGCAATCTAGGCATTTTAAAATTCGTGTTTATGGAGCGGATGGAAAATTGGCCATTGGCAAATATGTTAAATTTACACTAAACAGGGAAACTTATAAGGTTAAAACTGATAAAAAAGGTTATGCAACTTTAAAATTAAACTTAAAACCTGGAAAATATAAAATCACTACTCAATTTGCCAATGTTAAAGTCAAAAATAAGATAACTGTTAAAACCACTTTGATAACTAAAGATATTTTCAAAAAAGTTAAGAAATCAGCAGAATTCAAGGTTAAGGTTCTAAATTTTAAGGATAAAAAATCTTCCACTCAATTAGTTAAAGTCAAATTCAAGGGCAAACTCTATAAAATAAAAACCAATAAAAAAGGAGTAGCCATATTTAAACTACCTAAAAATCTTAAAGTTGGAAAATACACTATTAAAACCATGCATGATGGTTTAACAAATAAAAACAGAATTATAGTTAAAAAATAACTATAATTTACTATTTTTTATACTTTCTTTTTTCATAACTTATTTATCTTATTAAATTAAAATCTATAGATAATTAAACTTTATATGGTGATAATTATGAAAGCTGTAATTCCCGCAGCAGGTTTTGGAACTAGATTTTTACCTGCTACAAAGGCACAACCTAAGGAAATGTTGCCAGTTTATGACAAACCCACTATTCAGTATGTTATTGAAGAAGCAGTAGCTTCAGGTATTGATGATATTTTAATAGTAACAGGTAGAAACAAACGTTCAATTGAAGACCACTTCGACAAATCATTTGAACTTGAGCAAACCCTTCAAAGCGCAGGTAAAGATGACCGTTTAAAGCAAGTTCGAGCCATAACTGATTTGGCGGATATTTGTTATGTAAGGCAAAAGGAACAAAGGGGTCTTGGAGATGCTATTTACTGTGCTAAAAAACATGTCGGTGGCGAACCATTCGCAGTACTTTTAGGAGATTCAATTACTAAAGGTCCAACTCCATGCACCAAACAATTAATGGACGTTCATGAAAAATACGGCGCTTCAGCTATTTCCCTTGAAGCTGTACCAAAAGAAAAAGTGGAAAGATATGGCATCATTAAAGGAAGGGAAGTTGAAGATAATGTTTATAATATTGAACAATTAGTGGAAAAGCCATTAGCTCATCAAGCACCATCTAATCTTGCTATTATGGGGCGTTATGTTTTGACACCGGATATTTTTGATAAAATCGATGAAACTGAACCTGGCGTTGGTGGTGAAATCCAGTTAACTGATGCACTTCAAAAATTAGACGCTATTTATGGTGTAACCTTTGAAGGAAAGACTTATGATATTGGTAATAGATTCGAATGGCTAAAAACTTCTATTGAATTTGCAATGTATGATCCGGAATCTAAAGAGGATCTGATTAATTACATGAAAGAAATGATAAATGAGGAGTGAATATGGAAACTCAAAGAATTTTAGTAACTGGAGGAAGTGGGTTTATCGGAACAAACCTTTGTAATGAACTTAGAAGTCGAGGTCATGAAGTTTTGGCTGTAGATTTACTTCACCATGAAGGTGAAGCTGATTTATACTCTGATTCTTATTCGGATTATGTAAGGGGAGATGTGAGGAATTATCGTCAAATGGAACGAATTTTTGAGGATAATGATAAATTTGATTATGTTTACCACTTAGCAGCTGAATACGGCAGATGGAACGGTGAGGGATATTACGAAAACCTTTGGGAAACCAATGTAGTTGGTTTAAAAAACATGATTAAACTTCAAGAAAAATTAGGATTTAGAATGATTTCTTTTTCCTCAGCTGAAGTGTATGGGGATTATGAAGGAATTATGAGTGAAGATGTCATGGAAAACATACCTATTTCCCAAACTTACCAAATGAATGATTATGCTATTTCAAAATGGGCTGGAGAGTTAATGTGTATGAATTCAGCTACTATGTTTGGAACTGAAACAGTACGTGTAAGGCCGGTTAATTGTTATGGTCCTCATGAAGCTTATTCTCCATATAAGGGTTTTATCCCAATTTTTATTTATAAAGCTTTACATGGGCTTCCTTATTCTGTTCACATGGGTCATAAAAGAATCATCGATTATGTTGAAGATACTGTAAGAACTTTTGCAAATATTGTTGATAATTTTATTCCTGGGGAAGTTTACAATGTTGGAAGTAAACAAGAATGGGAAAGGGATATCAAACAATACTCTGATATGGTTTTGGATGCTGTTGGTGTTGATGATTCATTAGTTGCTTATACTCCTGCTGAAGAATTCACAACAAAAGTTAAAACTATTGATTTTTCAAAAGCTATTCGTGATTTAAAACACAATCCTCAAGTTCCACCTGAAGAAGGTATTAAAAGAACTGTTGAATGGATGAAATTTTATTATAGAATAGAATAAAATGAAAACCATTGTTGTTATTCCTGCATTTAATGAGCAGGCAACTATTGGAGGTGTTGTTGAGAAATCACTCCAATATGCTGATGATGTTTTAGTAGTTGATGATGGAAGTAAGGACAATACTTCTGAAATAGCTAAAAATGCTGGTGCATCTATTATAAAACATCCTACTAATTTTGGAAAAGGTGTTGCACTTAAAGATGCTTTTAACAATGTCGATGGCTATGATGTTGTTGTAACTATTGATGGTGATGGACAACATAATCCAGAGGAAATACCTGATTTAGTTAAGCCTATTTTAGAAGGCCGTGCTGATTTTGTAAATGGCAGTAGGTATATTGACGGATTTGAAGAAAATACTCCGGCTTATAGGCGTGTAGGTCAAAGAGTATTGGATATTGCTACTAATGTTACGGCGGGAACTAGTGTAACTGATTCACAAAGTGGATTTAGAGCATTTCGGGGCAATACTATTTTTTGCTATAAATTTAGAGATCCCGGTTTTGGAATAGAAAGTGAAATGATTGCTGATGCAGCTGAAAATAATTTAAGGATTCTTGAAGTTCCGATAACAGTTAAGTATGATGTTGAAAACTCATCTACTAAAGGGCCGGTCAGTCATGGTGTAGGCGTACTTTTAAAAATTGTTAAAGATAAATTTATTAGGATAACTAAAAGATAACTATGCAGAATAGAATTATTCTAAAGACAGGTGAAGAAATTTCCCCATTGGGATTTGGAGCTATGAGATTGCCATTAAAACATGGTAAAATTGACAGGACTAAAGCAAAAGGATTGATTTATCAGGCTATTGATAGGGGAGTTAATTTTATAGATACTGCTTATTTATATGGGGATAGTGAAAGCTTTTTAGGTGAAATTCTCACTGACGAGCATGCTGATGTTAAAATTTCCACAAAATTGCCTACAATCAATGTTAGAAAATACGAGGATATGGAGAAATTTTTAGAAGAACAGCTTGATCGCCTTCAGAGGGATTGTATTGATTATTATTTTATTCATGCAGTTGATTTAAAGGTTGTTAATAGATTACTTAAAAAAGATTTATTTAAATTTATTTCTAAAGCTAAAAGGGAAGGTAAAATAAAATATGTCGGTTTTTCATATCACGGTCCAAAAGAAGAATTCCCATTAATTGTTGATGGTTTTGACTGGGATGCTGTAATGGTTCAGTATAATTACTTTGATGAGGATATCCAAGCCGGCATGGAAGGAATCGAGCATGCTGCATCAAAAGGATTGGGAATTTTTGTAATGGAGCCATTGAAAGGCGGAATTTTAGCTGGAAAAATGCCTGCTGAAGCTGAAGAAATATTTAAAAAGGCAAACCCTAATAAAAGTAATGCTGAATGGGCTTTAGAATGGGTTTTGAATAATCGCAATGTTACTTGCGTGCTGTCTGGAATGAATAGTTCTGAGCAAATTGAAGAGAATTTAAAAGTAGCCGATAATACTCCTCCATTATCTATGAGTTTTGAGGATATGGAAACAGTCGAACTTGTTAAAAGAGTAATGAGAAATTCTTTAAGGATTAATTGTTCAATATGCGGATATTGTATGCCCTGTCCTAGAGGAGTCAATATTCCTGAATGCATGAAAATTTACAATGAAAAATATCTATTTGGCCATAAAGGATTAATCAATCAGTCTTTCCTTGACTATTATCAGTATGTTGGAGGAATCATGGGAAATGCAGGCAATGCGGGTAAATGTAATGGCTGTGGAAAATGTCTAAGGAAATGTCCTCAAAAATTAGACATTATAAAGGAGCTTAAAAAAGTTGAAAAGGAATTTGAATTTCCCGGAAGCAAATTTGCACTTTCTTTTGTAATGAATGTTGGGTTTCCGATTTATAAACATGTAATTAAATTTTTAAATCGTTAATTTCATTTTTATATAAAGTTATATATTTTAAAAATAAAAGTATTATTAAGGTGGAAAAATGAAACTCGAGGAATTATTGGCACCATGTCCTAAATGTGGTTCAAAGGATAAGATTGCTCACAGAAAATTATTAGATAATCACAGGGCTCATGCTGAGATGGATACTGTAAAATGTGAAGAATGTGGTTACATATTTTTCGTAAATGATGAAATGGATCCTGATGAAAAGAAAAAGTTATTAATGGAATTAAATAAAATTTACGGATAAAAATGACATTTCATGTAATGGTTATTCCTACCCTTAACTGTCCATCAAGATGCAAATATTGCTGGGGTTCTGAACATAAAAAAGAAATGATGGATACTGCAATTATTGACCAAATTGCTGATTGGTTAGTTGATTTTAGGGATGATAAAGTTCATTTCACATTCCATGGTGGAGAACCTCTCCTTGCAGGTTATGACTTTTATGAATATGCTTTAGAAAAACTTTCAAGCTTGGATAATTTTGAAGGATTTTCTCTTCAAAGCAATATTTGGCTTTTGACAGAGGAGTTAATTGATTTATTCCTTAGATACAATGTAGTTGTAAGTACAAGTATTGACGGGCCAAAGGAAATTAATGATTTTCAAAGGGGAGTAGGTTACTATGATAAAACTATGCATAATTATGAATTAGCTAAAAGCAAAGGTTTAATCATTAACTTTGTCTTAACAGTAACTGATTATTCTAAAGACTTCTCTGATGAATTATATGATTTTTTCAAAGGAGAAAAAATGAATTTAAAGATTCATGCCGCATTACCTTCTCTAAGGAGAGATAATGCAGATCCATGGGCACTTGATCAGGAGGAACATGGAAAGCTCTTAATCGATTGGTTGGATAAATACCTTTATGACTTAGATAAATTTACAATAATGGATTTGGATCATATCTGCAGAAGCTCACTTAGAAGAAGAGGTACTTTATGCACTTTCGCTGATTGTATTGGAACTACACTGGCTGTAGGTTTTGACGGTTCAATTTATCCTTGCTATCGTTTTGTGGGAATGCTGGAGTATGTTTTAGGCAATGTTGCCACAAATCCTAGTTTCGATGATTTAAAGTCATCAGATGCATGGGCAAAACTTCAGGAATTCAGAGAATATGTTGATGAAAACTGTAAAAAATGCAGGCATGTTAAATATTGTGAAGGGGGATGTCCTTACAATGCTATTGTTGCATATCAAACTCCACAGGCTGTTGACCCTCAATGCACCGCATATAAAATGATTTTCAATGATGTTTCTAAAAGAATGAATAAAGAATTTGCTCGTTCTGCTTTTGGAATGGGAGCTCCGTCTCCTAGAAAAAAAGGAGGTGCATTCAGTATAATGGATTTGGCAATGAAACCTTAATTATTCTATTAGATTAAACTTTTCTTTGAGCTTTGTTTTTTCATGTTGAAGTGTTGTGCTTCTACTATAGTTGAATCTTCTTTTTATTACAAATACTGTGTGTTCTACATTTATCTTTCTTGCATATGACCTTCCAGAAGGTTGTGCTATTTAGCATATAATGTCCGGTTTTCGCAATTTTTTTAAAAGTATTTGGTCAAATGCATCTGTTTTTCATTTATGCATTATATTAGGTTTTTTCTGAATCAGATGATATGTCTGATAATATATAATGTGATTTATATGATTTTAATTGTCTCATGGATGGTATTGTGCATTGTATTTTGGATATTTATTCGCTGCTTAATTTATCATTCTTGTGTCGGATATTCTTAAGAAGAATTTCTGGATTGCTGTAATGGGAGTAGCTTCGTAAGTTTCAAAAATCTGGTTATTTTATCTTAAACTTCCAAAATTTTTATTATTTCAATATAAACGATTTATTGGCATTAGATTATTAAAGTTGCCTTCATATAAATAAAAGTTTTAAATGAAAAATTATTTAAAGTGAAATCACACAAGTTTTTGAAAGAGTCATGATTTCTACAAGGTCAAACTTTATATATTCCTTTTTTTATAATTAATAATAGTAATACTGAGTATTTAAATAAATTCAAAAAAAGTAATACTTTTTGGCTGTGAGTAATTACTTTTTGATTTTTTTAATTGTTTCCTTATTGGTGGGGTTACCTTTAAAAAATTTTAAGTAATACTGAGTATTTAAATAAATTCAAAAAAAGTAATACTAAAGAGGGTGTTAATGTGATTGATGAAATAACAGATTTATTATTTGGATTAAATATGACTATTATTTCAGGTATATTTCTATTGATTGCAATTGTTTTCATGATTTTTGGAATTGACACACCAGTTTACTTAAACCCGGCATGGGGAACAGTAATTATAAGTGGTATTCCAATGTTACTTTTAGCTTTAACAAGATTAATCCGTGAAAGATGGATTTCTTCAGCATTACTTATTGCAATAGCTATGGTAGCTTCACTTTTCATTGGTGAAATATTTGCAGCCGGAGAAGTTGCTTGGATTATGGCATTAGGAGCATTATTAGAAGATTGGACTGTTAAAAGAGCTAAAAAAGGTTTAAGGAATCTTATTGATTTAACTCCGCAAACAGGTAGGAAAATTGTTGGGGGAGTTGAAAAAGTTGTTCCTGTTGAAGATATAAAAATTGGGGATACTTTAAGAATACTTCCTGGTGAAAGTGTACCTGTTGATGGGGAGATAATAAATGGCGCTTCTTCACTTGACCAATCAATTATGACTGGAGAATCTTTACCGATTGATAAGGGAATGGGTGATGAAGTATTTTGTGGAACCATGAATATGTATGGAGCTATTGATATTGAAGCTACAAGTTTAGGTGAAAATTCATCACTTCAAAAATTAATTGATCTTGTAAAATCTGCTGATGAAAAACAAGCTCCAACCCAAAGAATTGCAGATAAATGGGCAACTTGGTTAGTTCCTGTTGCATTAATGATAGCTATTGTTGCATGGTTGGCAACTGGCAATATTGAAAGGGGAGTGACTGTTTTAGTAGTATTCTGTCCATGTGCACTGATACTTGCTACACCAACAGCAATCATGGCCGCTATTGGTCAGGCAACAAAATATGGGGTATTAATAAAGTCTGGTGAAGCTTTAGAAACCTTAGGTGGATTAAATACTTTGGTATTCGATAAAACTGGTACTTTAACTTATGGGGATTTGGAAGTTTCTGATGTTATATCTGTAAATGTTGATTTAAATGAATTTGATTTGCTTAAGATTGCTGCATCATGTGAGAAATTAAGTGAGCATCCATTAGCTAAAGCAGTTGTCAATAAGGCTCATGAAGCGAAAATTGATATTGAAGAGCCCCAAAGCTTTAAAATGTATCCTGGAAAGGGTGTTGCATGTCTAAATTCTTACGGCAGTATATATGCTGGAAACTCCAAATTCTTATTGGAAAATAAAATCGATGTTGATGTGGATAGTTATTTGGATGCACTAAAAAACGAAGGGAAAGCTTCAATTATCATTGCATTAAATGGCCAAATTGTTGGATTAATTGGTTTGTCTGATGTAATTCGTGAAGATTCTAAAAGCATGATTGATAAGTTACATGAATTAGGTACTGAAACTGTAGTGCTTACAGGAGATAATGCGGAAACTGCTAATTATTTTGCTTCACAGGTGGGAATTGGTAAAGTTTATGGAAATTTACTTCCAGAAGAAAAACTTGAATGGATTGAAAAACTTAAAAGTGAAGATAAAAAAGTCTGCATGATTGGTGACGGTGTTAATGATGCACCTGCACTTAAAACTGCTGATGTAAGTGTAGCTATGGGGTCTGTTGGAAGTGATGTAGCTATTGAAGCAGCAGATATTGCTCTTTTAGGTGATGATATAGGAAAAATCTCCTATCTTAAAAAGTTGTCCAATTCCACATTATTTACAATTAAGGTAAATATTGCACTTTCAATGACAATTAATGCATTGGCAATTATATGCTCTATTCTTGGTTTGCTGAATCCAGTTACAGGAGCAATTGTTCACAATGCAGGGTCATGTCTTGTAGTTTTAAATGCAGCATTGTTGTATGACAGGCATTTTGATGATTCAATTAAAAAAATCGATTCAGAAAATGTAGAACATAATCATTATCACTATCACAATGATGGTGAGCACACTCATTCTCATGAAGGTATTGAGATATTGGATGAAATTAAAACTGAAAATGGAATAAAACATATGCATTTTCATAAACATGCTTTAAACAGAGAAAGTTGTGAATTATATCACAACTAATTTTTATTTTTTATACTTTTTTACATATTTTATTATTTTTTTTATTAATTGTTCATTTGTAAAATTTAAATATCATTATAATTCATTAACATTTATAAAGTATGCTTAACATAAATAGTTACATTATTTTATTTAATGGGGATAAAACATGTTAACATCTGTTCAAAAAGAAATTTTACAAACATTAATTAATTTATATCAATCTTCTAAGGGTAAGTCTATTAAGGGTGAAGATATTGCAGAAGTTATGAGTAGGAATCCAGGTACGATTCGCAACCAGATGCAATCTTTAAGAAGTTTAAGTTTAGTTAAAGGAGTTCCCGGTCCCAGAGGAGGATATAAGCCAACAATTGAGGCATATCATGCTTTAAATATTTCAGTTTCTGATAATGATTCTACTGTTCCTATTTATATAAATGGTGAAAGATTGGATGATATTTCTGTTGCCAAAATCGAGTTTACAAGTATCCCTCAACCTACCGAATGTGAAGCCGCAATAAAAGTTTTAGGAAGTATTAAGGACTTGCATTTGGGGGATGAAATAAGAATCGGCCCCACACCTGTTAATAACTTAGGGGTACTAGGTACAATCGTCGGTAGAGATGATATGGACAATATCTTGTTGGTTGATACAACAACCATAAGAAGCATCCCTAAATTAACTGTTGGAGATATTGCAAGTCGTAGTGTAATCTCATTCACTGTAGATTGCTCTATTAAAGATGCGGCGAAAAAATTATCTGAAAATAAAATTGATGGCGCACCGGTTATTAAAGACGATAAGGTAGTGGGCGTGTTTACTTTAACTGATTTGGTAAATGCAATAGCTAATGATGAAGAAGAGAGTACTGTTGGTGATTTGATGTCAACAAATGTAGTTATTGTTAATGAAAATTTAAAGATAGCAAATGCTATTGAGGTAATGCTTAAAAAATCTATTTCTAGATTAATCATCGCCGATAATAATCAGGTTTTACTCGGAATTGTCACAAGAACAGATTTAATTGACAGCATAACAAATTTAAAACAATTTCCAATTATTACTAATTAAGTGATTTAATGAAAGTTAACCAAATAAATGTTGCTCAAGATATGAAAATATCTGATTTAATTAGCCAATTTGATAAATCCGGTGTTTTAGGTGCAGGCAGAGTTGGAAGAGCTTGTAATATTTTAACCGATATGATTCAAGATGATGAAATGAAGGTATTCATGAGTCTTGGAGGTCCTTTAATTCCTGGAGGCATGAGAAATATTGTAACTCAAATGATTCGTGAAGGGCATGTTGATTTAATTGTATCTAGTGGAGCAAATATTACTCATGATTTGCTTGAAGCTTTTGGAGGAGCACATTATCGCCATGAAGGAAAAGACGATGAAGAGTTAAATGAAGAGGGTATCGGAAGAATTGCCGATATTAATGTCGGATCCGATGATTTCACTGTTTTTGAAAGTGAAATAATTAAGATATTTGATAATATATCCTCTACTAAAAGCCATATTTCAATTCAGGAAATGCTCTATGAAATCGGATTATTAATAAATGATAATTCTTCATTTGTCGCAACCGCTGCAGAAAATAAAATTCCTATTTTCGCTCCGGGTTTGATTGATTCTATGATGGGTTTGCAATTATGGATATTTAATCAGGATCATGACTTTGTAGTTGATGCGGTTGCCGATATGCATTATTTGTCGGATATTGTTTTCGAAGCTCCTAAAGTTGGAGCAATCCTTTTAGGGGGAGGTCTTACTAAACACTACACCTTGGCATCTAATGTTATAAAAGGCGGTTTGGATGCTGCTATTCAAATTACAATGGACAGACCAGAAGCGGGTAGTTTGGGAGGTGCTCCTCTTGAAGAAGCCAAATCATGGGCTAAGGCAAGATGTGGTTCTAGTCTAGCAAGTGTTGTTGGAGATGTAACTGTAATTTTCCCATTAATATATGCAGCGGCCTTAGATAAAATTTCAAGTGATTAAATGAGTTATATTATTTTAGCAATTTTATTCTTGTTATCCGGATTTTTCATGAAATATTCAGATGATTTATTTGATGTAAATCATGATGTATTGTTAGCCAGTGTCTATGGCATATTATGTGGTTTGGTTTCAGCTTTTGCAACTGTAAGTGATGCTGGATCAGCTTACGTGTTTATGGCGATTCTGATAGGTAATTTAATCGCCTTTAAAGTTGATGGCATTCATCATATTATTACACTTATTGTATTTATAATAATTTGTCTGATATGTGGAATTCCAGATTTAAGTTTAGTTATTTTATTAACTTGTATTCTAGCGGCACTTTCAGATGAAGTAGGTCATGAAACTATTTCTAAAATCTCAGATAATGTTTTTTTAAATCTATTTTTTGAATATAGATTTGTAATGAAAATAATAATATTTCTACTTGGAGTTTTCGGAGCATTTGATATTTCAGTATTTATTTACTTCATATTCTTTGAAGTGGCTTATGAAATTGCAGCGATTGTTTTTGAAAATTTAAATTAAAAAAAGTTAAAAAAGGAATTAAAAAAATTAATTTATAATTCTTATTTATTCAATTTCAATACCCATTCTACCAGCTACTCTTGCGAGTAATATGGTAATAATTACCGCTACAATAGTCACTACAATAGCATAAGTGAATAAACTTGGAAGAGCATCTCCAGCTCCGATAACGGATTCAATTAATTTTTGAATTGCTTCATTCCATGCTAAACCTGCAACGAATGCAAATGCAGTAGTAATTAAAGTAAGAATGGTTTCCATAATTAATTTTCCTACTTCTGATGCCGTATTTCTGCCTCCATTTAATAATTTTTTATAAAGTTCTAAAGAACATTAATACTTTTATTTTTCTTAATTAAAATAGGTTTACTTTTGTTCAAGTGATTTAATTAAATTTTCACATGCAAGTTTCGGATTGTCTGATTCATATATGCTTCTTCCAACGATTATTGCATTTGAATATTCTAATGTTTTTTTGCCGTCCCCTCCTTGTTTTCCAACACCTGGTGAGATTATATATGCATCTTTTCCAACAATATTTCTAATGTCGGATAAACGATCTAGTCTTGTAGCAGGCGCAACATAATTTTTAATTCCCATTTTCACACCCATTTTAGCTATTTCATCGGCATTTTTTTGTAAAAACATTATAGCACCTGGATGAGACATTTCTGTTAATAAAAATAACTCTTTTTCGTGTTTTTCTGCCATATCCAAACATGCCTGGACACTATCTTTTCCAACAAATCCATGGCAAATTATTGCATCGGCTCCTGCTTTAAATGTTTCGTCGCATATTTTTGAGTTTGTTGCATTGATATCGGCTACTTTAAAATCACATATCACTTTAAATCCAAATTTATCTTTTAATTTAGTGATTATTTCAAGTCCTTCAGCAAGTGCTAGTGGGTAACCAACTTTAATGGTGTCAATATGGTCTTTAACATTGCCACAAATTTTTATTGCATCTCTTTCATTCATTACATCAAGAGCCAAAATTAAGTTATTTTTTATAATCATAGTATCAGCTTTCTTTTTTTTAACTAATAATTTTTTAAGTTCGCCTAATTTTTCTTAAATTATTAAACAATATATTTATATGTAATAAGTAATAAAATATTGTTATTATACTCACAAATTCCTCTTGCAGTTAAACCCCACATTATGCTCATAAAATCACCAAAAAGTAAATTTAAGAGAATTTATCCTCTTATTTCATTGATTTTTCAATAGCCACTGCAACAGCTACGGATGCCCCCACCATTGGGTTGTTACCCATTCCAATTAATCCCATCATTTCCACATGGGCAGGAACTGATGAGGAACCAGCAAATTGAGCATCTGAATGCATACGACCTAAAGTATCAGTCATACCATATGAAGCAGGTCCGGCCGCCATATTATCTGGGTGTAATGTTCTACCAGTCCCTCCACCTGAAGCAACTGAGAAGTATTTTTTACCTTGTAATATACATTCTTTTTTGTATGTTCCTGCCACCGGATGTTGGAAACGAGTTGGGTTAGTTGAGTTGCCTGTGATAGATACATCCACACCTTCCAAATGCATAATGGCTACACCTTCACGTACATCATCAGCACCATAACATCTTACTTTTGCTCTTTCACCATCAGAATATGCTTTTTCTTTAACGACTTTTACTTCTCCTGTGAAATAATCAAATTCAGTTCCAACATGAGTGAATCCGTTAATTCTTGAAATAATTAATGCAGCATCTTTTCCAAGACCGTTTAATATAACCCTTAATGGTTTTTCTCTAACTTCATTTGCTGAGTTTGCAATACCTATTGCTCCTTCAGCAGCTGCAAAACTTTCATGTCCTGCTAAAAAAGCAAAACATTTACTTTCATCACTTAATAACATGGAAGCTAAGTTACCATGACCTAAACCTACCTGCCTATCATCAGCGACACTTCCAGGAATACCAAATGCTTGTAAACCTTCACCAATAGCTTTAGCAGCATCAGATGCTTTCACATAACCTTGTTTAATAGCTATTGCTGCCCCAAGTGTATATGCCCAACATGCATTTTCAAAACAAATAGGTTGAACACCTTTTACAATATTATACGGGTCAAAACCTTTGTCAAGACATATTTGTTTTGCATCTTGAAGGTCTTTAATAGCATATTTTTCAAGTACAAGAGTGATTTGGTTGATTCTCCTTTCATAACTTTCAAATAAACTCATATTATTCACTCCTCGGATCTATTTTTCTAACTGCATAGTCAAATCTACCATATTGACCCGTTGCTTTTTCAATAGCTTCCATTGGATTAACACCCTCTTTAATGGAATCTAACATTACTCCTAAGTTAATATATTTATAACCTATGATTTCATCATCTTCATCAAGACCAATTTCAGTAATATAACCTTCCGTAAGTTCTAAATATCTCGGACCTTTTGCTTTTGTTGAGTAAATTGTTCCAACCTGACTTCTGTGACCTTTTCCTAAATCTTCAAGTCCAGCACCAATCTGAAGTCCGCCTTCTGAGAACGCAGATTGAGTTCTTCCATAAACAATTTGTAAGAATAATTCACGCATTGCTGTGTTAATTGCATCACAAACAAGGTCAGTGTTTAATGCTTCGAGGATGGTTTTTCCAACAAGTATTTCACCAGCCATTGCTGCTGAGTGTGTCATTCCAGAACAACCTAATGTTTCAACCAATGCCTCTTCAATAATCCCTTCTTTAACATTTAAAGTCAATTTACAACATCCCTGTTGCGGTGCACACCATCCAATTCCATGAGTAAAACCAGAAATATCTCCAATTTGTTTTGCTTTTACCCATTTTCCTTCTTCAGGTATTGGAGCAGGGTCGTGATTTGCACCTTTTCTTACAGGACACATATTTTCAATTTCAGTTGAATATATCATCATTTTTCTCCAAAATTTTTTATTAATATAATTATATTTGTTTTTTTATTTAGTATTTTTGCAAAATAACCGATTTAAGAAAAATACTAATGTAGGACGGAGTATGGATGTGGCATTTCTAAATTAATTGATAAAGCAAATGTTGGAATAAATGCCAGACCTTAAGGTCATCTAAGCTAATTCAATCAGATAATTATCATGTTAAAAATTGAATATATCTTAATTAATCCCAGAAATAGCTAAAAAATATTAATTAATAGTAATGCACTCATTTGGACAAATTGCCATGCATATTTTACAGTTCTTACATACTCTGGAGTCACGAACAGAACAGGCATTCTTATTTATTTGTAAAACATTATTTGGACAAGCGATTGCACACTTTTCACAAGCATCACAATCCTCCATTCTAATATTAATATGGCAATCCTCAATTACTTCTTCCTTTTTACTCTCTTTACCTCTCTTAAAAAATGAACCTAAACCCATATTAAATAATATCTCAAAAGTAATATAAAAAAATAGTAGTTAGTTAAAAACTAGCTACAAATATTTATTGTAAAACTCTGCAATTTTGTCAAATGGAATTACATCAGTTTTATAGTACAAATCAGTGTGAACCGCATTTGGGATAATCATTAATTCTTTATTGTCTCCAGTTAATTTAGCAAATTCGTCTTCTGAGAAATACCTAGAATGCGCTTTTTCACCATGAATCATCAAAACAGGAGATCGAATCTCATCTGAATATGCAATTATCGGTTGGGATATAAAGGACATGCAGCCAATAACATTCCATCCGTCGTTTGAACCAGGAGATCTTGGATGATATCCTAACTCAATATAGTAATCATGATAATCTTTTGCAAATTTCGGCATATCATCAGTTACTTCTTTTACAACTCCACCTATTCTTGTATACTCACCATTTTTAAAGTCTTCAGTTCTTTGATTGTTCAGGGCTACTTTCATTTCATATCTTGCATCAGCATTATCCGCCTCATCATAATATCCTTTTGCAATTTGGCGAGTCATGTTATACATGGTTGAAGTTACAGTTGCCTTAACACGAGTATCTAGACTTGCAGCATTTAAAGCCATTCCACCCCATCCACAGATTCCACAAATGCCAATTCTTTCGGCATCAACATCACCATTTGTAGCTAAAAAGTCTATTGCAGCCTGGAAATCTTCAGTGTTGATATCCGGAGACGCCATGAAGCGTGGTTCGCCTCCGCTTTCACCTGTAAATGATGGATCAAATGCAATGGTTAAAAATCCCATTTCGGCTAATTTTTGTGCATATAATCCTGAAACCTGTTCTTTAACAGCACCAAATGGTCCGGAACATGCAATTGCTGGTAATTTAGAATCATTATCTAATGGTTTGTATAAATCAGCAGCCAATTCAATACCGTATCTATTTTTGAATGACACCTTCTCATGACATACATTTTCAGATTTAGGAAACACCTTATCCCATATGTTAGTTAATTTCAATTCTGTCATATCATCAACCACAATTTAATAGTTAATAACTAGTTATAGAAATAACAATATAAATAATGTTGTATTCTACAACAAAAAATAGTAAATCAGGTTTAAAATTTTAAACCTAATTCGTAAGCTTCTTTTAATTTATCAGGTTGTTCGCTAGCAACAATACCTGCAGGGCCTGCACTACCGGCATCTACATGACCTATAACATCATATCCCATAAATGTAAATGGTGAAAACTTTGTAAGTTCAATATAATCAGCATAGGTTCCTTCCGGTTGATTTTCAGTAAAGATCAATGCAGCTTTACCTGATAAACTTTTATTAGGGTTTTGACCAATTGCATAAAATCTATCAATGATAAGTTTACCTTGTGCTGTCATTTGACCGTAATAGATTGGTGTTGAAAATATTACGCCATCTGCAGCTGCTAATTCATCAATAATCTTGTTTCCATCATCTCCACGTACACATTCCAGGTTTTCAGCGCAGTGCATACATGCTTTACAAGGTGCAATTTCACATTTTTCCAAGTAATATTTAACTACATCTCCACCATTTTCCTCAATACCCTTAATCATTTCGTCCATTAATACATCGCAGTTTCCATCTACACGAGGACTTGCTTGAAGTGCTATAATTTTCATTTTTTAACTACTCTCCTAAAAATTATGATTAATACTATATACTTTAAAATTTAAATAAGTTATTATTCAAGTGATTAATGTTTAAAATATCTGCAATCGTAGCTGTTTATAATGTTGATAAATATTTAAATGAGTGTAGACAGCATTTTAAATGAAACATTTGAAGATATGAATCATTGTTTAGATAGCTCAACTGATATAACTTAAATGCTCTAAATGAATAAAAAGAGATTATCTTAAAGTAAAGACATGGAGAAATGATTCTTATTTTAAAACATAGTTTAACTGTGCAATAATCAGAAGTTCGAATCGTGTCTTGATAGCTATTCTAAAAGATTAAGGAAAAAATTACTATGAAATTATCAAAATCAAAGATTAATACTTATTTAAAATGCCCTCTTGAGTTTAAATTCCAATACATTGATGGAATAGAGGTTGAACCTAATAAATACATGGCATTGGGAACAGATGTTCACCTAATCGCTGAAACTTTTGCTGATAGATTTGGAGATAATCTCGATAATGTTAATATTGAAAATGAATTATATAAAATAGCTCATGAAATAAATTTAAATTATGATTTAGATAATCATATCGAAAATTTGGGCTCATTTTTTAAAGAAGTATTTGTTGATGGCAATTATAAACTTTACAGCCAAGAAGACTATTTGATTGATGAAACTCATCGTTTTTCAGGAATATGTGACATAATTCTTGAAGATGAAAATGGAGATTTAGTAGTGATTGATTATAAAACTAGTAATTCTAATTCTTTTTCTAAATATAGGCGTGAATTATGTTATTACAAATTACTTGTAGAAAATGTTTATGAAAAAAATGTTGCTACTGTAGGAGTGTTTTTTACTAAAAACGGTCGTTTAAGACTGCTTGATGTTTGTGATGAAGAAAATAAACGTAAATTTTTACATTCACGTGAAATCGCTGAAGCCATTGATACCTTTTATCATGTAAGATGTGAAGTGAATAAAGGTAATTTTTATCCTAAACAACAATTTTTATGCAAATATTGTACTTATAAACATATCTGCGAGAAATATTAACAGTTATAACTTTAAATGCAATATAATATCTTACCTGTGCAATATGCATGCAGAAGACATCTTTCGATGGTTATCTGAATAGATTTAATTCAATATTTCACTTTCTTGCAACCACACTCATCCATTCGACAAATCTGTCTGAAAATGAAAAATGGCCATAATCATCAGCAATCCGTTTAGTTTCACCATTAGATTTTACAATCTCTTGTTTATTTTTTGCATCCCTTAAATATACTATAATTTCACTATAGTCATTATTATGTAGATATTTATTTAATTGCCTGTCATTATAGGCAGTCATATTAATTAATTTTTCAAATATCTTCATGATTAGATTATCTGATCCATTAGATTCAAGCACTATTAGAAATATTCCTCCCGGTTTGAGGATTCTTTTTACCTCATTAAATGATTTTTCAATTTCCGGCCAAAAATAAACAGTTTCGAATGCGGTTATAATATCAAATGTATTATCCTCAAAAGGCAAACATGCAACATTGCCTTCAAGAACTTCAACTTTACCCTGTTTGATATAGTCATCATTAACTTCACGTGACAATTTTACACTTTCAATACTGTAATCAACACCATAAACCTTTTTAGCATTTTTAGCCATACGATTTATATTTATTCCACCACCACATCCAATATCTAAGATTAGATCTTCTGGTTGAATATCTAGGTGTTTTAAACCCCATAAAGCAACAGGAGTGTGTTCTTTATTCATGGATCTTAACTGAAAATTACCAAGTTTTCCTTTTGGTTTTCTCATATTTTCAAAAATACCCATCATTTCACCATTTTCGGAATGAATCTATTAACATTTTTTGAATAATCGAGGTAATCCTGACCATATACGGAAATCAACATTTTTTCTTCAGTATTCTTCAATACAACTGAAAAAAATACCCAGTATACTATAGGTAAGACAAATAGGTAAATATTATTTGAAATTAAAATTAATCCTGTTGCAAAATATAAAAAAGCAGCATAAATAGGATGTCTAACAATTCCATAAACACCAGTAGTTACCAATATAGTGGATTTTATTTTATGATAAATGCTTGATGTAACTGCACTAATCCAATATACAGCACCATTGATAATAATTAAAAACCCTAAAATCATCAATAACCAATTTAAAGAGATTATTTCATATTTGGGAATGAAATTATAAAAATTAAGAACAAATATTAAAATAACTGTAACCATGACTGGAGTAACCATAAGTGGTCCAATACCAAAAACAGACATATGCTTATTATTATCAATCATGATAATAATATTATCAATAAGAATATAAATATTTTGTTACACCTAAAAATTAAAAAAAATAATGAAGCTATTGGGAGGCTTCCTCAACTTCATCAAAATCTACTTTTTCCCCAAGGAATCTAAGACCAACAAACATTACTATAACACCTAATGGAATACAAATGTACCAAGGTACACCTAATCCTGCTGGAATGTAACCAATAAATAAAGATAAAATAGCTACAAATATCGCATAGTAAATTTGTGTTTGAACATGGTCAATATGGTTACAACTAGTACCCATAGAAGATAGGATTGTTGTATCTGAAATTGGAGAGCAGTGATCTCCGAAAATAGCACCTGTTAATACTCCACTTGTACAAACAATTGTAAAGCTCATGTCACCAGTACTTACAGCCCATCCTAATGGAATAGCTAATGGCATTAAAATACTCATAGTACCATAAGCAGTACCTGTTGCAAATGAAATTAAAGCACCTAAAACGAAAATTAATGCAGGTACGATAAATGTAGGAATCGTATCACTTAGAACACCAACTAAATAATCAGCAGTTCCAACTTCACCAATTACTCCCCCTAAAGACCAAGCAAGAAGTAAGATTACACCTGTGATAACGATGGTTTTCATACCTCCAATCCATTCAGAAATTGCATCTTCAATTGTTAATATTTGTTCACCAACAGCCATTACAATCGCAACGATAGATGCTAAAAGTGCTGCTTGGAATAAAGCTACAGAAGCATCAGAAGCAGATAATGCCTCAAAAATACCATTAAATGATAATGGAGAGTTATGCATTAAATTAATAAGTGCTTGATCTTTACCAGCTAAAATAGAAGTGTATCCACTCCAGTAAAATGCGATTAATGCTCCAATAATTAATGTTCCAATAGGAATAATCGCATTCCATATTGATAATTTAATTCCCTCAACAGGTTTAACTTGATCAAAACCAGGTGCCTCCGGAACAATTATTTCTTCATCATCTTTTCTGGAACGAGCTTTTTGTTCTGCTTTTTTCATTGGGCCGAATTCATATAATGTTAATGCAGATATTACAATGAAAAGTAAAATAAAAATATTATAGAATCTATATGGAATTGTTTGTAAGAATATTCCAAACCCAGTTACGTTAGTTGCTCCAACAGATTTAAAACCAGCTGCAATTAAACTAATCTCTAAACCGATCCAAGTAGAAATGATTGCAATACCAGCTACAGGAGCAGCAGTTGCATCTACAACAAATGCTAATTTTTCTCTAGATACTTTAAGTTTATCCATTACAGGTCTCATAATAGGTCCGACAATTAAAGAATTTGCATAATCATCAAAGAACACACATAATCCTAAAATCCAAGTAAATAATTGAGCTTTTCTTGGAGTGTTAGCTCTTTTAGCAAAGGCATCTGCAAGAGCTTTTGCTCCACCCATCTTTGTAATCAATTGAATAACTCCTCCAATAAGTAAACATTGAAGAATAATACCTGCATTCCAAGGATCAGCCATACAAGAAATAACTTGAGAACCTAATTTTAAAAATGCATTAATTATTGTCGAAATAATGTTCAAATCATTACTACATAACATAAATTCTCCAATGAAAACACCAATGAAAAGAGATAAAACTGTTTCTTTTGTTATGAATGCCAAAATAATAGCAACAAGAGGAGGCAATAACGTTAATATGCCTAATCTAACAGAATTATCTGCACCAGCAGGGGTTTGAGAAATTAATAATGACAATACAAAGAGGGCAATAATTGAAACAGCTGCAATTAAACCTAATCTCATATTATTATTCATTTATTATCACACCATTTTCCTATACATTTATTAAAATAATTAATTTAAATTAACATAATTATGTACAGACTAATATTGTTTTTAATAGTATAAAAATATTATATACCTGATAATGATAAAAATCTATAAAAAAGTAGTTTTTTAACTAAAAGTGCTGTTAAAAGTATAATTTTATAATAATGATCATGGTTTATTTATTATTCATGTTTAATTTCATCAATTATCTCTAAAATATAGTCTTCATCACCATATTGCTTTAAAAAATTTAAACATATATCTTTAGGATTTAAATGAGAATGTTCGTAGAAATAACTCTCAAAATCAGTGTAATTAATAATATCCATATGATATTTCTCCCAAAAATGAAGCGGATGTGAATTTAAAAACTCATAACCTTTATTGGTTATTGAATCCTGATTAAAATAATTATTTGAATTTAATATGTGCTTTAAAGTATTATAATTAATGTTATATGTAGTTTCGATTGTATAAATAGAATACTTTAAATCAATCCCCTCATCAACTGACCTTAAAAATTTATATGCAATGAATCGGATATCCTCTCTAAAATCATTTTTTTGAGTGTTGATTGACTTAAATAAATTTTTCTGCATTTCATCAGGATCATAGTCCAAATTAATACCGCAAAAGTGACAGAATTTATCATGGCTGTCAATCGGCATGCTACAATATGAACAAATATCCTCATGGGAAGTTATTGTAGGTTCATGGTTTTCATTAAATAAATAAGCCAATCTGATCAGCAATGAATCATTTAATATCATTCCACTTTCATACTCCTCTTTTATCTGATTTTTAATTTCGAATGCCTTACTGCGAGTTACATGAGCATCATCGATTAAAGATTCAATATAAAAAGAAAATTCACCTTCACCGCCAATCACATCTTCCAAAGACAATTTAACAATTGGAAGGTTATCCTCCAAATCCAAGATAATATTCATCAGTTCAACATCTTGATTTTTAAATAATTGAGTGATTTCACGAAAATAATCATCATCAATATTGTTCCTATTATCAAGACAATCATAATTAACAATATCATAGTTTAAAGGGGCGCTGTAAGCAATATGGGATTTATCAATGTCTAAAATATGAATACTTCCACATATACTTAAATCATAGAAATGAGTTGATAACTCATCATTATCATAATCAAAATTTGAATATACATGATCTCCTGGAATAACAAATTCAATAGCGCTTGCAACAATATTTTCATTAATTTTACTTGCAAATCCATACTTGATTAACAATTCAACAACCAATCGAGTTGGTTCCATAATACTGGGTTTGTTATGTTCCACCATGGTGTTTTCAAGCTCATTTAAAAAGATATGATTGCCTCTAAATTCTGGCAGGACATATACATTATTCAATGCTGCAGTTATAAATTCTCTTGAAAAGTCATAAGAACAGAATCCGACAACTTTATTGTCATAAACTAATTCTTTAAAAAGATTGCACTCCCTATATTTTAAAATTAAATCCTCGTGTTCCATAGAGTCTAAGAGATATTTGTAATACTTTTGTAAAATTTCACAAATATCCAAGGCATTTTCGCTCAAAAATACATTTTGAGTATTATCCTCTTTTATAATATAATCAATTTTGTTCATATTAAAAACCTTCAGGAAAAGTATTATAAATTGGATCAAGAAGAAGATTTGGAATTGGGCGATGAATCTGGAAAAATTAGTGTTCCTGAATCATATTAACAAACAAAGAAAAATTCCAAAAAAAAGACAGTAAGAGAAAATCAATAAAAAAAATCCTTTGAAAAAATGATGGAGACCAAAGATAAATTGAGAGCTTTAAGTAAAAAAAACCTCTTAAAACAATCCAGAAGAAAAATCCTGAAAAAAAAATTTACAAAAAAGCTTGAAAACACTCGAAGAAAAGCTTAAAGAATCCTGGAAAAAATGATGTAATTAAGTATAAATGACCCAGATTCAAATCTTAAAATAAACTCCAATTGAAACCGGAGTTTTTAGTTAGTTCCTGTGTATTAACGAACTTGAAATATTTCTTAATTGTTTTTAAAAATAGCTAAAAATAATCAGGATAGTCTAAAATTTAAAATTGTGGATTTAAAAAATAAATGAGAATATTTAATTCTCCTTGTTTAAATTGAAATAATTAATGCAAGAATTAATGGTATAATTAAGGTTATATAAGCCACTAAAATCACTACATCAATGTCGTTTAAATTTTTAGGAATATTATCTTCAATATTCATAATTCTAATTTCTCATAAGTAGTATAAAATATTTTTTATTTTTCTTAAAGTTCAATTGAAATATTTAAAAAGTATATATAAATTCAAATACAAATATTAAAAAAGACATTATTAATTGAGGAAGTGAAAAAATGATAATTAAAGCACCTTCAAGAATACATATGTCCCTTATTGATATGAATGGGTCATATAGAAGAGTCGATGGTGGTATTGGGCTTGCTTTACAAGAGCCGCAATTCATCTTAGAAATTCAAAAAACAGAAAGCGGTGTAACACTTGAATTTTCAGATGAGGTTACAGATGAAGAAGCAATCGAAGAATGTAGAATAAAAATCCCTGAAGCGGCTAAAGCGGCTATGGATTATTTCAATATCGATTCTGGATTCCATTTTATCGTACATCAAACATATCCTCCACATTCTGGTTTTGGAAGTGGAACCCAAATTTCTATTTCAGCTGCTCATTTGATTACTGAAACTATGGGTATTGAAGTAGAAAGTCGTGAATTAAGCAGTATTGTTGGAAGAGGAGGAACCTCTGGTATTGGTACTTATACTCATGATTTAGGAGGATTTATTCTAGATGGTGGGCACAGTAAAGAAGAAAAACCATTGTTTTTACCATCTGGTGCATCTGAAGCAAAACCAGCAACTTTAATTGCAAGATATGACTTTCCTGAAGAATGGAACATTTTAATAGCTATTCCTGAAATTGAAAAACATATGGAAGGGGATGATGAAGTAGATGTTTTCCAAACTTATTGCCCTCTTCCAAAAGAGGAAGTAGAACAAGTATCTCACTTAATTTTAATGAATCTTGTTCCATTTATGATCGAAAAAGATATTAAAAACTTTGGTTGGTCTATAAGTCAACTTCAAAATGTAGGTTTTAATAAATTGGAACATTCTCTTGATGATAGTTACTTGCCTACAATGAAAGCTATTGAAGATGCCGGCGCATACGGTGTAGGAATTAGCTCATTTGGTCCGGTTTTATATACTATTTTTGATGAATCAAATGAATTCATTGTAGAAAAGACCAGAGAAATCATCGGGGATAATGGTACTGTATTTGTCACTAAAGCTCAAAATCATGGATTTGTTATTGAAAAATAACATTTCTAAACTTTTTTTATTTTAAGGAGAACCGTTTATGGATTGTTATGCTTATTATACTGATGGTGCTGCAACAATGAAGAATAAAAATGGCAAATATCTTCGTGAAGCTGGTGGTTGGGCATTTATTTTACTAAAAAATGGTAAAGAAGTATCAAGACAATCTGGGGGTTGTCCATTAACTACTAACAATGAAATGGAATTATATGCAATTTATGCTTCAATGAGAGATTTTTAGATAATTCTAATTATGGTGATTTGGTCGAAATTTATTCTGATTCTTCATATTGTATAGATATTTTTACAAAATGGGCTGTAAACTGGCAGAAAAAGGGTTGGACGAAATCTGATAATAAACCTATTAAAAATTTAGAGATTATTAAAGAAATTTGGGATTTAATGGCAGATATTGGTTCTAATTTGACTTTTAAAAAAGTAAAAGGTCATTCTAATAATAAATTAAATAATATGGTCGATAAACTTGCTGTTGGAGCTAAAAAAATAGCGAAAAATACAGGAAAAACAATTGGTTATAATAAAAAACCAGATAAATTACTTGGAAATAAATAAAATTAATCTATAAAATTGGAATCAAGAGAATATGTTAAATTCCATTTTTTTTTAGATTTATATATCTTAATGAGCTTATATTTCAAATCCTCTAATATCGCAACAATCTTTTTGAGGGCATATACGAAGAATGGATGAAAAGCGTAATATCTCTAATAAAGGATATTCGACAAAATAAACTATTATGGAAGTACAAAACTTTAAAACAAAGAATCTACTCAATGATGCACTATAATAATATTTACAAAACAATCCAAGTATTTTAAATGAAGTCTAAAGGGGTTTGTTTTTCAATATTTTTTAAAAGAATAAGGAATTTTAAAAAAAGAAGAGGTATGAAGCTTATAATTTATAAACTTCTTGAGCCGGTACGATTTTAATGTTATTTTCCGTTAAAATGGAAATTAATTTATCAATATTATCAGCATGTAATAATAAAATGGCCTTATTGGATTTATCATGTGAAAATGCATAAAGGTATTCTAAATCAATTGAATTTTCTTTAATAATTTCCAGGATGCTGGCTAAACCTCCTGGTGCATCATTCATTTCAACTCCAATGATTTCAGTTATTTTAACTAAAAAGTTATTTTCTTCAAGAGCTTGTTTACCTTTTTCTGGATTGTCAACAACAAGTCTTAAAATTCCAAATTCAGAAGTATCTGCCATGCACATTGCTCTAATATTAACATTTGCAACAGTTAACACTTCTAAAGGTTTTGATAAACTTCCCATTTTATTTTGTAAAAATATTGATAATTGTTTGATTTTCATATTATCACCTAATGCAAGTTTCTTTTATCAATTACTCTTTTTGCTTTACCTTCAAATCTTGGTAAGGTTTTTGGTTCTACTAATGTTATTTTCATTCTGATTCCTGTTTCATTTTCTATCGATTTAGCGATTTTTGTTTGAATTGCCATCATTTCTTTAACACCATCAAAGAAAATATCTTTTGATGCTTCTACTTTAACTTCGATTTCATCTAATGTTTCAGGTCTTGTAACTATAATCATATAATGAGGCTCTGCATCACCAACTTTAAGCAATGCTTTTTCAATTTGTGATGGGAAAATAGCTACTCCTTTAACTTTAATCATATCGTCAGATCTGCCGGTAATTCTATTTATTCTTCCATGTGTTCTTCCACATCCACATTTTTCATAAGTAATTTTAGTTAAATCTTTAGTTCTAAATCTAATAACAGGCATTCCTTCACGTTCAAGATTAGTTAAAACTAATTCTCCAGGTTGATTTTCTCCTAAAACTTTTTCAGTGTTGGGATCAATAATTTCTGGATAGTAAATATCTTCCGCAACATGTAAACCTTCTTGTTGACTGCATTCTACTCCAACGCCAGGTCCCATGAGTTCAGTTAAACCATAGATGTTGTATGCTTTTGCACCGAAGAGTTCTTCTACTCTTTGCCTTATCTCTTCAGTCCATCCTTCAGCTCCAAATCCAATAGCTTTAATGCCTAGTTCTTTTGGGTCAATTCCATCTTCAAGGGCAACTTCAGCAAGGTGGATTCCATAGGATGGTGTAAAAATTAAACCTGTTGTTCCAAAATCGCTCATAATTTCAATTTGTCTGCGAGTTTGTCCTGTTGAAATTGGAATAATTGCTGCTCCGACCTTGTGTGAACCGTAGTGAACTCCAAAACCTCCGGTAAACATTCCATATCCGTGAGTATTTTGTAAAATATCATTTTCACCAATGCCCATCATGGTAAGTCCGCGAGCAATGGTTTCAGCCCAGGTATCTAAATCTTTTTCTGTGTAGCCTGAAACTACAGGTTTGCCGGTTGTACCTGAAGAGGAATGTAGTTCTTTAATTTCACTCATGTCTACTGCAAAAAGTCCAAATGGATAACTTTCCCTTAAATCATCTTTTGTTATATATGGTATTTTTTCAATATCTTTTAAAGTTTGAATATCTTCAGGATAAACTTCTGCTTCACTGTATTTCTTGTTATAGTATGGTATTTTTTCAAATGCTCTTTTTACAGTCGCTTTAAGTTTTTTTAATTGTAATTCTTCAAGATCCTGTCTAATATTTCTATTTGAATTTTTTAAATGTAATGCACTACCTCCAGAAGGAGATATTCCATTTTTAAATGTTATTCCTGATATATTTACATTATTTGCAGATACTGACCAAATACTATATCTATTTGTACCATCCATTATAACTTCTTCACCATTGTATGCTAAGATATTTACAGCTTTATTGATATCTATATTAATATTAGAATTAAAACTAAACCATTTATAATCATTATACGTTCCACCCATAAAGTAAATAGTATCTCCATTACTCGCCCTTTTTAATGCATATTCTAATGTAACAAAAGGATGATGAAATGAACCAAATTGAGGTTCAGGACGATCATGACCATTAAGACTAACATACCAAGTGTTTCCAACTCGAAGTATATCATCAATTGAAGATGCCCCTAAAATGTTGTTTTTATTTATAGTATTATAATTTGAAGAGGAATTATTAAAATATTCATGAGTATTTAAATTATCTTCACTATCAGCAAACATATTCTCACCAATAACACTCTCATTTTGTGGAAAATCGACATTTACACTTCCATCAGATGTTAAATTGTCACCTAATTCAACAGCAACAACAGAATTAATTGACATGAACACTATGAAAAGTACTGAAATAAACACTACGACCCTTTTGTTTTTATTCACATTTTCACCCCCTTTTATATCAATTCGTTTAAAATAGGATATTAATTTTATAATTTACATTATAAAAAAATATCAATATAATTTTTATTAACAAAATATATATGATTACCTAAATTAGGCTCATTGGCACTTTCAAAATATTAATTGATGAATTATTGAAATCACATAAAATTTTGAAAAAATCAGTTTACAGCAACATCATATTTCAATGAACTTAAAAATTACAAAAATTTATTTCATCAAAAATCTTCTGTAAGTATTTCTTTTTAAAAACAAACACTCTTTTATTAGCTAATTTTTTACTATTTGGTTGAGGAATTTTTTCATTTAACCTAGAAGCTCCTAAATACTTAGTATCTCCTTCAGTTAACAAATGAACTTCCCCATCATCAATAGCTTTTTTAATAATAGTATAATCATCAAAAAAAATATCAAAATCGTTACTTAAGTAATAAATTCCCGAATCAGCAATTATATTATCTTCGCCATACAAAACAATTAAAATAGCTTCACGATTAAATAATTGAGAAAAAGAAATTAAGTTAAAAAAGTCAATGTCGGCTATTTTAAATTTATCTTGAGGATAATGTCTACCGCAGTGTTTAGTTGAGTATTTTAATGGTGCAACAAAAAAAGTTATGGATTCATTCAAGGTGACTTCATTAATATTTTTACCAATGACTGCCTCAAATGAATTCATTTTAATCAAATTATTATCTATCTAAAGCTGGAATACCAGTAATTCTTAAACCACCATAATGAGATTTGTATTTAATGTTTAATCCAATTAACAATGGTGTAATTTTTTCAATAATTCTGGCTTTTTCCAACATTCCTGTATCAATTGTTTTAATTCCTGGGATTTTATCGATAATTTCAGCAGCTGTTGCTTTTGCTTCTGCATCATCACCTGCAATTAAACAGTCACAATCTATTTCTTCTGGGATATTTGAGAGGTGAGAGTTTGAAATATTACAGAATGCACAGATTACTTTTGCACCAGTTCCTTCTAAAAGTTTAGCTGTTCTTTCAGCAGCAGAACCTTCCATCAAATCAACAAATCTAAATGGTTTTCCACCAATTGCTGTTTCTAAAGGTACCGTCGCATCCATTACTATTTTATCTGTACAAAATTCTTTTATGCTTTCAACAGTTGGTTTTTGTGCAGCTAATGGTACTGTGAGTATTAAAATATCTCCTTCTTTTGCAGCATCTTCATTTGCCATACCAATCATGTTTAAATCATAGTCCGATAAATCCTCTTTTGCTTTTGCAACCACATCTAATGCTTTTTCTTCTTTTCTAGAACCTACAATCACATCAACACCAGCAATAGCTAATCTTTCTACAATTCCAAGACCTTGTGGCCCAGTTCCTCCAATTACACTTACCTTCATTTTAATCACCTATTTTTTATCATAAAGCAGGCCACCAACGAATATCAAATATTCAGGTAGCCTACCTTCATGAGCATAAATAATTTTATATCCAAAAATATCCTCAACAGTTTTATCTACGTCCCCTCCTAATGCCTCTATTGGATATCTCATTTTAAGAGGCAT
Source organism: Methanobrevibacter sp. V14 (assembly GCF_963082475.1). Taxonomy (NCBI): domain Archaea; kingdom Methanobacteriati; phylum Methanobacteriota; class Methanobacteria; order Methanobacteriales; family Methanobacteriaceae; genus Methanobrevibacter; species Methanobrevibacter sp. V14. The sequence goes on from NZ_CAUJAM010000006.1 coordinate 131,099, forward strand.
TTTACATTGCATTCCAAATTCTCTTGTGCATCTCATGCAAAGAGTACATTTTCCCAAAAATAAACCCATTGAATCCTCATCTTCTAAAGCATAAATATCATTCATTAATCTGACTTTAAATCGCTCAAATCTCTTTAAAACCATTTTTAATTGGTCATCAGTGAATGTGGCTTCAAGTTCATCAGCTGAAAATTCAATTTTAAAAGCAATTAATTTAAGTTTATTATATGAATGCCAAAGCTCATCTACATCAAAATCAAATGGAGGATAACTCCAATTATATCCAAGCATCTCTTGCTCTTCCATGCATAATTTTGAAAATTTTTCAAAATCCACATATTTTTCATAATACTCCTCAACATCCACATCGGCCATGAGCTTTTTTATCTCTGACATGATTATCTATCTCTACATTGAATATAATAAAACTTTCTATAATAGTTATTATGCAACGGGAATAATTTTTAAATTTAAATTAAGATTTATTGATTAGCAACTATTAATTAATAAAAATTATCCATTTATTACACGATTTATTCCAATTTTTTAGAATTGTACTTTAATGATTTATTAGTGTCATTAAGTGATTGCTTTAAAGTGGTTACAATTGCATTTCTTAGCTCATCACTAAAATCAATGCAGTTTCCTCCCTAAATTCACAGATTTTTGATATTTTATTATCTTCTAAATATTTAATATATTCCTCCCATTCGCTGGCTATTTCATCAATGAATATCTTAACATCAAGAATTTTATCATTTAATTCGTTTGCTTTTTTGAAAGCTTCTTTTTCAATGTCTTTTAAGTCATTTTCATTCCATTCATATAAATATGTTTTCTCAGCCATAATATCACTTTAGGTATGCATAAATAATAATTATAAATTAATAGTATATAAATCAAATATAAAAAATTAAATAAGTTAGTAATAATGATAGGTAAGTCCGGCTTACTTTACCGCACAATATATTGACCCGGATTTAGAAAATCATCTAAAAATTCCAAATCAACCTCATCAATATCAATAAACTCGTAAGTGTTTATAATATTATTTTTAAGGTTTTTGCCAACCTTTATCAACCCAATATGATCTTCTGTAAAAATATGAGAAATCAAATCTTTTGCATAGACAAATTCCCTTTTTTGAGTGTGAACTAAAAAATCGCCTTGAACATAGCAGTTTTCACGGCCATATTTTTTAGTGAAATTTTCACAAGCACGAGTAATAAAAACTTTTGGCCCAATATTGACTTTAACATTGTTTAGTCTAGAAGAAGCCATCTCTAAAAGAATTATGCAAGTTGTAAGCTCATCACTCCAGTAATCAGCTTTAAATACATTGAATTCCTCATGATTTAATTTCCTCTCCAGTGCCTGACAGGTTTTTCTAAGCTGAGGATGCAATGTATCCAGGGGAATATCTGGAATATTAAATCTGAATGCAATCAATTCGCCATTTCTAGATTTGAATTCATTTAAAATACCTTCCTTATTTAAAGATTTATTTAATGGATAGAAATAATCCTTTTTATTATCAGAAAATATATAATTTCTTGCCGATTGGATAAATTCAGCCATTTTGTCCAATCTTAAAGAAGCACCAACATTCCTATTCTTATCAGTTGGATCGATGACAATTAAATGATCCTTGAAATTACCAGAAGTTCCATAACCTTCTAAATCAATGCTTTGACCAAAACGCCATTTAATGGCTGCATTTAAACAGCTTTCAAAGTCCCCATAATGGATTATTAACAATTCACATAAATAACCTGCGAATCCTCCGACTTTAAACTCAGATCCATAAGTTCCAGTCATTGCCATGAAGCGTTTAAGTAATAAAACCTCATCTTCCTGAGATTTCTCCAAATGGTCTTTGACATAGAGAGTATGCAAAATGCTTCTATCAACCGCTGATTTAAGCTGATTGCCATTTTCAATTTTATAACATGGCACAATATCAACTTCACAATCCTCAATGCAGGTTGTAACATAAGGATGTGAAGCAAAATGATGATTTGGACGAGTATTGAAATAATCACAGCATTTATGTGCTAAATCAAGACCTGTTTCTTTTAAATATTTCTTATCAGCACCCAATGGAAAGGCTATGAAAATATCAATGTCAGATTTACCTTTAAGAGCAGTATTTTTAGCAACGGATCCTACAAGAGTTACTTTTGCATCAATACCTTCCCTATCACATATATCCTGTATGAAATTCATTATTTTCAATGATACATTATTAATATGTTGTTTTTCATCAACTGTTGGCTTAATATCTTTCAGAATATCATCATAATCCATATAATCACAATTCAAATATTTCCATATCTTCATATATCGGTCCAGAGGGTGTTAATGTGGATTTTTTAAAAGAAATGTGTGTCACTTCCATCTCACCAATTTCAAAATCCCCATACTTTTCAATGATTGATTTGACCTTATTTTTATTTTTAGAAGATTTCATTCGCCCAATTGTTAGGTGTGTTGAGAATTTTTTATCCTTTTGAAAACCTAATTTGGCAAATTCCTTATCTAATGCATCATGCAAATTCTTTAAAAGAGCATCCTCTTCTATTCCAACCCAGATAACTTTTATATGATTATTGTTTGGAAAAGCTCGGCAACCTGAGATTTTAATTTTAAATGGTCTAAATTCACTAACCACATTTGATATTGCATTATTAATCAGCTCCAATCCATCTGTATCAATATCGCCGAAGAATTTTAAGGTCAAATGTAGGTTAGTTAACTCCACATATTTAATTTTTGCATCAACAGATTTAAATTCCCTGATGATTTTATTTATTTTTGGTTTTAAATCATCACATAAATCAATTGCAAGAAATGCTCTTACTTGGGACATTGAAACACCTACTGTTCTATAATTGTCTCATCAATAGCAATTCCAAAGTGACGTGCACTTACATCAATGAATACTTTTACCTTGTCCCCTGCTTTTACATCTGCTACTGATAGTGGACGGTTATCCTCACCAACAATCCTGATTGTTTCTGCATTCTGAAGCAAAGTTCTGATAACCTGACCTTCACATTCCGCTTCGATTAAAATTAATGGTCGTCTTTCAATTTTGCTTCTTCCAACATAAGCGGTTCTAGACTCCCCTTCTGTATTGACTATTAGAACCTCGTCACCTGCAACAAGTTCAGATAGATATCTTGTTTTATTTCCAGGCACCATTACATATGCCTGAACAGGTCCCGCATTTACTCTAAATGGACGTGACGCTACATATTCACTTTCTAAACTTTCAGAGTGAACTAAAAATAAAGATTTTGAATATGAACCAATCAACATTCCCTCTCCAGGTTTCATCATGTCTGTTGTATCGACACAAACCCTGTCTCCTGAACCTAAAGGTTTGACATTGGTTACTGTTGCAACTGTAAGCTCATATCTTTCCTGTGATAATTTAATAACCTCTTCGGCTATTTTTTTGGTATTGTTAAAGTCAGATGCTTCAAATATTACTCCATCAGTACCATGTTCCAATGTTTCTAAAGCCACTTTAGCACCCTCACTATCACGTACTGCAGCAATAATTTTAACATCATCTTTTTGCAAATCAGCAATGATGTTTTCAAGTGGAATAATAGTCCAATCAGTACCAACAAGGATTATATAATCTACAATTGAACCTAATTTAACAGCCAGTTGTTCATGTGCTTTATCCGTTATGATTATATATGCACATACTGTTTTTCCTTCGCTTTTTGCCTTTTTTGCATCAGCAATATCAATGGAATCAGTGAAATCTTCACTTAGCCTTAAAACTCCATCACCTTCACCATTAATTCCAACTAAATAGATATCGGCATCATCATTATTGGCAATTATTTTAACGTTACCTAATTTTTTAATGTTTTTACCATCATCTAAGTCAAGAACATGATCTATGCCCGATTCTAATGCTGCAGTAATCATCTCTTTTTTATCATCCCATAATTCATCAGGAGTTGAAATCCAAGCGAATTTGTTTTGCATATTACTCACCTAATCTAAGAATTTTAAAGCATCTTCAACATCAAGATCATTGTGAACAACTTCGGCTATTGCTCTTGTAATTTTTCCAGGGTTTGCTGCTTGGAAAAGATTACGTCCAAATGCAACACCTGCTCCACCAACTTCAAGAGAATCTTTAACCATATTTAACAAATCTTCATCAGTATCTACTTTAGGACCACCTGCAATAACTACCGGTACAATTGCTCCTTCAACTACTTTCTTAAAACTATCGGGATCTCCTGTGTAGTTGGTTTTTACAATATCCACTCCAAGTTCAGAACCAACACGTGCAGCGTGTTTTACAAACTCCACATCATGTTCATTTTCAACTTTTTGACCTCGAGGGTACATCATGGCAAGTAAAGGCATTCCCCAAAAATCACAAGTTTCAGCAATTTGACCTAATTCTTGTAACATTTGACTTTCAGTTTCAGAACCTAAGTTTACATGAACTGATACTGCATCTGCACCAAGTTGAATTGCTTTTTCAACACTGGTGACAGTTACTTTATCATTTGGATCCGGTGCAAGGGAAGTGCTTGCTGATAAATGAACGATTAATCCTATATCTTTACCGTACCCTCTGTGACCCTGTTGTACAATTCCTTTGTGCATCAAAATTGCATCGGCTCCTCCTTGGGAGATACTTTCAACCGTGTCATCTATATCAATGATTCCTGGAATTGGACCACTTGATACACCATGATCCATTGGCGCTATAACAGTTCTTCCAGTGTTTCTGTTAATGATTCTTTCTAAACGAATCTTTTTACCTATCATTTTAATACCTCTAGTCATATTCTCTATTTAATGATATATAATATTTTTTAACAAAAATACATCCTTTTATTGATTAATTTAAATAAGCAATTAAAATCAATGAATAATTATTAAACAAGTTATATTTTAATTTATAAATTTGTTTTAAACTTCCAAAGATTAAGAAAGTATTATACAATTAGTACAACTTATAGTGAAGAAGTCCATAAACTAAACTCTTTTATTTGAGATGGAATTCCCGAATCATGGTAGGACTTTAAATAGCCCCTTTCACTAATGTAATTTTCCCCACTGCCTAAAGCGGAATTGGCAAATTCCAATATTCCACGATTTCTAATTAGCGTATGAGCAGGTTTAAATGTTGATGACCATATGTAAAATACTTTAAAAACAGTATCAGGATGATATCCCCCACCCAAATCAATTGCCAAAACATCACATGACTGAGTGATCTTAAAAACTTCACTTAACACCTCATGCAATCTTACATCTCCGGTTATAAATTTAACATCAAGTTTACTCATTTCACTTTCTGCTTCAGGTGAATTATCTACAGCTATTACATTGCAAGAATTTGAAATTAATTTTGTTGAACCGCCTATATGACATCCTAATTCAATTACAACATCATCAGGTTTAACTATTTCAAGCAAGTCCTTGCGGTAATTTTTAACATCATAACTTAATTTAATCATAACTAATCCCAATATTGTTAATTTTATCAATATGTAAATTTTCAACTTCTAAATTTTTGAAATCATCTTCATTTTCTGCAACTGCAAATACAGTATTTCCAAGCATGGCCATGGAACTGCCTAAAATATCAGAGATAGAATTAAAATAATCAACCAAACCTTTAACTTCATCTGACATTAATTCTGTTTCATAGGAGAATTTATTTGAAAAATCTAAAAAATTTCTCAAACTAGACTTTTCTTCAAAATATTCAAGATATTTCAACCCCACATCAGATATTACCTGTTTTTGATAAGAGTCTTGAATAATGCTTGAAGTTTCAATCCCTCCAAAACTTTTCCATGCAATATAGGCATCTTGTTTAAATGATTTTATCCTGCCAATGCCTGGAGCACCTGATTCAACTCTTAAAACCATACCCTGACCAGTTTGAGCTATTACATCACCTAAACCACCACCAAGATTCACTTCAGTCATATGAGCAATTTGACCGCATAAATCAAGTGAATAACCTAAATCTAAAAATTCATTTAATGATAATGTTAAACTTAAAGCTGAAGCGGCTGAAGTTCCAAAACCAGCACCAATAGGCAATTGAATGTCTTGTGTGATTTTAAAATCATCATCAATTTCTAAAATCTTTAAAACCTCATCAATTACTGTATAATCTCCCCGATTAACACTGATTTCAAATCTGTTTGATGGCGAAACAGTTGTTTTAACACCTCGTGAAAGTAAAAAGCCAGCACCGCAAGATCCCTTTTTTAGGGAAATATCATGGTCTTCAATAGTGAAAAAGCCAGTAATATGGCCAGGTACGAAAACTGAATTTGACATAATATATAATTTGTTTTTTTGTTAATTAAAATTTTTGACAAACCCAACATGCTTCTTAAGGCATTATTCCATAATCCATAATTTTACAGTATTTTTAGAATTGGCCACATTCACCCCTGCAATTGATAAACCATTTTTAATTTCAGCTCCACTGCATAAATTGTTTAAGTCTTTTTGTGATGAAGCAAAACCAGATCCCTCATGAGTTACAAAAGGTTTCACAACTTTGCCTGTGAAATCAAGTCTTTCTAATTGAGTAAACATTGGCATTGGAAGTGTTCCCCACCAATTTGGAAAACCAATATAAATTTTATCGTATGCATCAATATTATCTAAAGGATTCTTAATTTTAGGTCTTAAGTTATCATTTTGTTCTTTTTTAGCAGCATCAATACATTCCATATAATCATCAGGATAATCGTTTACAGGTTCAACTTTAAATAACTCAGCATTATCAATTTCCTGTATAAATTCTGCTATTACTTCAGTGTTTCCTTTTTCAATGTTTTTAAGTTTGCCACCAAAGTAGTTTTCACCATTTCTTGAAAAATAGATTACTAAACTGGACATGATATTAACTCCATTAGTCAATATTTATATAAATATTGTATTTTAATATTGTGATTTGCAACAATTAAAATTTAAAAAATAATATTACAGTTACGACAGTAACAAAATAAATACAATAACCAACATAGTCGAAATATGGTTATTTAGTGTTCAAAATAAATTATAATTTCCAAAATTGATTTAATTATGAATTGTTTAAATAAGGAACCGTATAATTTTATTTAAATAGATTATATGAAATTCTGAAACTTTGACTCATATTCAATCCCAATAAATAAAAAAAGAAGAATAATTAAATTATTCTTTAATAGAACGTGCTAATGCAGCGCCCTTTTCGAATGCTTCAGCAAGAACCTCTTCATCAGGTACAAATAAAACATCCATAGTATCAGTAACTGTAAAACCAGCTTCTTCTAAATCTCTTTGAAGTTTGGCAACAGCACCTCCACCCCATCCTTTAGATGAAAAGATTAAAGCATTTTTCTCACTACCAGTTCCTTTAAAGTTAACACAATCCAACCAATAGACCATATTACCAATTCTTGGGAATGGCTTATTCATCATGGTTGGAGCACCGATAGCTATAGCCTTACTATCTAAAATATCAGTTATTGCATCATCAGGGCCGTCTTCTTGCATGAAGTACATTTCTACTTCTACACCTTCACTCATAATGCCTTCAGCGATTTGATATGCTAATTTTTCAGTTGAATGGTGCATAGTATCATAAATAACAGTGATTTTATCTTTACATACACCAGATGCCCATTCAGAATATTTCTCTACAACAGGACCAGGATTAGTCCAAATTTGTCCATGACATGGTGCAATCATTTTAATTTGTTCAAGTATACCATTATCAGTTAACTCCTGTAATTTCATTCTAAGCATTGGTGATCCAAGAGTTACTAAATTAGCATAGTACTTTTGAGCTTCTTTAAGTAAGTAATCAACTGAGTAATCACTGTCAAACCTTTTGGATTGGCATACATGTTGACCAAATGCATCATTTGAGAACAATATTCCATCTTCAGCTAAAAAAGTAAACATACTATCCGGCCAGTGTAGCATTTGTGCTGAAATGAATTTTAAAGTTCTGCCTCCTATATCAATTTCATCACCAGTTGCTACAGGAATTAATTCTAAATCAGAAAAGTTATGATATTGTGCTTCTAAAAAGTTAATGCAATTTTGAGATGCGTAAATTTCAGCATCAGGATTATATTTGTCAATAGTATCTCTTAAATAAGTGGAATGATCCATTTCAGAGTGGTTCTGTACAAATACGTCTATTTTAATTTCTTTGCCTTCCTGTGCAAATGCATCTTCAATTCTTGCATCTAATTGATCTTGTAATCCCCTATAGGTATTGTCAATCAATACATTTTTTTCTTCTCCAAATACCAAATATGCATTGTATGTGGTGCCTGGAATGCCATATCCATGGAAAGTTCTGCTATTCCAGTGGATAACACCTACCCAATATACTCCTTCTGCAATTTTTACTGCGTTAGCTTTCATGTTATATCTCCAATAATATAATTTATATAACTATATATTAAACATGTTATATAAATTATTACATGAAAAAAAGAATAGATTTACATATGCATAGTTTATTTAGTGATGGGGAACTCCTGCCCTCAGAACTTGCAAGAAGAGCTTTAAAACTTAACCATGAAGTGATTGCTATTACTGATCATGTTGACTGGTCAAATGTTGATACAATCCCTGCAATTCAAGATGCGATTGATGATATTAATTCAAAATGGGACATAACCGTGGTATTAGGTGCTGAAGTTACTCATGCCCCTTGTGAGTCAATAGATGGAATAGCTAAAAGAGCAAAAGACTTAGGTGCGAAAATTGTTGTTGTTCACGGTGAAACATTAAATGAACCTGTTACACCTGGAACAAATAGGGCTGCAGTTGAATCTGAATATGTTGACATTTTAGGTCATCCTGGATTAATTACCCGAGAAGAAGCTGAAATTGCACTTAAAAACAATGTCTATTTAGAAATTTCCGCTCGTAAAGGTCATTGCCTTGGAAACGGCCATGTTGCAAATATGGCACGTGAAGTTGGAAATAAATTAGTTGTTGATACAGACACTCATGCACCAGGTGATTTGATAACATTTGAAAAATCATATGAAATAGCATTAGGCGCTGGTTTAAGTCATGAAGAAGCAATGAAGGCACTTGTTGATAATCCCCGTGAACTTTTAAAAAGCAAAGGCATTTTATGAAAGCATCTAAACTTTTAAAAATCATAAAAGAGGATTTGAAAGACTATCCTATTGATTATTTAAAAAACAAGGCAACAGACCCAAGATATAAAGACCCATTAACTAAAAAACTTGCAAAGTATAACTCCAATGTATATGACAATATATATGACACAGAAATTTTAGATGATTTTGAAATAAAAGATGCAGTGATAAAAAACATGCGCTCAGATATTGGGTTTTATTTTAACAGATATGGTGATGGAGAAAGTGAAACTAAACGATTCACCGAAAACATATCTCTTTATTTAGCATTTATTGTGAAAAAACCTCTTCATCCTTTCACAGATGATAAACGCGACGAAGTGTATTATCAAAATGGGAAATATTTCTGCAAAACTCGAATGACCGCTATTCATGATGAAAAATCACTTTGCAGATATTGTGTATGTAAAAATGTTGGATTTACTGGGATGTTTTTTTAAACTCCTCATAATCTCTTGCATTAATTACGTCTAAAAAAAACTTCCTTTTTACAGGTCCAAGCTCAACTAAAAAGTCATCATAATATTTTGTTGATTTAATTTCTGCGTAGTCTTTTTTTATTAAATCGAACATGTGTTTTTTGTGTTTAAATGGCATGTCCCTCAAAGCAAAACGGGGACCGTTTATTTTATAGGCAAGCAAATCATATTTGTAGCGTTCATACCATCCATTCTGAATAAACATGCCCATCAATATTTGGCCAGCCCTAACCGTGTCGAAGAATTTTTCATCTACACGATTAGTAATTGAATCTGGATGTTTTCTTCTAACATACAACTTCTTTTTAACAATTGAAATTTTACTAGCCTTAAGGAAAACATAATAAAAAAATGGCATGTCTTCAAAAAATATGCCTTCTGGAAATTGCGCATCAATATTTTTTAGAAATTCATGATTGTAGATTTTTTGACAAACACCAACTGACAGGTCGAAAATAGAACCTGGAGTTTCTTGAGGTGTGAAAACTCTATTTTCAAAAGAATCATCAAATGTTTTCATCTCAAACCAATCATTTTCATAGTATCTCTCTCCATCAAAGTTTATCATTTGGAAAAATGTTAAATCAGCACTGAATTTTGTAATTTCCCCATATGCAACTTCTAAAGCATCACTAGTGAAAAAATCATCACTGTCAAGAAACATTATATACTCTCCACTGGCGATTTTTAAAGCTTTGTTTCTGGAAGCTCCAGGACCCTGATTAACTTGATTAATGAATTTAATCCTGTTGTCTCTAAATTCATTAATAATATTTAACGAATCATCAGTTGATCCATCGTTAACAATTATTAACTCGAAATTCGTAAATGTTTGGTTTAAAACACTTTCAATAGCTTTCCTAATATATTTTTCACCATTGAAAACAGGAAGTATTACTGAAATTTTATTCATAGTAATTGTTTATTTATTGAAATATATAAAAAATAACCTTGTAGAAACCAGTAAAATTTTAGGACACTTTAAAGAACTTTGTTGATTTTAAGATTATTCTGTTTTAAAATTTATTTTTAGTCTTACATGAATATTATTTATTTTATATCTAAACCATCCATTTGTCGATTTAACAGTTTTAATTTCATTTTTAGTTTTATGTTATTTTCTGTTAAATTTTTATTTTTTCTTTTAAAGAATCATTTTCATTATCTAAATTTTTCTTTTTGTTCAGCTAGTATTTCGATTTTACTTTTTAAATAATTATTTTCTTCAATTAATATGTTATTTTTATTTTTCAATTCTGAATTTTTAACATTCCATTTTTTATTATTTAATTCATATTTAATTAAATAAATCAAATTTTCTAACTTCCCACTTATTAAAAGATCATATTTAAGTTTAAGTAAATCATCTAAATCATCAAATGCCTCAATATCCATATTTTTTATAACAGGCATAATTTTATTTATAACTATATTAATTATTTCTTTATCTATGAAAGGCAATTGATTAATAATATGTCTATAATCAATTTTTAATAATTTATTATTGAATTCATTAATTAATATTCCATATTTTTCTGATGAATATAGCATATCAAATATTGAGTGGATAATAAATAATCTATCAGCAATATTAGTTGTATCATCATAACTTTGTGTGATGGATTTATTCTCCTTATTTAATCTAACTCTCCAGTAATAATTTACATATGGATAAACACCAACATAATCTGTTGCAAAGAACAATTCCATTGAGAATAATACATCTTCATATACTCTATCTTCAACAAATCTAATTTCATTATCATCTAAAAAAGTTTTTCTGATGAATTTGGAAGTAACCGTTGTGTTATAAATAAATTCATTATTCTTTAAAATATTTGTAGAAGTTATTATATGATCAGATACTGAAATACTGTGTAATTCACTTGACCAAACTTTACCGTCATCATTAAATCTAAAAGCATTAAAAAGTATACAATCTTGATCATTCGTTTTAGCAAAATTATATAATTTTTCACATGCATCCAAATCCATTTTATCATCAGAATCAACAAAAGACAAATATTCTCCATTTGCATTATCTAAACCATTATTCCTAGTTATTGATACTCCTTTGTTTTCATCATTTTCAATTATCTTAATTCTCTTATCCTTTTCACTATATTCTTTAAGTATATCCAGTGAATTATCAGATGACTTATCATCGATGCAAATTACTTCTATATTTTTTAGTGATTGATTTAAAATACTGTCTAAGCACTCCCGCAGATAATTTTCCGTATTATATACTGGAACAATAATACTTACAAAAGGTTTCTTATTTTCACACATAAAAATCAACCCACTAATTTTTTAACAATGAAAATCTCATTATCTTTTTCAAAATCTTTATTTTAAATTTATCGCCATGGATTATTTCATTAGTGAAGTTTTCAAAATGTCTAGACTTTAATTTGAATCTATTTTTATTAATTTCTATATATAGGTTATATAAAACATTTTCATCTAATGAAAATTTCCATTTAAGTTCAAAATCATTACATGACTGACTATCATTATTAATAAAATATACCCGTTCAATTTTCTTTTTATAATCAATAGATATTTTATAGTTTATACTGTCATATTTTTTAGGAATTATTTTTAACCTATCTTTTTTAATGTCTAACTCAAAAATATTTTTAACATCTGCATTTATAAATGATAAGTTGTTAAACTTTAAAAAAACTAAACATTATCATTCTGATTTATAACATCTTCATCTAATTTTTTTGTAAAATTCTTTTATTTATTCTGAAATCTTCTTTTTTTCCATTATATTTAAATTCTAAAAATACATCGTAACTATTAATATTATCAATTTCTTTAATAGGTATTTTAACATTGAATTTATTCTTTTCAACTCGTTTTAAATTAAATTTATAGGTATTCCTATCTTTTGATTCATATATTTTTTAGTTAAACCTTCAAATATAACGTTAGATTCATCTATTTCCAGATTATTTGGTAAGGAAATATCATCCATATAAATATATTTCGAATCAACTTTTATATCACTTATATTAATAAAATTATTATGAATATTATTGATTTCGAATATTTTATCTGGGATATTATATTTTGGATTCCTAAAGTATTCTAAATCCCAATATACTTACCATTTTCAACAAAAGTATCTTTTAAAGTGGTAGAATTTAATAAAAATTTTTTAAATTATCAAATTCCTCATTTAGAATAAAATAAGCACATAAATTATAAACAATATTAATATATTCATTATCATAAATATCTTCAATATTGCTCAATATTTCATATAATTCATTTAAATATATTTTTTCATAAGATGAATTTTTTAAAATCCCAGTAATAGGGAAAAAAAACCTCTCAAGATACAGTTTAATAACCCTATTAAAAAGTTCATCATCGTCACTAAAATAATCCCTCAAAACATAAAAATTATCCATCCTATCTTTTAAATTATATAAATCCAAAATATTTCTTGTAATTGAAGTATTTTTACGACGAGAACGCCAATAATAAACAAGATCTGTAATTAAAGTTATTTTATCTGCTTTGAGATATGCTTTAAAAACAAATGGGGCATCAGCATACAATTTTCCAGGAATCATGTAAATATCGTTTTTTTCAATAAACTCTTTTTTGTAAATTTTATTCCAATAAAAAACATCATAAAAAATATCCAAATCTTTTTTAACATCAACAACTCTTTCTTCATCCCACAGGTCATGCCTTGCACCTACCAGATTAAATAAATAATTACCTGAATATACATAAGGTTTTCCACTTACTATATCTGAATTTGTTTGTTTAGCTTTATTATACATTTTTTCATAAGCATCCCTAACAACAATATCATCTGAATCAATTAAAGTTACATATTCTCCTTTAGCTACTTTAAGACCATTATTGCCTGCAACAGCACCACCTTGATTTTTTTGATTCATAATTTTAATATTATCATATTTTCTAGCATATTTTTTAAGAATATTTAAACTATTATCTGTACTTTCATCATTAACGCAAATTATCTCAATATTATCTAATGTTTGATTAATAAGTGAATCTAAACACTCTTCAAGATAATCCTCAGTATTATAAACTAAAACCACTACAGATAATTTATATTCAAATTCATTCAACATTAAATACATCCCCTATATATTCACATTTTCCAATCTATTAATGATTCGATAACATCTAAATCAAACAAATATTAAGTTTTTTTTTATAGATAATCTTTCAATAAAGGAATCATCAATAATTGATTTAATATTATCCATAAATCTATACTTTTCAGCTATATCATTCAAAACACTTAAAAAATTATTATCATCTAAAACTTGTTTAATTATTTTTTTTGCTGATGTTCCATCACATAATGAACAAAATCTTTCATAAATTCATCATATCTTTCTTCATATTCTTTTAACATTATCAATATTTCTTATTGTATTTATTAACTCATTATTATCTTTTATAATTGGTCCAGGCAATTCTTTTTCATATTTAAATATAATCCCCTTATATTTTCTATGTAATTATTTAAATCTGGTGTGAAAAATAAAATAGGTTTTTTTAAATGAGCATAGTCAAAAAATACTGATGAATAATCTGTTATTAAAATATCTGATAGAAGATATAATTCTTGTATATCATCATAACTTGATAAATCTATTGCAAAATCTTTCATTTTTTCATCAATTTTGAGATTTTCAGAAACTAAATGATGCATTTTTAAAATTATGACATATTCATCTGAAAATTCCTTATATAACCTTTCAAAATCAATTTCTAAATTAAAATAATGTTCCCATGATCCATTTTGTTCATCATCCTTCCAAGTTGGAGCATATAAAATGATTTTTTTATCCTCATCGATGCCTAGTTTTGATTTTAAAGTTTTAACAAAGTCCATGTTATCTCTAAAGAATATATCATTAATAGGATAACCATCCTCTAAAATTTCTTTTTCAAATTTAAATGCTCTTCTAAATATTTTTGTTGAATAATGATTTGATGAAATTAAATAATCCCAGTTTCTAGATTCGTTATAGAAATTTTGCCTTCCTTGAACTTCAGGCCCAGGAATTGTAATATCATAACCCAATTTCTTAAGTGGAGTACCATGCCAAGTTTGTAAATAGACATTTCCAGGCCTTTTTTTATGAATTGGGAAAATAATATTATTAATCCAATATTTTGATAAGGCTAAGTACTTATAATAATCCCCAGATTCGAATCGATCAACTATAATTGGATTACCCGGAATAATATCTTTGTTTTTTCCAGAATAAGCCCATACAAAAGTATATTCTTTATCCATCCCCATTTCAAGCATTGCTTCATATAAATATTTAGGATTGCCTGAATATGATTTGCCGAAAAAGCTTTCAAAGAAAATCATTTTATTATTTAATGGTTTTTTTAAAGTTTTTGAATAAACAGTTCTCCCACATGCAATAGTATATGATTTCAACCATGCAGATTCTGTAGTAATCCATAATGCAAGAGAATGTCTATTTTCAGTTGCATAAAATGAATATACTTTACCATCTTTTTCAAACTTAATTAGAAACCTATCTTCATCATTCTCAAAGTACTTGAATGTTGATAAATCAATTAAAGACTGGTAATAAATATCCTCATCATAAATTCTTAAATAGAAATCCATTCTCAAATTTACAGTTTTTTCATCTAAAACATTTATTTCATCAATAAAACCCTCAAAATTAAAATAATTATCATTAATTTCATTAAAATCCATTTTATAATAATTTATACTGGAATCTGCACGATTTTTACTGAATATCAGTACTTTATCAATATTTTTTATTTCTTCATTTAAAGGTTCAAAATTTCCTTTAATTAATACTCTATCATCACAATTATCCAAATATGTAATATTATGATCAAAATCCATAGTTTGAAGTTTAAAGGACAATTCATTGAATTTTGTTGAATAAGTAGTTAATACAAGATTTTGTTCTTTGAAAAGCAACTTAAAAGATTGATTATTGAAACAATACTTAATTCTTATTTTGTTGTATTCATTATCATCATTAATTTTCATATACAAATCAAATATACCGATTTCATTTATTTCCAACAACTGATTTATAGGAAAGCATGCTGCAGAAGATTTAATTTTTTGTTCTAACCTCAGTCCAGAAGATCTGTGTTTAATTTCAATGAATCTATTGTCTTTTTCATCAACACCATTAAAATTACCTCTCAATACTAATTTATCATCAATTACCTTTAATTCATTAATATAATAATCTTTATTAATCTTTAATGATAAATTGGAGTTGATTGTTTGATAAAATTCAAATAAGGTATCTTCTTTTTTAAAAGATTTCAAGCACTGACTATTTAAGGTATACTTAATTCTGTCTTGGGCATTGAAGGATTCTTCATTAAATTGAAAATAAAAATCGAAAATACCGTTTTCACTTATTTCTAATAATTTATTTATAGGGACACATACTTTGGAAGATTCAATTTTCTCTTCCAACCTCAATCCAGAAGATCTATGTTTAATCACCAAATACCTATCAATACTTTCATCCAAACCCTCAAAATTACCTTTCATTAATAGTTTATCATCAACAACATCTAATTCAGTGATATACGCTTTAGTAATATTTAATGATAAATCAGAATCAACTGTTGAATAAAATTTAAACAACATATCATCTTTTCTAAAAAAAATTGGGCAAGTATTTAATTTATATTTAATTCTTTCATTGATTTTAAATGATGTTATGTTAACTTGAAAATAAAAATCAAAAATACCGAAGTTTGCCAATCCAAATAATTCTTCAAAAGTTAAATAAACCACAGATGAATTAATCTCTTTTTCTAAAACTCTTTTAGATAATCTATGTTCAACACATAAAAATAAATTTTTAATGACTTTATCATTTTGAAAATTAAAAACAATACCATCTACGTATTACTACTATATTGTTTTTATTAATTTTGTAATACTTTAATCCTTTAATATGGTGATGTTGATATGGATAAAAAAATTTATATTGGTATTGTAATTGTTATTGTAGCTATAATTACTGTTTTTGCAGTTAATTACAGTGATAATTCAAATGAAAGCGTAAATGGGATGATAACAATAAAAGATATGGCAGGTAGAACTGTTAATGTCCCAGATAATGTGGAAAATGTTGTAGGTGTTGGATGTACTGCAAGAGAGATTGTTTATCTTGATGCAGAAGATAAAATTGTAGGAATTGAACAGATGGAATCTGATTCTAAAGGAGGATGGGGTAATGAATTACCATACATAAAATCTAATGAAAAATTAATAAAATTACCAATAATTGGCAATGCAAAAACTGACACTGTTGATTATGAAAAATTATCAAGTTTAAAACCGGATGTTGTATTTGCAGGAACTCCTGAACAAGCTAATCTAATTCAAAATAAAACCGGTATTCCAACATTTGTTACATATGTTGGAGCTGTTGGAACAGAACAACAAATGGAAAAGTATGAAAACTCATTAATCCTGATGGGGAAGATTTTAGGTAAAGAAGATAGAGCTAATGAATTAATCGGTTATATGGATGAAATTGAAGATGATCTTGAAAAAAGAGTCGAGCATGCTAAAAAAGATAAAACAGTTTATGTTGCAGGACAAGCATTTTACGGTGTTCATGGTATAACTTCTACTAATCCTTATTATCCTTCTTTTACACATTTAAATACTACAAATGTTGTAAATGGGGTTGGTGGAGATAATGCAACTATACATGCAATCCAAGTTGATAAGGAACAATTAATTAAGTGGAATCCAGATTATATTTTTATTGAAGGTGCAAGCTATCAGGTTATTAGAGAAGATATTTCTAAAAATCCAGATTATAAACATATGTCTGCTATAAAAGATAAAAAAGTTCATAATTTATTAACTTACTGTTTATACAGCTATAATAAAGAAGAAATGTTTTCAAACTCTTATTATGTAGGTAAGGTTTTATATCCTGAAGAATTTAAAGATGTGGATATGGATAAAAAAACAGAGGAGATATTCATTAAATTCAACGGAGATGGCGGTGAAAACGCTGCAAGAAATATAACCTCACATTATAAGGCATTTGAAGCTGTACCGGTTTAATTTAATATTATGGATGGTATTTATGGATATTATGGAGGAACCTTCAGTTTCTGTTTTGGAATTTGAAAAAATTTTAAATTTTGCAACTAAAGGAATTAAAGTATTTAATATTATTAAAACATCATTAAATATAGGATTATTTAATATTTTAGAAGAAGAACATAGCTGTTCAGAACTTTCTAAAAGATTTTCAATTGATCATGATGTAATTTATTATATTTTGGAAGCTTTGGTAAAATTAGAGTTAATAGAAAAAAATAATGGAAATTACAAAAATAAAGAAATTTCTAATATTTATTTAAACTCAAATTCATATTTTCAAAGAAAAACCATTATCGAATCTTTAAACCAACCTTTATCATATTGGAATGATTTGGAAAATATCCTGTATTCTAAAGAAATAAAATATGATGAAAACTTTTTGAATTTATTATTAAAGCAATGGCTGAAGATGCTGTGTCTGGTGAGTTGCAAGAAACTTTAAATATAGTTAAAAAATATGATGAGTTTAAAGATTCTAAAACATTATTGGATATTGGAGGGGGTCATGGTTTGTATGCTATTGGATTTAAAAAATTAAATCCGATTTAAAGGCATTTGTTTTTGACTTTCCAAATGTATTAAATGAAACTAAAAAATTTTGTGATAAATATGATTCGGATATAGTTTTAATTCCTGGAAATTTCTATGATGATGATTTAAAAGGTTCTTATGATGTAATATTTTCTTCTTACAATCCTGGTGGAAAAAATGCGAAAATTGCAGAAAAATTTATGAGTCATTAAATATGAATGGACTTTTTATAAATAAACAATATTTCCCGACAAAAACAGAATTGAATTTAGATGATATTTTAAATAATTTAGAATGGAATTTCACTAATTTTAACATGTCAAATAAAGGAAAAATAAGATACACCTTTAAAAATGATTTGTCTTATGAGTCATATTTAAAGAATTTAGAAGATCTTGGATTTGAAATTTTAGATATATTTCCGATTAATCATCATAATGCTTCTTTTGGAACAACAGCAGAAGATAAAATCATAATTGCAAAAAAAGTGAGATAGTTGAAGTCAAGCACTAAAACATATCAAGAGTATATAAATAGAAAACTTATAATTATTTTAATTTTATCTATATTATTGGCAATAACAGCTTTATGTTCAATAAAAGTAGGAGCTACTAATTTAAGTTTTAAAGAAATATTATTATCTATTTTTTTAGAAACTAAAGATTCATCAATAATTTGGAATATTCGGATATCAAGAATTGTCGTTGCGATAGTTGCAGGGATTTTTATGGGGGTTGAAGGTACAATACTGCAATGTGTACTTAGAAATCCTCTTGCAAGTCCTTATACAATGGGCATTTCTCAGGGTGCTGCTTTTGGAGCTTCATTTTCCATAATTGTTTTAGGTGCTGGAACATTATATAGTTCCCAAGCAGATGCAGTAATACTGAATAATCCTTACCTAACTGTTTTTTTCGCGTTTATAGGTGCTTTAATTGGTGTAATTGCAATAATTATAATTTCAAAAATTCGGAATTTGACTCCGGAAGTAATGATACTTGCAGGAGTTGCAATGAGTGCATTATTTTCAGCAGGAACTATGTTTTTACAGTATTTTGCAAGTGATACTCAAATTGCTGCAACTATATTTTGGACATTCGGTGATGTAAGCAGAGCTGTTTGGAATGATTTTTGGATTATGTTAATAATACTTATTCCATCAATTTCCTATTTTATTTATCATTCTTGGGATTATAATAGTCTTTCTGCAGGTGAAGTTACAGCTAAAAGTTTTGGATTAAATACTGAAAAAATTCGTTTAACTGCTTTATTATTGTCATCATTCACGGCAGCTTTAACTGTTGCTTTTTTAGGAGTAATTGGATTTGTAGGATTAATAGCTCCACATATTATGAGAAGAATTCTTGGTAATGACCATAGATTTTTAATCCCGGCATCTGGATTGTTGGGAGCTTTGATTTTACTAATTTCAGACACATTGGCTAAGTCAATTCTGGCACCAATCATTCTTCCTGTCGGTATAATAACTGCATTTATGGGCGGTCCTATGTTTCTTTATATAATTATAAAAATGAGGTATTAGGTGATTTTATGATTTTATCAGTTAATGATGTATTTTTTTCTTACAAGGATATTGAAGTACTAAGTGGAATAAATTTTACAGTTGAAGAGGGCGATTTTGTTTCTATTTTAGGGGTTAATGGTTCTGGGAAATCTACACTTTTAAAATGCATAAATAAAATATTAAACTATAAAAAAGGTTCTATTTTATTAAATGATGAAGATATTGTGAGCATGGATAATTCAGAACTAGCACAAAAAATCGCTTATGTTCCTCAAAAAGTTCCCATTGAAAGATCAACAGTTTTTGATGCTATATTGCTAGGAAGAAGGCCATATATAACATGGAATGTTTCTGAAAGTGATATAAAACTAACAAAAAATATAATGAAGCTGTTAAATATAGAATCTTATGCACTAAGATATGTTAATAATCTTAGTGGTGGGGAATTACAAAAAGTTGTTTTGGCTCGTGCACTTGTTCAAGACCCTAAAATTCTTCTTCTCGACGAACCTACAAGTGATTTAGATTTGAAAAATCAATATGAGGTAATGAATTTACTTAAAACAATTGCAAAAGATAAAAAAATAACTCCAATAATTGTTTTACATGATATAAACTTAGCACTAAGATATTCTAATAAATTTATTTTACTAAAAGATGGGAAGGTTTTTAGTTGTGGTGGTGAAGATACTATTAATAGTGAGAGTATAAAGGAAGTATATGGTATTGATGCTTATGTTAAATATTTAAACGGTATTAAAACAGTTATTCCAAAACCATATTAATTAAAAAGCATTATATGTCCATTATTGTATTAATTTTTCATTTTCCACTAATTGAATTAATACATAATGGTTTGTTTAGGCATTTTTATTTCCGATAATTATTATTTTCTTTTAGCTCTAGTAATTTCTGAATAATTGCATTGAAAACATTCAGTATTGACATTAATTTTGCAAACCATAACTATAAATCTTAAAAATGCTAAATTTCTTAAAGAGATAATTATTGGAGGTATTGAAATGGGTGAACTGTCTAAACTTCCGAATATTGGTAAAGTATTAGCGGGACAATTAAATGAAGTTGGAATAAACACTGCCGATGACTTGATTGATATTGGCAGTAAAGAAGCATGGTTAAAAATTAAAGGGATAGATGAAAGTGCATGTATAAATAGATTAATGGCATTGGAAGGAGCTATACAGGATATTCGTTGGCATGACTTATCTGAAGATGATAAAAATAATTTAAAAGATTTTTATAATAACTTTAAATAAATGTGGACTAACGTTAGTTTTCATAACTTATGTTTGTTTTTAATAATTCAACGGAAAACATTCAGTATTGACATATTTTTTTTTAGATAAAATTAAGAAAGGATTTTTAAAAATCCAGGTGAATATCGAATTTTTAGTTTGTTTTATTTATATAATCCTTTATTTGCATAAAAATCAAATTATTTAAGATAAGGGGTTCTACAAGGTTATCTTTTTAGATTTACTCTTTTCCATGAATTTTATTATTGTGAATGTAAACAATTATATAATATGAGAGATTATTTTTTTTATTAGGTGATAATTATAAGTAATGTATTAGTTGCTTATTTTTCAGCTAGTGGAGTTACCAAAAATGTAGCTGAGAAAATAGCTAATGAAAATGGATATGATGTATTCGAGATAGTGCCTGAAGAGTTTTATACTGTTGCAGACTTAGATTATACCAATAAAGACTCAAGATCAACAATTGAAATGAACGATAAATCATTCAGACCTCCAATTGTTGAAAATTGTGATGTGAGTGGATATGATACTGTTGTTATCGGATTTCCTGTATGGTGGTATACAGCACCTGCAATCATCAATACATTCATTGAAAGTGTAGATTTATCTGGAAAAACAATCAAGGCATTTTACACTTCTGGATGTTCTGGTATTGATAAATGTGTAAGTGATTTACAAGCAACTTACTCTGGACTTGACTTTGCAAAAGGAACACGCTTCACGGGGGATGTTTCAAAAGCAAAAGATTGGATTGAAGGATAAACTTAAAAAAATAAAATTAGGAAAGAACTAATCTTTCATATCCATTATATGGGATTCATCATTGATTTTGACTGTAAGATTCTAAGAACTGCCAAAACTTAATTCCGTACTGTCTAAATTAATTGTATGATCAGTGTTGATTATGGGAATGATGCGATGCTGTAGCTGGAGAATCTTCAGCTATTGGGAGCTTGAAGTTTGTTTGATGGATGTAGAAGTTCCAACATCAGCATTTCCACTCATATTTTGATAGATAAATGCTCCACCTAAATCAAGATATTCGCTTCAGGGGTCTATTTCAACCACTTGTCCAAGTTAGATAACATTGGTTAATTCAATGCTATTTTTGCATTGGATTCAGTTGAACATTTAATGTTGCTTTTCCATAATTGCTGCATTGTGTTGAACTGCTACTTTCACTATTTGCTTCACAATCAGTTATAAAATATTCCTAGATCATTTATTGTTTGTTATTGCATAAGCTCTTATACGAAATTATTTAATAGCTATAATTGCAGTTGTTACTTTTCTTCATAATATATTTTATACAGTATATTAAAAATCAGTCAAAAATTTAAATTTCGTTTTAAAATTTTTTTTATAAATTTAATTTAATGTGTTTATTCAAATGTTCGTTTAAACATAATTTAAATTCTAAATGAAACTAAAGATATTTAAAACTTTAATTACATACTGTTTAATATAATTTATAGGAATATAGAATTATGGCAGACAAAAACGAATGGGGCAGTAACATGTCATTCATACTTGCAATGATAGGTTCTGCAGTTGGTCTTGGAAACATTTGGAGGTATCCTTATGTACTTTATTCAAATGGGGGTGGTGCATTTTACATTCCGTATATTGTAGCTATCCTTTTAATGGGTATTCCATTTTTAATTTTAGAGTATGGTGTAGGATATAATTTCAAGTCTTCTTTTGCAAAGGCGGTAAAGAAGATTAACTCTAAATGTGAGTATATTGGCTGGTTTTTACCAGTTGCGGTTTTTATGATTATGATTTATTACTCAGCTATTTTAGGTTGGGATGGAATTTACATTATTTTAAGTTTCTTTAAGGGTTGGGGAGCAGATCCTAATTCTTATTTCATAACTTCTGTTCTACAATCTAGCGACTCTTATTTAGGATTATTACAGTTCGTTCCATTAGTTGCAGTTGCAATGCTTGCTGGTTGGGTAATTATTTGGTTTATTTCACATAGGGACTTAGAAGCGGGTCTTGGAAAGGTATCCAAAGTTTTAGTGCCTTTATTATTTATTATAATGGTAATCATTGTTGGATTTTCACTGACTTTGCCTGGTGCTTCAATTGGTCTATCTGAGCTATTTAATCCTGATTGGTCTTTACTTACACATTTTGAAATTTGGATGGCTGCATTTGGTCAGATTGTTTTTTCGTTGAGTTTGGGAATGTCGATTGCATTTACATTTGCAAGTTATACTAAAGACGATTCTGATTTGGTTACAAACACTATTTCAATTGTTCTTGCAAATTCTTTGTTTGAAAACTTTGCAGCATTGGGTGTTTTCTCAATTTTAGGTTATATGTCTTTGCAATCCGGTACAGCAGTAGTTGACCTTGTAACTCAGGGAACTGGACTTGTATTTATTGCATATCCTACAGTATTTAATGTACTGGGCAATTGGGCATTTATTTTAGGTCCACTGTTCTTCTTAACAGTTTATCTGGCGGGCCTTACAAGTATTTTATCTACTATTGAGCCGTTGTCTTTTTCAATTCAGAATAAGTTCGGTCTTTCAAGAGGAAAAACAATGACAGTATTGATTGTTGTTGGTGCAGCAGTGTCTATGCTTTATGCTACTGGATATGGTGGATCTCTTCTTGGATTTGTAGATACATTTATTAACCAAATTGCATTGTTGTTGGGTGTAGTTGCTGAATGTATCATATTTGCTTGGATATTCAAAGCCGAAAAACTAATTGACTTTTTAAATTCACACAGCAAAACAATTAAACTTGGTAAATGGTGGTTAGTGATTGTTAAATATATTCTTCCAGTTTTCATAGCTGTTATTTGGATTGGTGGAATGATTGACGTATTTAATAACGGTTCTATCGACCAATTAAATTTCACGATTATTTCAGCGTTGATATTGGTAATAGCAAGTTTAATGTTCACAATTCTTCCGGCACGTAATCCTGAATGGGATAATGCTAAAGAAAGAGTTTAAGTAAAATATTTGCTTAACTCATTTTTTTCTTTTTTTTCTAGGGTAACGGTTTCAACACCATTTTTTTCGTCATAAATCCTTTCATAATTATTTTCATGAGAATCAGCATTGCCGGCCTCTTCTGTGTAGTATACTCCCAGTATCAACCCTAATACTGAAAGTAAAAATATAATGAGGATAACGGTGTTTTTTATATTCATGATTAATAGTAACATTTTTATAATATATAAGTGCAACAGAAAAATATTTTAACAGCTATATTCAAATATCTATTGAAAGTTTAATGAGGTGAAAATATGAAAGGCTTTATTTTATTAATAATTGCAATCATTGCAGCAATATTGCTCGTTGGTGGTGCAGCCGCATTCTATTTTATTAAGAATGCAGGAATCAGTACTGATGATGCGGATTCAGATGCGGTAAATGATGTGGTAGATAAAGTAAGTAATGTTACATCTTCTGGAAGTTCCAACTCTTCATCAGATGATTCAGACAGCATTGTTGATGATATTGTAAGTGAAGAAGTTAAATTCAATGCTCAAAATGGTGAAGGATACTATCGTGAAGTAACATATAAGGATGGAGGATTTAGACAGTATGATACTGATTCCGGCAAATTGATAGGTTCATCCTATGGTTCCGATCAGGGTAAACTTCCAAGCATGGAATGAGATGATGATTTTTGAAGAATTGTTAAATCATTTTGAAATTAGGGAAACTTTCCCTAATTACCTTTTAAATCAAACATTCAACGATGTCTTTTTAGAGGGAGATATAACTAAAAAAGATAATATTTATGAAATAACAGTTACAACTCGCCAGGACTTGACCCATATGATGTTTATCAAACCGCGCGAGGAGTTTCCGGTTGTTATAATGTCTATTCT
Source organism: Methanobrevibacter sp. V14 (assembly GCF_963082475.1). Lineage (NCBI taxonomy): Archaea > Methanobacteriati > Methanobacteriota > Methanobacteria > Methanobacteriales > Methanobacteriaceae > Methanobrevibacter > Methanobrevibacter sp. V14. Next base: position 156,119 of record NZ_CAUJAM010000006.1, read on the forward strand.
TCCTAACGGGCTTTTAAATGGAATGAAGTTTGGTCAAAATAAAGGTGATGAAATTCCGATTAATAAATTATAACACTATTTTTAACTATTTTTATATAATATTAACTTCTAAAATTACATTATAGTAATTTAATAATTTTGTTGATATCATGGACAAAAAAGAGTTAATTAACAGTGGAAAAGTAAAAAGCGTATTTGCTACTGATAAAGATGATGAAGTCATAATCGAGTTTAGAGATGATATGACTGCTGGTGATGGTGAGAGAAAAGAGGTTATGAATGATAAAGGAGCTTATAATGCTGTGATTTCTGCTAAAATCTTTAAAGTTTTAGATGAAAATGGCATTGCAACTCAATTTGTCGACTTAATCGAACCTAATGTCATGCTTGCAAAAAAGCTTGAAATGATTCCAATCGAGGTCATTGTAAGAAATATCGCAACTGGTAGTCTAGTTAGAAAATATCCCCTTGAAGATGGCACTAAATTAGAACCTCCCATTTTACAAATGGACTTTAAAGCAGATGAATACCATGACCCGATGCTTAATGATTCCATTATCAAATCCTTAGGAATAGCTACTCAAGAAGAAATTGATATTTTAACCGAAGAAGCTTTGAAAATCAATGAAATATTAATTGAATTCTTTGAAGATGCAGGAATTATCCTAGTTGATTTTAAGGTTGAATTCGGTAAGGATGTTAATGGAAACATTCTTTTAGGTGATGAAATATCTCCTGACAGTTGCAGATTATGGGACAGTAAAACCCTGGACATGCTTGATAAAGAATTGTTCAGAAAAGGTAAGGATGATGAAGTAATGGATGCTTATATTGAAGTATATAATAGAATCCTCACAGATGAAGAAAAGGTGATTTAATGTTATTTGATATTGAAGTTAAAATTTCACTTAAAAGTGGCATGTTAAACCCTGAAGCCACTACAATTGAGAGATCTTTAGAATTATTAGGTTATAATGTTAAGAATGTAAGGACTAAGGAAATTCTCACATTCCAAATGGAAGGGGAAGACCGGGAGGTAATAAGAGCTAACGCTACTGACATGTGCGAAAGATTGCTCTGTAATCCGGTTATTCATAATTATAAAATCAGCGTTATTCCACAAAACTCCGCTTGCGGTAAATAGGTGTAAAAATGAAAATTGGAGTAATCAGATTTCCGGGAACCAATTGTGACCGTGATGTGGCACAAGCATGTGAACTTGCAGGTCTCACACCTGAATATGTCTGGTGGAGTGAAGAAAAATTAACAGACTATGATGGCATTGTCATTCCTGGAGGATTTTCATATGGGGATTACCTAAGGGCAGGTGCAATTGCATCTATCACTCCGATCATTGATGGAATCAGGCAATTGGTAAAGGAAGAAAAACCTGTTTTAGGAATATGTAACGGTGCACAGATTTTAGGTGAAATTGGACTTGTTCCAGGCATTTTCATTACAAATGAAACTCCCAAATTCAATTGTGAATGGTCTAGATTAAAAGTCGCCACCAATAGGACTCCATTTACAAAAGCATTTAAGAAAGACCAGATTATTGACCTTCCGATTGCACATGCTGAAGGGAGATTTTACACAGAGGACATTGATTTGTTAAAAGACCAAGACCAAATCGTTTTACAATTTGAAGGTAAAAACCCTAATGGTTCTATGGAAGCTATTACAAGTGTCTGCGATGAATCAGGTCTTGTCTGTGCAATGATGCCTCACCCTGAAAGAGCATGTGAGGAAATATTTGGTTCAGATGATGGTTTGAACTTCTTTAAAGGATTTTTATAAAGTGATTATATGGTAGTTTATTTGATTGGTGCAGGACCTGGAGATGCTGATTTAATAACTCTTAAAGCTGTAAAAGCTCTAAATAAAGCTGATGTTATTTTATACGATTATTTGGCTAATGAAGAAATATTGGCTCATGCTCCGGAAATAGCTGAAAGAATTTATGTGGGTAAAAAAGCAGGTGAGCATTATAAAACTCAAAATCAAATTAATGAGTTAATAATCGAGCAGGCCCAGACTCATGAAAATGTTGTTAGACTTAAAGGAGGAGATCCTTTTGTCTTTGGACGAGGTGGAGAAGAAATATTGGCTTTAATGGAACATGATATCAAATTTGAAGTAATTCCAGGTGTAACTTCCGCTATTGGAGCGCCAACCTCTCTTGGACTGCCTGTAACTCACAGAGCATTAGCAACCTCAGTCACTATTGTAACAGGTCATGAAGATCCAACAAAACCTGAAAGTCAAGTGCACTGGGATTATACTGCTGATACTTTAATAATATTGATGGGTATTGGAAATATTAAAGAGAATACCTCGGAAATCATGAGATATCGTTCAGCTGACACACCGGTATGTGTTGTTGAAAATGGAACATTGGCTAATGAAAATCTTTTATTTGGAACATTAGAGGATATTTCGGATAAAAAAATCAACACTCCAGCCATCATGATAATTGGAGAGGTTGTAAATTTGTATAGGGATATTTACGATTATCAAAGGTGATTTAAATGTGCGGAATTGTAGGATGTATATTGAAAGAGGATAATGATGTAGCTCCTATTCTTTTTGAGTCCATATCCAAATTAGAATATAGGGGATATGATTCCATTGGTTTGGCTACATTTTTTGAAGATAAGATACATATTAAAAAGGATGAAGGCAAAATAGAAGAAGTTGACAAAAAATTAGATCTTGAAGACATGCCGGGAAGTTTTGGAATTGCACATGTAAGGTGGGCAACACATGGAAATCCATCCAAACTCAATTCACACCCTCATGTTGATGAAGACAATACTGTAGCTGTTGTTCATAATGGTATTATTGAAAATTACTTGGAAATTAAAGAAAAATTAATTCTTGAAGGTCATGTATTCAAATCAGACACCGATACAGAAGTCATTGCACATTTGATTCAAAAATTCATGAACGAGAAATTTGATTTGGAACATGCTGCTAGAAAAACAATTGATGTTATTGAAGGATCTTATGCAATTGCCGCAATATCCGTTAACGAACCTGATAAAATTGTTGCAACACGTAAAGACTCACCATTGATTGTTGGAATAGGTGAAGACGGTTATTATCTTGCATCTGATTCACCAGCTATTTTAAAATATACTCGTGATATAATTTTTCCTGAAAAAGGAGAAATAGTCATTTTAGATAAAGAAGGTTTTGTTGTTCATGATGAATTTGATAATATGGTCAACAAAGAGATAGTCACCATTGATTGGACTCCTGAAATGGCTGAAAAAGAAGGTTATGATCACTTCATGATTAAAGAGATTAATGAACAGGCAATAGCTGTTAAAAACACATTAACTCAAAAGGACAACATTCAAAAGATCATTGATGATGTGGGTGATGTTCAAAGGATTTGTTTTGTAGCATGCGGAACCTCTTATCATGCATCTTTGACAGGCAAATATTTAATCGAATCTCTTGCAGGCATTCCGACTGATGTTATACTTGCATCTGAATTCAAATACTCCGCCAATACTTTAAATGACAAAACATTAGTGATATTCATATCACAGTCTGGTGAAACTGCAGATTCTCTTAAAGCTTTAGACATGGCCAATCAGACTTCAAAAACATTAGGTGTTGTTAATGTTGTGGGATCATCAATTACTAGACGTGCAAAATATGTTATTCAAACTCAAGCGGGTCCTGAAATTAGTGTGGCGGCAACAAAAACCTATGTTGCACAGTTAACCGCAATTTATTTATTCGCAGCACTGTTGTCTAAAAATGCCGGACTTTTAAATGAGATTTATAGGGTGCCTGAATTCATTGATGAGGCGTTGGAGAGTGTTGAGTTAGTAAAAGACTTATCAAAAAGATATAATTATGCTCGTGACTTTTTCTATTTGGGTAGAGGATATTCATACCCTACAGCATTGGAAGGTGCTTTGAAACTTAAAGAAATCACCTATATTCATGGTGAAGGTTATGCTGCAGGAGAACTTAAGCACGGTCCTTTAGCTTTAATTGATAAAGACATTCCGGTGGTTGTTGTTATTCCTCCTGGAGAAAGTTATAGAAAAACAATGAGTAATTTGGAGGAAGTTAAGTCTAGAGGTGCTAATGTATTGGCTATTGGTTCTTGTGATGATGAATCTCTTAAATCAAAGGCCAATAATGTAATTGGAATAAATGGCAACGTTAAAGAAATTATTGCGCCATTGGTTTATATTGTGCCTTTGCAGCTGATAGCATATTATATTACTCTTGAAAAGGGTCACGACCCGGATAAACCTAAAAACTTGGCTAAATGCGTAACAGTAGAATAACCATTTTCTACTTTCAATTTTTATTTTAAATGTTTAAATTACTTTTTTTTATCTAATCTGGGCTGATTTAATTCAAATTACTTTAAACAATATATTTTTTAAAATAATCATTTATAATTGCCAGATGCATGTATTCACTTTGCAATACTTTAAAGCTATAATTTTCAATCGAAATCAATCTTTTGTTATTAATTTTAAGTAATATGAGCTTTTTATTATATTTATATTCTTTATATGGATTATTTTTTATGAATTAGGCTTATTTGAGCTTTTTTTAAAAATCAAAAGCTTTTTATACAAAAAAGTAAAATAGAGTATAATACAAAAATATATGTGGAGTTATATATGTTTGATAAAAAATGCAAATTAGTTTTAATGATATTAGTTTTCATGTTGTCTTTAAGTGCTGTTTCAGCAATTGATTCAAATACAACAGATGATATGGAAGTTAATGATATGGAGGAGGAACCTCCATCGGCGATTAATGAGGATTTATCTGCAGATGAAGTTCTGGCCACTTCAAATTCTTCTGGAAATTATAGTTTAAGTGGTAATGATGTAAAAATGTATTATGGTGGAACTGCTAACTATGAAGTGGTTTTATCACAAGATGGAAAACCTGTCAATAATACTCCAATCACTGTAAATATTGATGGGATTAATTATAATGAGACCACTGACGATAAGGGTAAAGTAGCTATTTCTTTAAATTTGAATGCTGGAAATCATGTTGTTTTTGCCTTTTATGGTAATTTAACTAATGTAACTAATAATGTTGAGGTATTGCCGGTTATCAAAGCTAGTGATGTTGTAAAAACTTATAAAAGTTCTAAAGAATACTCAGCAAAATTCCTAGATAGTAACGGTAATTTATTAAAAAACACCAAGGTCAAATTCAAACTAAACGGCAGAACATATAATAAAAAAACCAATTCAAAGGGAGTGGCCAAACTTTCTTTGAATCTCAAAGCAGGGAAATATATTGTTACGGCGATTCATCCTAACGGATATCGGATGTCAAATAATATTGTTGTAAATTCTTCTATTAAGACATCAAACCTTAAAAAGTATTATAGGAGCTCTAAGAAATTTAAAGCTACTTTTTATGGTAAGGATGGTAAAGTCTTAGCTAAAAAATATATTAAATTCAAATACAACGGCAATACTTTTTATAAGAAAACCAACAGCAAAGGGAAAGCTAGTTTAAACATTATCACTAAGCCTGGTTCTTATAAAATATATTCTATTAACACAAAAACTGGTGAAAAAGTTAAAAGTGAAATTAAAGTGTTACCAACATTGTCTGCTAAAAAAATGACTGTTTTTACAGGTTCAACCTCTAAATTCAAGGTTACATTGTATGTAAACGAAAAATTAGCCAATAATAAGAAAGTTCATATTTATATTAATGGAGCAAAGAAAAAAGTCAAAACAAACAGTAATGGAGTTGCAACTGTAAATTTTAAGTTGAATAAAGGAAATTATGTCTTCAAATCAGTTGATCCCTACACAGGTTACGTTTTGAAAACAAAAGTCAATGTTAAATTGGCTTCTATTAAAGCACATGATATTGCTGCAATAGAAAATGAATCTTCAACCTTTGAAGCTACACTTTTAAAGCAGAATGGTGCTGTTGCTAAAAATACCAATATGGAAATTACCATAGCCGGAGTTGCCCATACTGTTAAAACCAATTCTAAAGGTGTTGCTAGTATTGCTTTTAAATTGCCAAAAGGACAATATGGTGTTGTCTGTAAGGATTTAAATACGGGTTATACCTTAAAGGTTAAAATTACTGTTGTTGAAGATCGTCTAGGTCGTTCCTATAATCAATATGGTATTTCAGAGGACGGTTCAACAATTTTAGCTATTGGCAGGCCATCTGCCAGTGGTGAAGAATCTAAATACGGATATTCCTTTTATATGGTTGAGCTTGAAAGAACCTGTCCATACTGCGGAAGTCATGAGCTTTACTGGGGTATTTTCTGGGCAGGTGATGAAAAAACTGACAGGGGAATATTCCCTGCTACCGGTCATAAGGAAGGTTCTTCAGCTGAAGGGGCAATTTTCTGCGCTCACTGCGATAGTGATTTTTCAATATTTGGACATAATCATGGCGGTATCGGAGGAAATTTGACTCCAATTACCCAACCTGTAAAGACCACTAAAGAAATGGCTTATTTACTTAAAAGTGGAAATTATGTAATGGTTTAATTTCCTTCTTTAATTTTTTTTAATCTTTTTTTCATCTCTAAAATCCGATTTCTGGAATTATTTTCAATGTCTTGTTTTTCAGTGTAGGCATTTTCAACTTCAACAATATAATTTGCTTCAGCAGAAGTTGTTGATGGAATGTTCATTTTAACTAGATTGCGCTCAACACGCCTTTTTATTTTTTCATCATCCATTTCCTGACCTAAAAATATTGGTGTTTTAACTGCTGAAGATATTTTGGTGTTGTGGCGTGCAGCATGTCTTTTTTCAGCTCTATTCTCAAGAATGAATTCACTAGAATTGTTTAAACCGGGGTCTCTAAATGGTATTCCAACATCAGAGAGAGCTATTCTTATCTCATCATTTTTTGGAAGTGAATAATCAAGCATTAATGGATTTGGACTAGCCAGTGTTCCGCCTTGTTTTCTTCCAAATATTGGACCTAAACCAATATAAAATCCGGCTTCAATAAAGCCTTCTCTGACAGGTGCTGATGAGGTGTAAGTTGCTATTATTCCATTGTCTTTAATTATGCGTCTGAATTCTTTGAAAAATTCAAGTGAAAATAACTCGGGAGCCATGTTTTGACTAAACGGATCTAAAAATATTGCATCATAAGAATTGCTTTCAAGTTTTTGAACTGTTTGTCTTGCATCTTCAACAAAAACATTAATGCTGATGTTTTCTGGAATTTCTGAAGTTTCTAAACTTAATCCTGCATAGTCTTGAGCGACTAATTCATCTTCAATTGCTTTTTTAGTAATGTCATGCTCTGGAATTGGAGATGGCACTAATAGTCCGCATGCCAGAGTCGGTGCGGATATTTCGACCATGTCAATGGTCAGATCAGATTCCGAATTTTTAATGAAATCCGCTATTGCCGCTGAGGAATTGTAACCTAGTCCGGCACAAATATCTAAAATGACTATGTCTTCTGCATAATCGAATTTCATAGGTTTAATAAATTTCTCAAAAGACTCACTTATTGCACCGGTAGATGTATGTAATGTTTCAACTTTATGATTTATTTCTTTTGAATTAATAGAATAAGATCCATCATCTGTTAAAACAAAATAATTCTTATAACTATTAAAAAAATTGAGTCTGTATTCATTATTTCGACTACTTTTTTCCTGAGCAAAAGTTTCGTTTATCAAATCAAAAATATCATCATTAATTATTCTGGCATCATTTTCATAACTCATTTTATCTAGATGTTATTTAGTTGTTGAAACTTTAAATATTTGGTTGTTGGAATATCTGTAATGTTATTTCTATTGAAACATTGCCTATTTGGTCATTTCCATTTAAATTCTATCTAAATCCTCTTAAATAATTATTATTGACTATTTCTTATATGTTAAATCTGATTAGTTACTGCATTGCTTTTAGGAGCAATAATATTTGAAGACAGGATTTTGCATGGCGAATGGATTAATATTTTCAGATTTATCACTAAAATTTGTTAGAATCATATATTTCATAGTGTATTTTATTTTTTTAGGTTAGATCAGTTCTAAAAGGGATATTAAAAAATAAAGCTTGATATTATCGTTATTTTTTATAGTTTCACTTTAAATTTAAATTCCATTTTAAGCTTGAATTTTAGAGTAAAAAGATGCCTAACCATTTTTTATGATTAAAAAGACATAAATTAAGCTTTTTAATTGCCTGAGAATCAATTTCTTTAATTTTCACTTTAACTTAAGATGTTCAAAGTATATTATTTATGGCTTAATTTTATTAATACTCATTAATTTTGCTTATTTTAGAGTTTAGGAATATATATGGGATTTTCAAATTTTAATCCTTTTTTAATATTATTGGGTATTTATCGGGCATATTTTATTAAATGGAGCCATTATCTATTATATTTTATTTGAAATAGAATCACAATACAATATCAGGCATACTTAAAATTTATTTATCCTGCTTTGTATAGGTGAAGTTTCAAAGTGGTGAGTTGAATTTCATTTTAATTCAATTGAAAAGAAGGGATTTGGACTGGTTTTAGCCATTTAAATTTTGTCTGAAAATTCTTTTTTTAACTATATCATTTCTATTTTCACTTATTTTTTAATAAAAACATTTATATATGACCTGTTTTAAAATACTTACTGTCAATCTTGAGTATTGTTGAATATTACTGATATTTGATGTAATATTTTTTTACATCAGCTTGAGGTTGACAAAAAGCGAGATGAGAATATGAATTTCAATAAGAATATTATTACAATATTTTTGTTTGTTATGTTATCTTTCGCTATAATCTCTGAAGTTTCAGGGAGTAGTGGCGCTGAAACTGATGAAATGGAATTTGATCAGTCAGTATATCCAGTCAATATAACCCAACTGGATTTGCCAAGTGAAAGTGATGCTAACAATCATGATTTCAACAAAGATGTCAAATTCCAAAATGAACACGACTCATTTAAAAACTCTTCTAAATTTGATATAGAGTTGGATGGGGATGCAAATGGGCATACTCCTGATAATTTATCAATAGTTCATAATTTCAATGATGATGGTAAATATTTTGATGGTAACTGCCTTATAGAGAATTTCACTAATAAAAATACGACTCCTGAGGTTTTCTCGATTAGTTCCAATTTCTCCAATGAAGATACTCCTATGATGGATGGAGGATATAATGATTTCATGAAGGCTCCTACAGGCCAATTAATGAATAATATCCTTTCTAGTCTATTAGGATTAAATAATATCGCACCAAATTTCAAAAAATATAATTATGAATCTAAAAGTTATAATAAGTATAATGCTATAATTCAGCCGTGCTCTGATATAAAAAACACAGCTACTGTGGCTGATGATATTAAAATCATAAAACCTCAAGTGAAAAAATCTATTAAAAAACACTCCCTTAAAAATAAATTGAAGTTGATTAAAATATTGAAACTTCGATTAGGTTAAGTTTAACTTAACCTCAATTTTCCTTTTTTTTAAATTAAATTTTGCAGATTAGCTATTTTTTTATAAAGGATTTACATTTTTTAAGTCTTTTATGAGCAAGATTTATATAATTTCTAATTTAAATCTTATTTTAACAAATAGAATATGGTTGAATAAATGTTTGAGATTAAAGCAAAAGATGGAAAAGGCCGTGTAGGTGTTTTAAAAACCAAACATGGTGATGTAAAAACTCCTGCATTAATGCCTGTTATTCATCCTCGAAAACAAGCACTTGATGTTGGTAAATATGGTGCGGATATCGTAATTACTAATGCGTATTTAATTTATAAAGACCATGAATTAAAACAGAAGGCAATTGAGGAAGGTCTTCATAGATTGATTAATTTTGACGGTCCAATAATGACTGATTCGGGTTCGTTTCAATTATCTGTTTATGGGGATGTTGAAATAACGAATAGGGAAGTCATTGAATTTCAAGAATTAATTAAAACTGACATTGGAACAAGTTTAGATATTCCAACCGCTCCGTTTGTGGAAAGGGAAAAAGCAGAATGGGATATGGAAATCACTCTTGAAAGGGCTCGTGAAGCGGTTGAGTTTAAAAAAGATAATAATATTGAAATGCTTTTAAACTCTGTTGTTCAAGGATCGACCTTTCTGGATTTAAGACGTGAATGTGCAAAAGAACTGTCAGCATTAAATGCAGATTTATATCCGATCGGGGCTGTAGTGCCTTTGATGGAATCATATCACTACAAAGATCTTGTAGATGTTGTAATGAATTCCATGAAGGAGCTATCCGACACTGTTCCTCGTCATTTAATGGGAGCGGGGCACCCGATGATTTTTGCATTATGTGTGGCTATGGGCTGTGATTTGTTTGATTCGGCAGCTTATATATTATATGCAGAGGATGATAGATTATTGACAAACAGGGGAACATTCAAACTGGAAAACTTACAGGAAATGCCCTGTTCTTGTGAAGTATGTACTAAATACACTCCAGATGATTTAAGGGCAATGCCCAAGGATAAAAGACGGGATTTAATAGCGCAGCATAATTTGCATGTTTCATTTGCAGAAATTAGATTAATCAGACAGGCAATTTATGATGGAAACTTAATGGAACTTGTTGAAGAGAGATGCAGAGCTCATCCTGCACTTCTTGAAGCTCAAAGGCAGCTTGGAAACTATACTGGGGATTTGGAAAAATACGAACCGAGAAGCAAGAAATCAGCATTTTTCTACACCGGTCCGGAATCTCTCTGCAGACCTGAAGTCTTGAGGCATATGCAAAAGTTACGTCAAATGCCTAAAAAACGTGATTTGGTAATATTACCTCCAACAAGAAAGCCTTATTCCAAATTCATTTCAGGAAAACTTGGGGAGTTCTATATCTATGGATCTGAACAGGATTTGGATTTAGATGATTCTGATTTCATGGTTTTGGATATTCCATTTGGATTGATACCTCTTGAAATTGATGAGATATATCCCTTAAGCCAAAATGATGCTCCTAAAACTCGTGATGTAGACAGTATTGAATTTATTGAAGATTTTATAAATGAATTTGTTGAATATTATGATCAGGTTTTAATACATTCAAGAATCATTAAGGACTTGGAAATAGGCCTGTACAATAAATGCACTTCCTCAGATGAGATAAGATATAAAAAAGATGATGTTAAAAAGATTAAAGCTATTGCAGATTATCAATTTGGTGTTGGAGCAGGTGATGTGCTATTTACAGGCAATATCAACATTGAAAAAAGCAAAAAAACAGGCAAAATCCGACATATATATGACGGAAAAGTGTTAATTGTAAATATGAGGGCATCTGATTCTTATTTGATTTTATCAAAAGAAGGTGCAAAAAGACTTCACAATGGAATTCCTTATCCGAAAAATAGGGTAGTTGTAAATAAAGACGCGGAACCATTTGCACTTGACGGAAAAAGCGTATTCTGCAAATTTGTAGTTGAATGTGATGAGGATATCCGCTCTAAAGATGAAGTTTTAATTGTCAATGAGGAGGATAAATTACTTGCTTATGGAAAAGCACTACTTGGAGCATGTGAAATAGAACAATTCGAAACCGGCCAAGCAATCAAAACCCGTAAAGGAATGAAACAGTGATATTATGAATGATAATGATAATAATGTGAATACCGGACGTCATGTTGAAAATAAGGAATTAATTAAAAATGCCAGAAACCCTGTTGGTGAATTGGGTCATCAAATACTTGATAGGATGAATAAATCCCATGAATCAATGGCGCAATGGGGAGTAACACATTTTGATGTTAAGAAAGATTCAAAAATCTTGGACATTGGATGCGGAGGTGGAAGAAATCTTGAAAGATTTGCCGCACTGGTGTCTGGCGAAGGCAGAGTTGTTGGAATTGATTACTCCGAAGTAAGTGTTGAAAAATCCATTGCATTGAATAAGGAAGCTATTGACAATGGAATTGTCAACGTGTTAAAAGAATCAGTTTCTGACATGCCATTTTATGATGAAACCTTTGATATTGTAACCGGTTTTGAGACTATATACTTCTGGCCAGATTTTATCAATGATTTAAAGGAAGTTAATAGAGTTTTGAAGAAAGGAGGTTTAGTATTTTTCTGTAATGAAGCTGTCTATAAGGAAGGCGAAATGGAAAAATATGATGATTTGGTAGAATTGCTTGACATGAAGATATATTCCGAAGACGTTTTAAGGGAATCTCTTGAAAGGACAGGGTTTAAGGATTTCAAAGCATTTGTAAATGAAGAAAATGATTGGATTTGCATTACTGCAATAAAAATCTAATTTCTTTATTTTTTTAGATTATAACGAAACCTTTATATATCATTAAAACATAAGTTTATTTGTTGTTAGTTTTCATGCGGTGTTAGTCCAGCCTGGTTAAGACTCTAGCCTGCCACGTTAGAGACCCGGGTTCAAATCCCGGACGCCGCATTTTTATATGCAGTTGTGGTATAGTCTGGCTATTACTTGGGCCTTCCAAGCCTACAACCCGGGTTCGAATCCCGGCAACTGCATTTGGATTATAATTTTTTTTAAAGTTCTTACATTGTTTAATTAATACTTATTTTTTAGTTACTTTTATATAATAATAGGAATATAATATTTATAATTAAATTAATTTTTAAGATTATAATTAAGGTGATTTAATGGTAGGAATAGTAGGATATGGGGCACATGTGCCATCATATAGAATAAAGGTAGAAGAAATTGCTAAAGTATGGGGGGATGACCCTATAGCTTTATCAAATGGTTTAATTGTTAATGAAAAATCTGTTCCTTCTCCTGATGAAGACACTGCAACTATTGCAGTAACTGCTGCAAGATATGCACTTGCAAGAGCTCAAATTGATCCGTCAAAAATCGGGGCTGTTTATGTTGGTTCCGAATCACATCCATATGCGGTAAAACCAACTGCTTCCATTGTTGCTGAAGCAGTTTGTGCGACTCCAAAATTGACTGCCGCTGATTTAGAATTTGCTTGTAAAGCTGGAACTGCAGGCATTCAAATGTCAATGGGATTAGTTAAATCCGGTATGGTTGACTATGCATTAGCTATTGGAGCAGATACTTCACAAGGGGCTCCGGGTGATGCTTTGGAATACACCGCATCTGCTGGTGGAGCCGCTTATATTGTCGGTGAAAAAGACACAATTGCTGATATTAATCATACTTGTAGTTATACAACAGATACTCCTGATTTTTACAGAAGGGAAGGTCAAGATTATCCGTCTCACGGTGGACGTTTTACAGGAGAACCTGCTTACTTTAAACATGTTTTAAGTGCAGCAAAAATGTTATTTGATGAAACTGACTCAAAACCTGAAGATTATGATTATGCATGTTTCCACCAACCTAACGGTAAATTTTACTTGAGGGCGGGTAAAAAATTAGGATTCGGTTCAGAACAAATTAAACAAGGATTATTAACTCCTAATATTGGAAATACTTATTCTGGTGCTGTACCATTAGCTTTATCTAATATTTTAGACGTGGCTGAACCTGGAGATAACATATTTGTCATTTCATATGGATCCGGTGCTGGAAGTGATGGTTTTACAATAACTGTCAAAGATGAAATTGTTGAAAGAAGAGAATTAGCTCCAAAAACAGAAGATATCATCAGTAAAAAAACCTATGTTGATTATGCTGTATATGCTAAATTCAAAGGTAAAATTAAAATGTAAGGGGGCTTAAATATGAGAGATGTTGCGATTATAGGAGTTTCACAAACAAAATTCGGTGAATTATGGGATTCATCATTTAGAGATTTAATTGCTGAAGCAGGTGTAAAAGCGTTAGTAGATGCTGAAATAGATGGTGCAGACATTGAAGCAATGTTTGTTGGTAACATGTCATCTGGACTTTTTGTACAACAGGAACACATTGCTGCTCTTATCTCTGATCATGTTGGTCTTAATCCAGTTCCAACAACAAGAGTTGAAGCTGCCTGTGCATCAGGAGGTCTTGCATTAAGACAAGGTATTATGGCTGTTGCATCAGGATTCCATGATGTGGTAATTTCTGCAGGTGTGGAAAAAATGACAGATGTCGTTGATGCTACTCCGGCTATTGCCACCGCATCTGATCAGGAATGGGAAGCACAGCAAGGTGCTACTTTCCCATCATTATATGCAATGATTGCAAAAAGACATATGTATGAATACGGAACCACTCGTGAACAGCTGGCACAATTTTCTGTAGTGAACCATAAAAATGCATCTAAAAATCCAAATGCACAATTCCCCTTTGAAGTAAGTGTTGATAAAGTGATTAACTCAACAATGGTTGCAGATCCATTAACACTCTTGGACTGTTCCCCTGTAAGTGACGGAGCAGCAGCAATTGTAATGGTTCCTGCTGAAGATGCTAAAAAATATAGTGATACTCCAATTTATGTAAAAGCTTCCGCACAAGCTTCTGGAACCTTAACTTTACATGACAGAAAAGATTTAACTATCATTGAATCTACTAAAGTTGCATCCAGAAAGGCTTATGAAATGGCAGGGGTTACTCAAAAAGACATTGACTTGACTGAAGTACATGACTGTTTCTCAATCAATGGGCTTTTGGCTGTAGAGGATTTAGGATTTGCCGAAAAAGGTAAAGGTGGAGTGGCTATTGAAGAAGGACAGACTGAAATTGATGGGGATTTCCCAATCAACACATCAGGCGGTCTTAAGGCACGTGGACACCCATTAGGCGCCACAGGCATTGCTCAAGCTGCCGAAGTCATATGGCAACTTAGAGGAGAAGCCGGTAAACGTCAGGTGGATGGTGCTGAAATAGGTATGACTCACAACATTGGAGGTACTGGCGGTACTGCAGCTGTACACATTTTCGGAAGAGATTTATAAATCTCTTAAATTTTTATTTTTTTCATGATAATTAACACAGGTTCCAGAACTGATATTCCCGCTTTTTTTAGTAAATGGTTTTATAACAGGATTAGTGAAGGATTTGTTTGCACCCGCAATCCTTATAATAATGACATTTATAAATATCCGCTGAATTCTAAAATAATTGACTGCTTATGCTTTTGCAGTAAAAATCCAAAACCTATGCTTAATAATTTGGATAATCTTGATGATTTCAATCAGTTCTGGTTTGTAACTATTAATCCTTATGATAAAGACGTTGAAGTTAATGTCCCTAATTTTAAAAATGTTATTAAATCTTTTAAAAGGTTATCTGACTGTGTGGGAATTAATAAGGTGTCTTGGAGATATGATCCTATTTTTATTTCAGAAAAATATGATTTAGATTTTCATATTGAAATGTTCACTAAAATTGCACATGAACTTAGAGGTTACACTACTGACTGCACAATCAGTTTCATTGATTTGTATCGGAAGGTTTTAAGAAATTTTCCAGATGCGGTGGATGTTGCAACTGAAGAGAGATTAATTATTGGCAGTGAATTTTCAAAAGTTGCAAATGACTGCAATATTAAGATGAAAACTTGTGTTGAAGGAACTCTTCTAGATAAATTTGGTTTTGATTCAAGTGGATGTATGACTCAAAATGTGATTGAGAAAGCTATTGGTAAAAATTTAAAAATCCCTAAAGGAAAATATAGGATTCGGGAATGTGATTGTATATTTGGGAGGGATATTGGAGCATACAATACCTGCCTTCATGGATGCAAGTATTGTTATTCAACCGTAAATCCAAAACGGGCTCAGAAGAACTATAAGCTACATAACTCATGCTCTCCACTTTTGATTGGCAATATTAAGGATAGTGATATTGTGAAAGAAGTTAGGGAGCCAAGTTATATAGATACTCAACAAAAACTACTTTAAATGCTCTTTTTTTAAACATGCTCAATTAAATATGCATTATTTATTTTCCCTCTAGTCGTTTTATATCTAAAATCATTTGATCAAAGTCAGAAATGAAGTTCTTATCTTGTACAACTCGGAATTTTTCATATTTTTCAAGAACATGTTCTCTGGCTTCTTCGGCAGAGATTTTACCTTTGTCAACTAGGATTGGCAGCCTTCGAAGTTTAAGGTAATCATCCAGCAGTTCCTTCCAATCCTTCATGCCCATTGGGATTCTATCTTCTGCACGTGATTCAGCTAAATTTAAAAAACCTTCTACTAAACTGTTTAATCTAGATAATTCCTTCTGATTTAGATAATTTTTTGATATGACTACATCACTTTGGAGTATTTTTCCATTTGGTGCTTTTTTCCAAGTTGTCAATCCCATATGCGTTTTTTCAATATCGCTTCGTGTTTCTATGATTTCAGCAGCAGTATGGTTGCTTATTGCATATATCAGTTTGTTCTGCACTGTAGCAAAGAATTCTTTTGTGATATCTGCATTTTTGTCATAATCAAAACTTGTTGCATAAATGTCAGTGATTTTTTGATTGAATCTTCTCTCTGAAGCCCTTATCTCACGAATTGTTTCTAATAATTCATCAAAATAGTCTTCTGTAAATCTTCCACCTTTTTTCAGAAGTTCTTTATCTATGACAAATCCTTTTACCATATATTCCTTTAAAATTTTATTGGCCCAACGACGAAACTGGGTTGCTTCTTTACTGTTGATTCTATATCCTATTGATATGATTGCATCAAGATTATACCATTTTTGGGGCCTACCTCGATTATTTGATTTTTTTAAGGATTTCTTAATAAAATCAGAATTATCTTTAAAAAGGTCTTTAGAAGATATGCTTACTTCTTTTTCATTTAGCTCACCTTCCTGAATGATATTTGAGAAATGCATTGAAATATTGGCGGAAGTTGTTCCAAATATTTCTGCTATGACTTTTTGACTTGACCATAATGTTTCGTTACCAATTATGAATTCAGCTTCTATATCGTTCTGTTCACTTTTGTATAATAACTTTTCAATAAGTTTGAATTCTGGCATACATGTCCTCCTTGGTTTAATTTAAAAATTATATGATTGGTTTTATATGGACAGTATAGGTATTGGCTAAAATTAAAATTCCAGTATTGCTTTTGAAATTTAAATTACTTGCTTCAACTGTGCCTCCACTCTCAATTAATGCAGATTCATATGAATTTGATTCGAAAGTGCAATTTTTCAATTTTAAAAATCCTCCTTCATGATTAATAATTCTCTCATCAGACGAAACAGCCTTTTTACAATTTCTAAATACCCCATTTACAATTTCAAACTCAAAATTGCCAATATTGAAAATATTCCCATTGGCAGAAATTACAACATTATTTTCACAAATAATTGATAGGTTGTAATTAACATTAAGATTTGTCTCTGAAAATGTTCCATCCAATATTTTTATATTTCCAGTTGAATTTGCAAGTTCAATAGCTTTCGAGATTGTTGCAACCGGATTATCTTTAGATCCATTATTGTTGTTATTACCTGATTTTTGTGATACATGAATATACTCTTTCGGTAAACCTACAGAAACTTCATTACTTGTACTATTAGATATGGATGGAACCACATAAACTTGAGCTTTTATGATGTTTTTTATATTCAGTGTGAAATCTGTGGAATTTACTGTTTTAATATATTCGCCATCCATGTAAACATCATAAGTGGCTTTGTCTAAAATGTCAGAATCATAATAATTTGCATTTTTTAAGCTAGCATCAATATGTAGAGTTACTTCATTCCCTATCCTATCATCTGCTGTGAGTTTGAGTTTTGAAAATTCAATTGAGTTTCCAGAATAATAATTATCCTGCAATATGCATTTTGAATAATGCGCTAATCTGATAACTAATGCATCACCTACACGAGTATGATTAATAAACCTATTACCAATCAAAGTAACATCAGGTGAACCATGATCAACATGTTGAATTGCACAGATGGCAGTGCCAATAGATGCACTGTTAGATATGAAAGTGGTATTTAATACAGTAATGCCTCCTTCATCCATAATTGATATAGCACCACCACGACCAGTACCGGTAGTTGATAGTTCATCCAAACTCCAACATAAGTTCTCATTATGATTAAATAATGAATCTTTAATATAAATATATGGATCATGTAAATATTTACAGGCACCTATTGCACCACCGCCATTATTAGTAGTGCAATTATTACCTACAAATATAGTATTATAAATCTGCAAGTAACTATATGTATATAGTGCACCACCATTCCAACCAGCCACATTATCAGTGAAGTTAGAATCATATATCGTTGTATTTGCACCGCCATGAGTATGTATTGCACCTGCCCACCAAAAAGCGGCGTTCCTGTAAAAAGTGGAATTTCTCACAACCAGTATTCCGCAATTATTAATGCATCCAGGTTCGGTTCTAGCGTAATTACCTTCAAAGTAACAATTATTTACCTCACCTCTAGCTCTTGTGCATAATGTTGTAGGATCATCATCGGGATTATATACACTCAAGCAACCGAAATCAGTAGTGCAGTTTGTAAAAGAGCAATTTGTTAAAACAACATCCCCTTTCATAATATGCAGGATAGAAGAGTGACCTCCAGTCATGGAAATATTATTAAAAATACAATTTTCAACAGTGTTAGTTACATTTCCTCCCATCTGTAAAAATATTGCATTAGGTTCAAATTTTGAGGAAATCCATTTAAATGTGACATTTTTTAAGGTTATACCATGACCTGAGTTTTCAGATACACTAATAGCCAAATATTTAATTGAACGTGCATTAGCAGAGGCATCTCCAAAATAAGCTCCGGAACTTCCAATGATTGTAACATTATTATTTACCTGTATTTGATAACTAACATCGTCAACGTCAGTCGGATAAAAATTGGTATTCTCTTTAAGTTTTAAAACATAATTCCCATCATTTAAATAACAATAATACTGCAATTCATCCCAATTATTTACAGTAATCTCTTCCAAATTATCTCCAATAACATTTTCAGCACTGTTTGATAAAATAGAAGACGAATTATCATTCCCATTTACTTGATTTAAAGTTGAATTATCCAAATCCTCTGCACAAACACTACCAATACTTAAAATAAGTATTAATAATGAAATACCAATTAAAAAGTTTTTTGTTTTCATAAAAATACAACCTAATTGATATGAATTATCATATAGATTTATTGATAAAAATATATAAAGTTTTAAAGTATATTTGAAATTAAATAAAATAATGTATAAATAAAGTGTACATCAGCATTATAATTTGAGTTTTAAATGAATATAAAGTGTTTTTAATCTAGATTCCCTCTAAAATGATTAACAAACACATTTTACAGATGTATCCATCAAAACAAAGTCCTAAGGCATGGTGGTGATTTAAAATATGAAGATTTTAAAAATAGAAAATAAAGCTATTGAGAATGTTGAAAATATTTTAACCCAATAGCTATGGAATTTAAAATATAAACCCTTGATTCTTCTTGTGTTTGTATGAAATTTCAAACGAATTCAATGCTAGATTTTTTAAAACTTCAATATCCTTTTCATTGAAACCTGCAACTTCTTCCCATTGACATTCAAGGCGATTAATCTCTTCTAAAATTTCAATTCCCTTATCCGTCAAACAACAATCATATGCAAGGCCATTTTCAGGATTTTCATCAATTTCGATTAAATCTTTTTTAGCAAGTTTTTGGTATTTTTTTAAATATAGCTCTGAATGTAGATTGAATAAATCATTTTTATCTGCTTTTTCATATTGTCTAATTCTGATACGCTTGTGATGAGGTTTCTCATGTTTTTTAACCTGTTTTAATAGTTTAATTTGACTTTCATGTAAAAACACACTTAAATTTTCACGAACGTATGTAACTTTAGATTCTTCAATTATTCCCACCAATGAGGAGGGACTCATGTTTTCTATAGCTTTTTTATGTGGATGTGGCATATTATCACCTTATTTCATTTGTCCAAAGATTCCCATTATGATACTCAGGCAAGTTCACATGCAGCAGTATTCATTGCTTGAAAAACTGCTTTTTCGACTGCCATATACATCAGTATTGTAATTGCAACCAATTAATATTTTTCATCAGCATTACATCACCCATTTTCTATTTTCCTAATTAAGTAATTAGTTTTTTTAACTACATTCCCATTACCATATGCATTTGCAATTCTTTTGACTGCATCCAAGTTCTTGACAAAATTATCTAGCCATGAGAAAATATCTCCCGGATAAACTTGAATCTGATATTTTTTAAATAGTTTGTTTGAAATATCTTGAGGATCTCTACCTTTAAGCCTTTCATGGACAATTACTTCTGAAATTCCCCTTTGCATGCAACTGCAAAATGGCCTATCCTGACATCTGCATTGCATAAAATCACTTTGAAGAGCTATTAATGCCTCTTGGAATTTTTTATCAATTTTGTCAATTGCTTCTCCTGAAGATATTATATCCAAGGTTGATTCTGCAAATAATCTTGTCGAGAATTTGATTTTTAAAGCATTTGAGATTTGATTGTGAATGACGCTTGACAAATATACATTGTCAAACATTTCCAAATCCAGCGCTATTGCTAAAATTAAAACTTTAAGCTTGTCATACTTGTCTTTTTTCTTATACATTGGAGATATGCCAACATATCTTTTCAAGTAATTTCCATCATGAAGTGTATTTTTAATAAACTCCGCATCATCAATTGATAAAAATGATACCGATGTTGCCCTTCCATATTTAGTTATTTTTAATCTGTTTGAAACCCTATCAATTAACCCTAAGTCTTCCATTTCCTCAATAGCTATTTTAATGCTAATCGGAACATCGATGCTTTTATAAAATTTATTTAACTCATCAACAGAGCCGATAGAAGTTGATGAAATATCTGCAAGGATCTGTTCGTAAGATGACTCCTCATCATATTCAATATAAACATCTTCACTGTTACTTTCTAAAAGGTCTAAGGCCATTGCTTCTTCAGATTCTCCTTGAAAATCATTTCCAACTTCAGGAATTAAATAAACAATGCCTCTATCATGATAAGACGGCCTTCCAGCACGCCCCAACATTTGTGAGAATTCATTTGGATTGATCCATTTATTGCCCATCACTAATGAGTCAAAAATTACTTGGGAAGCTGGAAAATCCACACCCGCAGCAAGAGCTGCAGTAGTTACAACACAAGAAATCCTGCCCCTATCAAAGTCCTTTTCAATTCTTTCTTTTTTATAATAAGATAATCCCGCATGGTATGCATGAGCATTGATACGTTTATTATTTAAATAATTAGCAATTTGGTGAGTTTTACGCCTTGAATTAGTAAATATGATAGTCTGTCCACGATATCCTTTCTTAGATTTGGTATTGAATTCCATTTTAACAAGTTTCTGCATGATGTGTCTTTTTTGGGATTCGTTTCTTACATAAACTAAATGACGCTCCAAAGGCACTGGGCGCTCAGCATACTCCACCAATTTCATGTTAAATTCAGAAGCTAAAAATTCAGGATTTTTAACAGTAGCTGACAAGCCTATAATTTGAGTTTTAGGATACAAATGTTTTACACGCTTAATTAAACCATTGAGACGTGTTCCCCTATCCTCATCATCAATCATGTGAATTTCATCAATTAAAACTACTCCCAACTTAGACAAGGTATCCGAATTTCCATTACGCAAAAGGTAATCAATTCCCTCATAGGTTGCAACAACAATGTCTGCTTTGGATATGTCCGAATCCGGCAGATTGAGTTCCCCTTTTGCTTTTACGCGATTTCTTCCAACTTTAATAGATACTTTTAAACCTAGTTTTGAGTATTTCTTTTTAAAATCACGATATTTTTGATTTGCAAGAGCAACTAATGGAGTCAGGAAAACAAATTTCTTGCCATTCAGGGCTTTTGCAATTCCTGCAAGCTCCCCAACTAAAGTTTTGCCCGAACCCGTTGCACTAACAACCAGCAGATCCTCACCTTTTAGAAGTCCCTCTTTAATGGCCAAATATTGAACTGGCAATAATTCAGTGCTTCCAGAATCTAAAAGAACCTTTTTAAAGTTTTTAGGAATTTTTAAACGTTTCATATCCACCGGCGGAATGATATGTTTGGATTTGCGGGTTTTATCAAATAATGTTAATCTCCTATTTTTTAAGGGGTCGAAATGAGGATCCAGGATTGATAAAGTTTTTTCTAAACTATTTGTTTTTTCTAATGTTTTTTTAAGATTTCTAAAAATCTTTTTATCAAATCCTTGAAGCTTCAACTCTTCTTTAATAGTATCATGAGCACAATCTTTACAAATTAATTGATTGTGATAACCATATGAATAATCTGAATTGACAACAGTAATATTTCCCTCATAAGCACAGTAATCGCATACCCTTGTGCGCCTAACTTTAATATTAAGTGATGTTAAAAATTTTTCAACATTCTCATCAGGTGTTGCAAGAAAAACCGCTTGAGAACGCAATAGTTTAATTACCTCTCCTGGAGGAAGTAGTGTTTCATTTAATGTGGAGGTATCTTTAAAATTATAATCAGCTACAAAGCGAGAAATAGACAGCGAATCTCCATCTTGACTAAATTTAATATTGCCTACAAAGTCAGGTTCTCTTTTATGATTCAATGCGCCTTTTGGTGAGCCGACAGGATACAGTTTCCACTGTTTTTTAATCTTTTTTAAAACTAGCATTGTTTATAATTATATTGTTAATTGTTAATAAACATTAAAAAAGTGAAAAATTTGATTATTCTTTATAATCAAATTTAGTTTCCAATACAATAATAATTACAAAACCGATTACTGCAACAATAAGGCAGGGGATAAAACCTGAAAAGTCCATACCCACTGAACTGACGATTTCCACACATGGAACTTTTAGTGAACCAAGCATTATGCCAATTAGAAATGCCATAGTTACTTCTTGATGATTTTTTAACAAGAAATTAAGGATTTTTGAAAATCCAAGAATTCCTATTACTGCACCAACTACAAATGTGACTATTTCAGTTATCTGAAGTTGATGAAGTGCATTTAACATATACTTATATTGTCCAAGCAAAAATAACAGGAAAGATCCTGAAATGCCCGGTAAAATCATGGCACAGATTGCAATTATTCCTGAGAAAAATATTACAATTAACGAGTGATTTGCAGCTATTGGATTTAAACTTACAAAGATGTAAGTTAAAATAGCTCCAACTATTGCAAAAATTAAATTTTTCATGTTTAATTCATCGAGTTTTTTAAATAATATTACAGCTGAAGCTATAATCAATCCTAAAAAGAATGCATAAGTTACTGTTGTGTGGAAATCCATACAATAAGTTACAACTTTTGCAAGTGTTAAAAAGGCAACTCCAATACCTAATATCAGAGGTATTAAGAATTTAAAATCGATTTCTTCCAATAATTTTGACCAAAAACCACTGAAATCCCCTTTAATCAATGGTTTTAAAAATCCAAAACGAATATTACTTATTGCTTCTACTAAATGTCCATATATCCCAGTAATTAATGCGATTGTTCCTCCGGAAACTCCGGGAATAATATCCGCCGAACCCATAAGAATTCCACGAATAAATATTAAAATTGCTTCTCCGATATCAAAACTCAAATTATCACCATACAACATTATTAGTTTAATATATGTTATATAGCTTTCTAAAAAAAGAAAAATAGAATAATTCAAAAGAATTATTCATCCCTAAACGGTTGCGGGAGTTCACAAACTCCACTATCTTTTGCTAAGTATGCATAAGCAAATGCTGCACAGATTGCACCTAAAATTGATCCAATCAAGTATATTGGGTAATATGCCCAGAGATTTTGACCACCAAGTAACATATCCATTAAGTATGGCCCAAATGTACGTGCAGGATTAATTGAAGCACCAGTGAATGCACCTAAAACTGCAATTACTGCTGCAACAGTCATACCAATTGATATTCCAGCGAAACCAGGTTCTGCTTTTTTATCAATTGCAACACCCATTACAACCATCATTAAGAAGAATGTGCCTAAGAATTCTGCAAACATAGCTTGCAGGTAACTTACACCAAGTCCCGGAGCTGTTGCACCTAACCCTCCAATTGCTACAGCCGGAGCACCTAAACATAGGTATAATGATAGGCTTCCCAAACATGCGCCGATTACTTGAGCAACAATATAGTAAATACTGTCCTTTAAAGCAATGTTTTTAGTTACAAGCAAACCAATAGTAACAGCAGGATTTAAATGTGCACCAGATATCTTACCGAACACATAAATACATATCATTACAGTTAGACCAAATACTAATGCTATTGCAATCCAGTCTCCAAGACCTCCTAAAATACCGATTCCAACATTATTAGGGTCAATGCTTTGTGAAATTAAAAGTGTCACAACAGCTGAGCCAGTACCGAACAATACGAGAAAAAATGTTCCCAAAAGTTCTGCAACGAATTTTTTTCGTATATTGCAAGTCATTTTACCCTCCTATACAGACTCTCTCCACTGACAATATTCATGTCTATTATCCACTAGAGAAGCGGATGCGCAGTTTTTACATCCCCTTACCGGAGAACCAGCCACTTCCTTGTTAAGAGCAATTAGGTTGGTCATCATTGTTGCAGTAATCGGTTCTGAGGTTAAAAGACATGGATAGTCTGCCAATCTCATAAGTGATGAGAATCTGACAGTTATTGCGCATGCAGGATAAGTGTATAATTGCGGATTCATTACAATTTCATTAGCTAAAACCGGACTTAAATCAACATCCAATCCACTGATTTTAGGCACCAGGTCTTTTTTAAGTCCTGCCCTTATTTTTCTGGCTTCACTTATAGAATTAAATCCTCTGTAGATCATGTCCATAAAGTCACAGTTGTGCAATTCGGCAGCAGCCCCTCTAGTAGGATACAGCTGTACATAATTGTGGAATCTTTTTGAAAATAAGTCAACTACCATTGGTGCATTAAATCCATCCAATTCTAAAATAAATTCTGTTGCACATGCAGATGAACCAGTAGCGAGATTTAACACATTTGATGGAGATTGATACTTATCCAAATTATTTCTTAATGTTGACTCAATAACATCAGCTGTTGCCTGAACAATAGCTAATGTCACATCATCTTTACACATGTTATAAGTAGATTGACCAATATGATGTCCAATGTCCCCAACACAATATGCAGGTACGGTTACAATGTTTCCATAGTGTACACCATCATTCATCGCAGCTTTAACAGATTTTGTCATGGCTTTTTTATATTTGGTCATGTAATCTCTTACATCAAAAGATGAATGTTCAGCATCATCCATTAAAGTACCTTGTCCTTCAATAGGAGTCTTATAAATCATTTGCAAGGTTGCAACTTCTTTTTCAGTTGCTTCTGCAGCGGTTGCACCATCTTCTAAAGCATTAGCAAATGCATCACCAATACCATAGGAAGTATTCATACCCCATGATTTTGCAGATAAAATTGCTTGCTTGTGAGTTACGGGAATGTCAGTTTTTTGTAAAATTTGATTTACAACATTACTTGTACTTCCAGGCATTAAAGCAAAGTCTACAACACAAGTAGGTCCATAGAATCCCCCATATCTTCTAATTGCTTCTTTTGACACAATAGCTTCTGAATCTGCAATAGCTTGTATAAATTTATCAACACTGTCTGCAAATTCCCCATCTTCATCACATAATATTTCTAAAACTGGAGGAGTTTGAAAATGTTCAATGAAAGGATCATCTTCACATTTTAAAGTATCAGCAATAGAAGATAAAATCTCAAAATGGTTTTTAACAGAGTCCTTGTGTAAATTTATAACAGATTCCGCCTGACCATCAAATACTGTCATATTTGAAACAGCATCAGCATATGGTTTTGCATCAACAATTTTAAAGTTTTTGTATCTATTTTCTGATATAACAGCAACATCTGCTTTTTGAGCAGCCATTGCCTCGTCAATCATTTTTTCATATAACTCTCTCATATTATCACCTAGGCAATAAGTGTATCCAAGCATAAACTTTCAATACACCTAAATAATAATAAATTATTCAACATATTATATAAATCTGTTTAAATAATCAGAGAAAATGAAAAAAATCAAAAAAAATGTTTATATAAACAGATTAAAAAATGAATAAATTTAAAAAAAATAATGAAAAATAAGAGGTTAATATAAATTATAATTAATAAATTAAACAGCGTCAGAACCTCTCTCACCAGTCCTGATTCTGATGACCTCTTCTACATCTGAGACAAAAATTTTACCATCCCCAACATCTCCGGTTCTTGCACTTTCAACAATAACATCAATAATTCTATCCAAATCATTCTCATTGACAATTAATTCAACCCTTGTTTTTGGAATTAAATCAATGCAATAACTAGAACCTCTGTAAGATTCTCTAATACCTAACTGTCTTCCCCTTCCTTTTACAGCAGAAACATTCATTCCCTCACAACCTGCTTCTAAAAGTGCCATTTTAACATTTTCAAACATTTCTTCTCTTATTACTGCGATAATTCTTTTCATAATATCCCAAACATTGTTAAAGTCTGTATCCTGATTCCTGATGTAGTGCTGAATCAAGACCTGTAATTTCTTCCCTATCGTTTACTCTCAATCCCATAATAATATCTAATGCTTTTGCTATTAAAAGACTTACTGCAAATGCATAAATTGCAGTTGCAGCAACAGCTATTATTTGAAGTGTTAGCTGACTTGGATTTCCATAAAAAAATCCCGCCACCCCATTTATTGCAGGAGATGCAAATAAACCAGTGGCAATCAATCCCCAAACGCCAGAAAGTCCATGAACACCAAATACATCCAATGCATCATCATAACCAAATCTTGCTTTAAGATTGTAAACAGCAAAGTAAGAAATTAAAGATGCACCTAAACCTATTACTATTGAACCTGAAAGAGAGACATAACCTGCAGCAGGAGTAATGGCGACCAATCCTGCAACTGCACCAGTGATTGCCCCTAAAACTGTTGG
Source organism: Methanobrevibacter sp. V14 (assembly GCF_963082475.1). Lineage (NCBI taxonomy): Archaea > Methanobacteriati > Methanobacteriota > Methanobacteria > Methanobacteriales > Methanobacteriaceae > Methanobrevibacter > Methanobrevibacter sp. V14. The sequence goes on from NZ_CAUJAM010000006.1 coordinate 182,983, forward strand.
CTTTCCAACTTTGAAATAATCCAAAGCCAGCCAAGTAAGCATTGCAACAACTGCAGCAGTATTAGAAACTAAAATTGCAGAACCTGCTAAACCATTAGCTGCAAGTGCAGATCCTCCATTGAATCCCATCCATCCGAACCATAAAAATCCAGCTCCTAAAATCGAATAGCCTAAATTATGGGGAAGTAATGAAACATCTTTTCTTTTTCCCAATATCAATGCTAATGCAAGAGCTGAAAAACCAGAGTTAACCTCAACTGGAACTCCTCCTGCAAAATCAACCGCACCTAAGTTCATTAACCATCCACCACCCCATATCCAATGGCAAATTGAAATATAAACCAAACTAACCCATAAAATTGTAAATATAATCCATGCTTTTGTTTTCATCCTTCCAACAACTGCACCAGCTACAATAGCTGCGGTTAAAGCTGCAAATGTTAGTTCGAATCCTGCAAAAACCAATGTTGGAATGGTTCCTGTTAATGAATCAACTCCAATTCCATCCATAAACAAACTAGCAGGCATTCCAATAAAACCTCCCAAACTTGAGGTTGAAAATGAAAATTGATAACCATACAAAATCCAAATTAAGCTAGCCATTGCAAATGCAATCAATGATAAAAACATTGAGTTTAGAACCTTTTTTCTTTTTGATAAACCGCCATAAAAAAATGTTATTCTCGGAACACTCATCAATAAAACCAATATTAATGAAACTAGCATCCAAGCAGTATTTCCTGTACTTAAAACCATAATAATCACTGAATAATTTAACGGAAGTATAATGTCGGAATATACCTTCCGATAATATATTATAAAAAAATACTATATAAATGTTAATGAAAATTTAAAAAAATAATAATAAAAAGAAGAAATTATTTACCAATATCCTCTACTAATTCTTTAGCATAAGGAGTGATATTTTCATCAAGCATGCGCTCTAAAAACTCACCTGTGTAAGTTCCAGCCTTAGCAATCTCTTCAGGAGTTCCAGTAGCAATAACCTCTCCACCACCATCTCCCCCTTCAGGACCAAGATCAATAATATGATCCGCAGTTTTAATAACATCCAAATTATGTTCAATAACAACAACAGAGTTACCTGCATCAGTCAATCTATAAAGTACATCCAAAAGTCTTTTAATATCATCAAAGTGAAGACCGGTAGTTGGTTCATCAAGAATGTATAATGTTTTACCAGTGCTGGTTCTTGATAACTCTTTAGACAACTTAATTCTTTGAGCTTCCCCACCAGACAATGTTGTTGCAGGTTGACCTATCTTCATATATCCTAATCCAACATCATATAATGTTTGAAGTTTCTTAGTGATTTTAGGAATGTTTTCAAAGAATTCTAAAGCTTCTTCAACAGTCATTTCTAAGACTTCATAAATATTTTTACCTTTATAACGAATATCTAAAGTCTCTTCATTGTATCTTTTACCACCGCAAACTTCACAAGGAACATAAACATCAGCTAAAAAGTGCATTTCAATTTGAACAATACCATCACCAGAACAAGCTTCACATCTTCCTCCTTTAACATTAAATGAGAACCTTCCAGGTTTATAACCTCTTGCTTTTGATTCAAGAGTATTTGCAAATAACTCACGAATATCAGTAAATACACCAGTGTATGTTGCAGGATTTGATCTGGGAGTTCTTCCAATAGGTTTTTGATCAATTGCAATAACTTTATCTATGTTTTCAAGCCCTTCAATTTCTTTATATTTTCCGGCGAACATGAATTTTTTAGATAATTTGCCCTGAGCTCCCTTGTATAGGATTTCATTAATCAAACTACTTTTACCAGAACCACTAACACCAGTTACACAAGTAAATTTACCTAGAGGGATTTCAACATCAATATTTTTAAGATTGTTTTGTTCAGCTCCAATAATTTTAATAAATTTCCCATTCCCATGTCTCCTCTGTTTTGGTATGTCAATTTTTTTAACCCTTGAGATGTATTGGCCTGTAACTGAATCGGGATTATTCATTATATCCAATGGTGTTCCTTGAGCTACGACTTTACCGCCATGCTCACCAGCTCCCGGACCAATGTCTACAACATGATCTGCTGATAAAATGGTTTCTTCATCGTGTTCGACAACCACTAAAGTATTACCTAAGTCTTTAAGTCTTTTTAATGCATCAATAAGTTTGATATTATCCCTTTGATGAAGACCTATACTTGGTTCATCTAAAATGTATAATACTCCAACAAGTCCAGAACCTATTTGAGTAGCTAATCTAATTCTTTGAGCTTCACCACCTGATAATGTACCTGATGATCTTGACATGGATAAATAATCAAGGCCCACTTCAACTAAAAAACTTAAACGCTCTTTAATTTCTTTTAAAACTTCTTTTGCGATGAAATTTTCTCTTTCACTTAATTCCAAATCTTGGAAAAATTGATATGAATCTTTGATTGCTAAATCACACACATCAATGATTGATTTTCCGCCAACAGTGACTGCTAATACTTCAGGCCTTAAACGCTTACCGTCACAGACATAACATTTCCTATCGGACATGAATTTTGAGAGGTATTTTCTTGAATAGCTTGATTTAGTTTCAAAGTATAATCTTTGCATTCTTGGAACGACACCCTCAAATTTACGATTAACCATATAAGATTTATTTCTTCTTTTAAAATTGAATGGGATCTTCTCATCACAACCAAAAAGAATTATGTTTTGATATTCCTTATCAAGTTCATTAAATGGAACATCCATGCTGAAATTAAAATGTTTAGAAACGGCATCAAGCATTTGGAAGTAATAATTTTCTTTTTTAGCCGAACTTGCCCATGGCACAATAGCTCCTTCATTTAAAGTTAATGACCTGTCCGGAACTACCAAATCCGGGTCAATTTCTAATTTAGAACCAATACCATTGCATTCTGGACATGCTCCTTGTGGAGCATTGAAGGAAAACATCCTTGGAGTCAATTCTTCAAAGTTTATTCCACAATCAACACAAGCAAAATGTTCAGAGTATTTTTTCTCATACTCCCCATCATCACCGTCAAATAACACACTAATTAATCCGTCTGTGAATTCCGCTGCAGTTTCTAGAGAATCAACCAATCTCCTTTTAAAATCAACATCTTTTCTAATTTTTAATCTGTCAACAACAACATCAATATTGTGCCTGTAAGTCTTTGCAAGACCAATATCCTCATCTAAATCACGGATTTCACCATCAACACGAACCCTTACAAATCCTTTATTTCTAAGGTCCTCAAAAACATCTTTGAATTGACCTTTTTTATCACGAACTACAGGAGATAAAATTTGAATTTTAATTCCTTCCCCTTCTTCAATGATAGTCTCAGCAATTTGACCGATAGTCTGTTGTGAGATTTCTTTTCCACAATTAGGACAATGCGGAATACCTATTCTTGCAAATAATAATCTTAAATAATCGTAAATTTCAGTAATTGTACCTACAGTAGATCTTGGATTTTCCCTTGTAGTTTTCTGGTCAATTGAAATGGCTGGAGACAAACCCTCTATGGATTCCATTTCAGGCTTTTTCATTTGACCTAAAAATTGCCTTGCATAAGCTGATAATGATTCAACATATCTACGCTGTCCTTCAGCATAAATTGTATCGAAAGCAAGTGAAGACTTTCCAGACCCGCTTAGACCAGTAATTACAATAAATTCATCACGGGGGACACTAACATCAATATCTTGTAAATTATGTTCACGTGCACCTTTGATGATAATTTGCTTTTTATCTTCATTAGTCATAATAAAACTCCATAATATTATTAGATCTGATTATATATAAAATAATTTAGACAGAGCATTTGGAAAGTAAAAATTAACATATGATTGATAATCAATAATTTATTTAAAATCAATATTGTTTAATGTCCTGCACTTAATTGAGAAATTATCCGGTAAATCCCAATAGAATGGCATTGTTTCATCTCCCAATAAGGACATCTTCAGTGATGCCGTTATCTAAATAAATTAAAAACTACCTATCAAATCCTTTCAAGGCATAAAGCTTGTTTCTCAAATCAGCTGCCCTTTCAAAGTCAAGTCTTGCAGCCGCATCTTTCATATCTTTTTCCAGATCATTAATTAATAAACGAAGCTCATCTTTTGGCATACTATTGACATCAGCACCAATGACTTTGTATTTGTCATCTTCTTCAGCTAACTTCTCTTTTAATGTTCTTTGAGTGGATTTTGGTGTGATGCCATGAATTTCATTATATTTCATTTGCAATTTGCGCCTTTTAAGTGTAGTGTCATATGCATTTCTAACAGAATCGGTCATGTCATCCACATACATTATTACACGACCGTTAACATTTCTTGCGGCACGGCCGATTGTCTGTATTAATGAAGTTTCATTTCTTAAAAATCCTTCCTTATCTGCATCTAAAATAGCTACTAAAGAAACTTCAGGAAGATCCAAACCTTCCCTCAATAGGTTTACACCAACTAAAACATCAAATTTGCCGCGCCTTAAATCATCAACAATATCAATTCTCTCTAATGTATCAATTTCAGAGTGCATATATCTTACTTTAATACCAATTCTCGCATAATAATCTGTTAGGTCTTCTGCCATTCTTTTTGTTAAAGTAGTGACTAAAACTCTTTCGTCCTTCTTGGCAGTTAATCTAACCTCTTTAAGCAAATCTTCTACCTGGCCGGTTACTGGTCTTATTAAAACTTCCGGGTCCACTAAACCAGTTGGCCGGATAATCTGTTCAACAACATTTCTTGATTTTGCAAGTTCATATTTGCCCGGTGTTGCCGATACATAAATAACCTGATTTATTGATGATTCAAACTCATCGAATCTTAAAGGCCTATTTTCTTTAGCGGAAGGCAATCTGAAACCATGCTCTACTAAAGTCTCTTTACGCGCTCTGTCTCCATTATACATTCCTCTAATTTGAGGAACAGTAACGTGAGATTCATCAATGATGGTCAAATAGTCATCTGGAAAATATTTCAATAGGGAATATGGCTTTTCTCCCCATTTACGTCCTGATAAATGCATTGAATAATTTTCAATTCCCGGACAATACCCCATTTCCTGAAGCATTTCAATATCAAAGCGAGTCCTCTGCTCCAGTCTTTGAGCTTCCAATAACTTTCCAGTTGCATTTAGCTCAGACAATCTTTCATCCAATTCAGTATTAATTTTTAAAAGAGCGGTATCCATCTTATCCTGGCCAACGACAAAATGCTTTGCAGGGTAAATCATGTATCTTTTAAGGGATTCCTGCTTTTTTCCAGTGACCTTGTCAATTATGCTAATTGCATCTATTTCATCACCAAACAATTCAATTCTAATCGGCGGCGTTCCATGAACAGGATTAATTTCAATGACATCTCCTCTGACCCTGAACTGTCCACGGTCGAATTCAATATCATTTCTCTCATACTGCATGAAAATCAATCTTTTTAGAATTTCAGACCTATCATAAATGTCGCCAACATGAATTCCGAAAGCAAATTCGCCATAATCCTCAGGAGACCCAATACCGTAAATACAACTTACACTACTTACAACAATAACATCATCTCTTGAAAGGAGAGATTGGGTTGCTGAATGTCTCATTATATCAATGTCTTCATTAATTGAAGCTTCCTTATCAATGAATGTATCCGTTCTTGGCACATATGCTTCAGGCTGGTAATAATCATAATAGCTAACAAAGTACTCAACAGCGTTGTCTGGGAAGAATTCTTTAAATTCTTCATATAATTGTGCTGCCAATGTTTTATTATGTGAAATGACAAGTGTAGGTTTTTGGACTTTTTCAATGACATTTGCCATTGTAAAAGTCTTACCAGAACCGGTTACACCTAAAAGTGTTTGTTCTTTTACATCATCATTTATTCCTTGAGCTAAAGAGTTAATGGCTTTTGGTTGATCGCCTAATGGATTATAAGGTGATTTTAATTTGAATTCCTTCATAATATCAGTTGGAAATTGAAATATTGAAACTAATATGTATGTATCTCGGAGCACAGCAAGGAACAACTTTTTCATCCCTTATTGATAAATCCCCATAATTTTTAAATCTTTTTTCTAAATCCTTTTTAATATTACCTACAACATCTTCATTGTAAACCCTAAGAGAACCTAAAAATACTGTTTTTGAAGACATATTCATTACAGAAACCCCATCAACAACATCAGGTTCACTATACTTAGCCAAAATATTATTTGATTCCTCAGTTAATTCTTTTTTAATAGTTTCTTTATCCATTTTACTGCCTCAATGCATCTGCAATCGCTTTTGCAATAGATACCCGTGAAGTGTCAGAAGATAAGGTGTTAGTTCCAATGATTTTATCAGCACCAGCAGAATAAATTCTGGTAGCTCCGTTATTGGTTAAAATTGGATGTACGCAACATACATCGATTGATGAAGCGCCATATTGTTTTAAGATGTTAATAGCATTAACAATAGTTCCTCCAGTTGCTATAATATCATCAATAATAATTGCATGCATTCCCTTTACGCTATCAACATTAACAGTGTTTTCACTCTCACTATCACATCTAACATCAACTATTTTAGTTTCGACTTTATCAGGCCCCAAACGGACTTTAGTTAAATAAGTGCATTCACATCCGATAATTTCAGATATCTCCTGTGCAAAACCGTAGGCCCCTTTATCCGGTGCGATAATTAATGGTTTTTCACCACTTTTTTTAAAGTATTTTTTATCCAAGTATTCTGCAATAGCAGGCATGGCTGATATGTTTCTTGCAGGGATGTCGAAAAAGTTTAAAACACATTCTTCATGAATATTGAAAGTGATAAACTCATCAGCACCGGCCGCTTGAATTAAATCACAGACGATTTTAGCTGAAATTGTTTCGCCGGGATTGAATCGTTTTTCTTGTCTTGCATAACCCATATAAGGAACAACGACTTTGACTTTTTTTGCTCCCAAATCCTTAAGGTTTGAAATTATAAATAATAATTCCATTAAATTTTCATCTTGAGGATATCCTGTTGATTGAATAATTGTTACTTCGTCTTCAATTTCTCCAATAATTCTTAAATATCTTTCTCCATCTGGAAATTTTCGAGTTTCAACATAACATAACTCTTCTGAGAGTTCTTTTGCAACATTAGCTGCTAAGTCTTGTGAAGATGAACCGCCTATAATCACATTATCACCAAAATTTCTATGAATTTATATATGTTTTAATTCATTAAAAAAGTTAAGTATTAATATTTAAAATTCTTAAAAGAATAATTATGAAAAAGATACATTTTATCCTTATAGGAATTGTAGTGATGGTCTTGTTATTATCAACAATTACTATAAATAGTCCTGTGATAGTGGTTGCAGAAGATGCAGAGGAAGATGCAAGTATCGATATGGCCGCATCATTTTCCATAACTGGATTTGAATGGATTTATCCCGGAAATTCCATTAATTCACAAGGACAAACATTGCATAATGTCCATATAAACAATCCTGAAGATCCATATGGGGCTGTAAAGGAAATTATGGAATACAGTTATAATAAGAGTCCTCATTTAATCGTCAGTGTAAACAATCATGCTGCTCAAGCCATTTTCGGTTTTGGCATAGTGGACAACATTAGGTCAAATGATGCATACAATGGTTATGCAAGCAATGAAAATGTTGCCGGGACCATGTCCAGAGGAGATTCCATGAGTGTTGCAATGCTTCAAAATGGAATTAACGTTCCTATGATTCCAATACAAATATTGTTAGGAAACATCAAATTTATCCCAGTTTAATTATTCATTTTTAATGAAGCATAACATAAAACGAGAGCGCTACACCAAAAAGAGATATTACCATCATAATCATGCCATGCTTTCTTAAGGTTGGATGAGGTGATTGAACCAGATAAAATGGCATGAAAAAACCGAAGAATGTGAAAACTGCCAAATTAGTATGTTTTGAAATAAGACCCACTACAAAACCACACCAAGACAAAAATATAGTTACAATATAAGCTGCAATAAGTGCTTTTTTATTTATTTGAAGTTGATCTGATTTGTAAACATAAATCTGTTTAGGTTTAATTCCTTCAACAAGTGGAGTTCCACATTTAGCACAATAATCATAATCATCCTGATTAACAAAATCACAATTTTTACATATTCTTGTCATTAGTTAAAGTTAATATGTTTTAATATATAACTATTTTTCTAATATCACAGCGATTTCGCGAAAAGGCCTATTCAAATAATCAATATTATTTAATTGGGAGTAGTATTCAAATCCTAATTTTTCTAAAACTCTCTTAGACTGGATATTTTCACTTTTATATGTTGCAAAAATTCGTTTAATGTTTAACTGATTAAAAGCTCTTGAAATTAATGCCTTAGAGGCTTCGCTCGCATATCCTCTACCCTGATATTGACTGCCTATCCAATAACCAAGTTCAGCTGAATCCTCCCCCCACCAATGATTAGTGTCCGGGTGAATTAAAAGCTCGGCACAACCTATTAAATCATCATTTTTAGTTACTGCATAACATTCATCACGAGCAAATACTGTATTAATAATATTCAAGCTATAGTCAATGCTTTTGTGAGGTGGCCAACCTGCAACAGGACCAATGTTTGGATTTTTAGCCAGATTGTAGAGAGATTCGGCATCCGATTTGCGCCAATGCCTTAAACAGAGATTTTTTGTTTTTATAATCATCTATATAAAATTTGTTTTATGAAATTATAAAATTAACCGATAAACACAATTAATTACTATAATCAATAAAGATTTAGACATGAAAGTTCAGGATGGCATAATTGGTTTTATTGTTGGAGATGCACTTGGAGTTCCTGTCGAGTTTAAATCAGGAAAAACACTTAGGAAAAATCCTGTCACTGGCATGAGAGGTCATGGCACATATAATCAGCCTAAAGGAACCTGGTCTGATGATTCTGCAATGACACTTGCTACAATGGACAGCATCGTGGAAAAAAATGGAATTGACCTGGAAGATATGATGATTAAATTCTGTGACTGGCATAATTATGCCAAATATATGCAAGGCAGCGTAGTATTCGATTGCGGGATAACTGTTGGAACGGCTATTGCTAATTATCAAAGAGGAATTCCCGCATTAAAATCCGGATGTGGAGAAGAGCAAGACAATGGAAATGGTTCCTTAATGAGAATTTTGCCGCTATCATACATTGGAGATATTGATTATGAGACTATTGAAAATGTTTCAGCTTTAACCCATGCCCATGCAAGGTCAAAGATTGCCTGCGTACTATATGTCGAAATAGCTAAATCCATGCTTAAAAACAATTTAACAATTGAAGAACACCTTCATTTAGCATATGATAAAATTAAAGAATATTATAAAGATTCCAATCAACTAATATACTTTGAAAAGATATTCAACAATGATTTGGATTGCTTAAGTGGCAAAGGTTATGTGATTTATACCTTTGAATGTGTTGTGCATTCACTTCTTACAACTGACAATTACAAAGATGCAGTACTTGAAGCTGTAAATATTGGCGGAGACACTGATACGAATGCGGCTATTTGCGGCGGTTTAGCTGGAATTTATTATGGTTATGATTCGATACCTGTAGAGTGGATCGGTGAAATTGATAAAATTGAGGAAGTAAAATCATTATGTGAAAAGTTCGAGGCGATTTGTGATGAACATTGGTGAAACTATTAAAAATATTAGAGCTACATGCGATAATTATATTGACCCTAATTTACTTGCTTTTGTCATTGATGATGAAAATTACATGAAAACAAATAATATCCTGGAGATGAAAGGTTATGGAATAACAGATGAGGACTCATATGAAGAGAAACTCATTAAAATCCATGAAAATGAAAATATATTCCTCCCATACGGTATGATGACATTTGTACCTGTTTTGAATGAATGCGACATATTTTCTATTAAAGACTATAACCTACAGCTCACACAGGAAGAATTTGATACATATAGTGACCCTGAAGAAAAATTATTCGGGATCTTAGTTAAAAAAGGCTCCCAAGAATATGTTATCGGGAAAAGTGACATTTGCAGTTGCAACATTGATTCAAACTTTGAAAAAATGGAAGAAAGTGACTGTGAATTTTATAAAACAATTAAAGAAATTATAGATAGCAAAATTATCTATTAACTATATTTCTTTTTATTTTTTCCCACATTGCTTGTTCTTCGCCGCAGCCAGACATCATAACATAATCGTAGTTGGAATGTGTAGCCAACTCTGTTAATTTTTTAATTTTAACATCCATTTCCTTATAACTCAATGGATAAAAATCAACATTATCAAATTCTTTTTTAATCAAATTATAATATTCTTCGGCTTTTTTTACAGATTTTCTTCCCGGAACAACAATTATATGTTCGGGATTTAGACATTCAATTGTTTTTAGATGGTCCTGAAATATTTCTTCCTCATATTCATCAGGAGTAGTATAAATAAATTCCAATGGTTCCTTAATAAATTGACTCATAAACAATCCATTTATTTTTAATGCGTCTCCATTATCTCCCTGACCTAAACCGATGACTTTCTGATTAAATTTGACAACTTCAAATCTTCCAGGTGGAATAAATGAGCTGTCTAAATTGTCAAATACATTTTTAATAGTATTCTCTATATTATCAATTTTTGGTGTGAATGATGCATATGCAGTAATTGCAGCTAATGTATTGTAGATATTGTGAAATCCGAATGGAAGAACATTCAATTCCAATTCAAAAGAAACATTTTCTTTTGCAGGATAATTAAATAAATCACCCTCAATTTCTAATTTCCAATAATCGACTCCGAACTCAATGTCGCATAATTTGACATTTGGTTCTGGACGTTTGAATCCGCATTCACATTCATAAAATCCCCTATGATTCATGAATACTTTAGAGTAATTTAAGTCATGTTCATTACATTTAGGGCATTTTACTGAGCCTACATCATAGATATCTTTTATTTTATCAGTATCAATTCCATAATAATTGATTTTAACTCTATCCTGTTTATTAATACCTATTAATGCAGTTCTTGGATCATCACAATTAGTTACAATCACTCCATGTTCCATATCTTGTGTTAACAATTTTTTCGCATGGTAATATGATAAAAACGGGTTTTTAACCCCATTAACTTGAGTATGTTCTTTAGAAATAGTCGTGTAAACTACACCAATTGGTTTTAGAACATTTTGAACTTTATCGGGAATTCCGAATTCGACATTTCTTATCCCATATTCAAATACACCCAAATCCCCTTTCTGTTTTAAAAGACTAGTTGTGATTGAATTGATTGTATTGCTTTCAAAACTTTTTCTTATTTTCAGATCATTAGATAATAATTTAATTAAAAAAGTTGTTGTAGTTGTTTTACCATTAGTACCTGTTACTAAAATAGAACCTAATTTAAGTTCATTAGCCAATTCCCTCAAAGATTCGATTCCACCAACTTTTAAAAATATATACCCTGGTATAGCTTTACCTTCACCAGAACCATACTTAGCCAATTGTGAAGTAGCTTTACTAGTTAATTTAGCAAAATTAAATCTAAATTTTCTCACCATGTGAGTATTTTAGATTTAAAAAATATATAAAGTTAATTATATGCATAAAATAGATGTCGGAACATGATTATTTCGCGTTCAGAATAAATTATAATTTCCAAATTTTACTTATTTTTGAACTGTTAGAGCAAGGAATCATATAATATTATTCAAATAAGTTATACAAAATTTTGAGCCATGTCACGTCCCCAATATAAATAAAAAAAATAGTTAAACCCAACTAATGAGTAGTTGGATTGTTTAAATTAGTTTGTGGAACTTTTTTAACAACTTTAGACCCGATGTTTTTCATTTTTTCAATTAGTTTATCTTTACTGGATCCGCTAATTAAAATATTTTCCAAAACATCACTTAGAGTTTCAGTTGGGATTATTTCAATCATATCTTCATATTTTTTCTCAATCATAACATCTTTTAGGTTAGATTTTGGAATCAATACTTTTTTCATTCCAGCTTCCGCTGCCGCTTCAATTTTAGCAGTTGCTCCACCAATAGGCATTACATCTCCACGCACATTAAGTGAACCGGTTAATGCTACAGTTTGATCAATCGGGATTTCTTCAATAGCTGAAATTACTGCTGTTGCAATACTTACACTGGCAGAATCCCCTTCCACACCATCATAAGTTTGGATAAACTGAATGTGAATATCATATTGAGAGATATCCTTGTTGGTGTATTTTTTAATTAATGCACTTACGTTTTGAACTGATTCCTGAGCAATTTCACCTAGTTTACCTGTGGCAATGATTTGACCGCCATTTTTAGATTGGGTCGGTGCTGCTTCAGCGGCGATTGGTGATACAATACCGCTTCTGTCTCCAATTACTGCAAGTCCGTTAATAAGACCAACCCTTCCACCTTCAGCAGAAACCATACTATAATCTTTTCTTTGAACAATGGATCTGTCAGCAATTTGTTGTTCCAATGTTCTTGCGTATTTTTTAGCTTCAACCACATGTTCGGCGGTTACAATACTTTCTCCTTTTTCAATAGCCACATCACCTGCAGAACGTACAAGTCCGCCTAAGTCCCTTAACCTTAAAGTTAATGCATTTTGTTTACCTGATCTTCTTTTGGCTTCCATGATAATTTCATCTAAAGCATCAATTGCAAAATGAGGAATCCTTCCATCATTTTTAACTTCCTGAGCTACGAATTGAACTAATTTTTCTCTGTTCTCAGTCGTGTCCTCCATGTAATCTTTCATGAACACTTCGTAACCATATCCCCTAATTCTAGATCTCATTGCAATATGCATTCCTTCAAGAACTTGAAGGTTTCCGGATGCCACTAAAACAAAATCACATGGTGCCGCTTGGGACCTCACCATTGCTCCACTTGAGTTTTCACTTTGACCGGTGATAGAATATTGTTTTTCCTGCATTGCAGATAACAATTCTTGTTGAGTTTTCATGCTCATTGTACCAATTTCATCAATGTATAAAACCCCTTTATTAGCTTTGTGAATCATTCCCGCTTCCACACGTTCATGTGCTGGAGTTCCAAGCCCTCCGGATTGATATGGGTCGTGGCGTACATCTCCAAGGAGTGCGCCAGCATGTGCTCCAGTTGCATCCATAAATGGTGCAAATCTTGATTCTTCATTGTTAACTAATAATTTTGGAGCCATGCTTGTATTTTTTGGTTTTATTTGAATAGATATAAGTAAAATTAACGCTGCTGCAATAATAGATTCCAGCAATCTGCCATACATAAATCCGATTACCAATATCCCGCCAATTACAAACATTGTAATAATGGTTTTTCTTTCTTCATGACCTTTTGCAGACCCTTTTGTTGCTTTTACAATTTTTTTACCTTCCCCAGAAGGAACTGACCTTATAAGTGGATGATTGTTATCTTCCATGTTAGGATATACCAACACGTCCTGAAGACTTTCATGTGGCAAAATTTGCGCCATACCTTTTGCAAGCATTGATTTACCTACACCAGGATCACCTATAAGCAAAACATTCCTTCTTTGTTTAGCTGCCTTTTTAATTGTTTCAATAGACTCTTCATGTCCAATTACCTGATCAATTAATAAGGGTGGAACTTCAATATCTTGTGAACTTTTAATATTATCATAATCTAACATGGGTTGGTTTTCTTCACTTTCACCAGTTTCTTTTATTTCCGGCTCAATAATTTCTTCACTTTGAGAATCTTCAATAGATTCTTGCTCTTCAAATTTCATTAATAAACCTCCCTTTTAATAGAATTCATCATTAAAAAATTAAGTTTGATATACTATTTAAATATTTATTTAAACTTAAGATATATAAAAAGTTTTCTATTTTAGTAAACAAAAGTAACTAAAAGAATTAACATTTCGACATCATGTACAAATATGTACATTTAAAATATTTCTTTTCAAATGCTCTCGGACAACTAAAAAGGTAGTTAAAAATGATATATGAAAATATGAGCGACCCGATAGAAGAATACTGCATAAGCAATGGGTTTAAAAAAAGCAGTACACAATCAATCACCTACATGTTGAAACACCATGAACGGTTCCGGAAACAACATTGGCTGAATTGATTGAAGAAGATAAAGGAGCAAGATGGAAACACAGAAAACTAAAAAGGAGACTGATAAGCTACAACAATCATCTCCAGCAGACAATGATGTATTCATCAGCTGTATTGTATCTCTCAACAGTAAAATCCTTCTACAGGTACTTTGAAATTGAAATCCATACATTATCTGGATTGAACAAAAAGAACAGCAACCTTCCTGTTCAAATTAGCTTTAAGGATTTACCTGACAAGGAGGTTATCAGACAGTTCCTTGAAATCACAACACCTCTGCTTCAATCTGCAATCCTTTTTATGGTCAGCAGCGGATGCAGCGGAAAAGAAACATTGACCCTGACCATACAAGACTATCTCGACAATGTTAAGGAATACACCAAAGGAATAAATTTTCAGGATACACTAAGGTTTCTGGTTGAAAAAGAAAGTGAAAAACTACACGAGACTATTAAATGTTTCAAAGGAAATAAACACGAGTCTTAATTAAATAAAATAAAAAGAGTTGACATTAACATTAACAGCAAGGATTTAACAAATCAATTTTGTTTTCTACTGCGAGGTATATAAATCCTTTCAGAAATTAGTTTGAATAGTTGAACACAATCGTCAATGTAAAAGATGGATGTTATGTTTTCTGTTAGTTTCGGAGTATAGTTTACATTTTGGATTTTCAAAATGTTTTTTATTATGATTTTATCTTAAACATCCTATTGGAATGACTTTTACTCCATCTTCTCTTGTTTTGGCAAATTTTCCTCCAGTTACCACTGCTAAAAATTTTGGCTCTTTAATATATAAATCAGTTTCAGAAATCGTCTTTTTAATGAGACTGTCAAGTTTTAATAAGTTTTTTACTCCTTTTTCGATTTTTGTACTTCCTAATTTAAATTCTATTAATGCATAATCTTCATTTTTTAAAGTTAATACACAATCACATTCCAAGCCGTAACGGTCTCTATAGTAGAATACTTGCCCTCCCATGGATGAAGTGTATGCGGATAAATCTCTCATGCATAAGTTTTCAAATATATGTCCGAATGTGTCTAGGTCGAACAGTAATCCCTCAGGGTCTAAATTTAACAGAGTTGTTGCTATTGAAGGGTCGATGAATTCTCGTTTATCTGATGATTTTATTGCAGATTTTGACCGTATATTCGGATTCCAGGCAGGAATATCTACTGTGACAAATAATTTGGATAGTGCTTTTAGATAATCGTCCAATGTGGAGTAAGCCATGTCGGGATAATTTCCCCTAACATCTTTTAAAATGGTTTGTTTTGTTGCTTCTGTGGAATTGTTTCGTGCATATGATCTTAATATTTTTTTAGCTCGGTTTGGATCTCTTTTAACTCTATCAACTGTGGATATGTCTGATTTACAAATATTATCCACATAATTTTCACCAACAAATAACTGTGCTTCCTTATCAGTTTGTATGATGCTTTCTGGCCATCCTCCTCTACAGGTTGCAAATGCCAAATCTTCAATTGTTAATTCTGATTCAATTCCATCAATGTTCATGTCAGATTCTTGAATAATTCCAAAATGGATATTTTACCGTTAGATTCCTTGCTTTCATATAAACTCATAGGCAGCATTGTCATTCTGCTTACGCGTCCAGTTCCTGTATGCATAATCTCATCATTGTTAATGCTTGTTGAACCTGTTAGGATAAATTGACCGTATCCTGGAGTATTATCTATTTTTGTTCTCACAGCATCCCACAATACTGGTGCGACCTGCCATTCATCAATTAATCGAGGTTTTTCACCTTCTAATAATTTTGAAGGCATTATCTCAGCTAACTCCAAATAGTTCTGCCTATTGTCTGGATCCTGTAGTTGTAAAATACTTTTGGCATGTTGTTTTGCAGTTGTTGTTTTACCGCACCATTTTGGACCTTCAATAATAACTGCCCCCACCATTTTAAGTCTTTTTTCAATTGTTTCATCCAGTATTCTTTCGTAATATACTTCTGACATATTTTTTCAACCTCATTAAACTATATTTTTGTGGTTTTCTACACTATAAATTTGTGCTTTTTTATCATTTTCAAATTTAATCATATTGGATTGATGGTTTTTAATTTCACTTATAAGATAGTTTTTGGGAGTAATTTTATGTTTCCATTAACATAAGGTTGATAATTCAATAGCTACTTTTTTAGATTTGATTTAATGAGGTGACATTAACATTAACGGCCGCCTTTTCACAAATCAATCTTGTTTTTCACTGAGATATGCCAAATCGTTCCAGAAAAGAAGTTTTGAATAATGATGATGAATGTTAATTGAGAGCAAGTAACTTATTTCCCCCCAGTATTCTTTTATCTTTCTCTGTTACTTTATAGGCCATATCCGTTTTGACTTCAGGATTGATGCGTTCAATGAGTACCATTTCCAACAATTGTTTTAACATGTCATGAAAATAGTTTTGTTTACTGATTTTGTATTCCAAAATTATTGACATTCACCAAAATATGCGAAATCCATACTTCAAATAAGATTAAAACTTTCTCATTTTTAAATTATTTATAATATCAACTCAATATATTAATGCATGACAAACTGTATCATGGTTCAAGGAACATCATCAAATGCCGGAAAAAGTATGCTTGTAGCAGCATTATGTAGAATTTATAAAAACAGAGGATATAAAGTAGCACCTTTCAAGTCCCAAAATATGTCTTTAAACTCATACACCACAAAAGAAAATGGAGAAATAGGCATAGCACAAATGCTACAAGCGGAAGCGGCAATGATTGAACCAAGTATACATATGAATCCGGTTTTATTAAAACCAAAAGGAGATTTCACTTCAAATGTAATAATTCAGGGAAAATCCGTTGGAGATATGAACTTTTATGACTACCAGCATAAATACCATGACACGGCACTTAATGCAATAAAAGAAAGTTTTAAGATTTTATCAGACGAATATGACATTATAATCATTGAAGGTGCCGGTTCTCCTGCTGAAATTAATATGCGAGATCAAGATATAGCCAATATGGAAATAGCCCACCTCGCTGATGCAAATGTAATATTGATAGCAGATATTGAAATGGGAGGGGTTTTTGCAGCCATTGCCGGAACTTATGTATTGCTTGATGATAATGACAGGTCCCGCCTAAAAGCAACCGTAATCAATAAGTTCAGAGGAAACCTCGATATCCTAAAACCTGGCCTTGATAGAATTGAAGAGATAACTGGCGAACCCGTTTTAGGAGTATTGCCCTATGACGAAACTTTAAAATTGCCAGAAGAGGATTCGGCATCCCTAACAACCCATGAATTTGCAGAGAATCGGGAAATTACCATTGGAGTAATAAGGCTTCCGAAAATAGCTAATTTCACAGACATCGACCCGTTTGAGTATGAAGATGATGTTTCCCTTAAAATGATTGGCATTAATGATGATATTGGAGATGTTGACGCTATTTTAATTCCAGGTACTCGTAATTCAACAGAGGATATGCATGCACTTCGTGAAAGCGGCCTTGCAGATAGAATAATTGAAAAATCAGCTGAAATTCCCATTATCGGAATTTGCGGCGGCCTGCAAATATTGGGTAATGTAATTAATGATGAAGATAAACGTGAGTCCAGTCATGGGACAATAAATGGATTAAGTCTCCTAGATATTGAATCAAGCTTTTCAAGAGCTGGAAAAATCGTTACACAGTCAATTGCAACAATACCTCAAGACATCAACGGACTTGCAGGTGAAATATTTAAAAACATTGTAGGCGAAGAGGTAAGGGGCTATGAAATCCATGAAGGAACCAGCAAACTTTTAAATTCCACACCACTTTTAAATATTGAAAAAGGTCAGGGAAATAATGATGACGGAAAAATCGATGGGGCATCTAACGACAATGTCTTTGCAACATATTTCCATGGAATATTCCACAATTACAATTTCAGAAGAGAGTTTTTAAATTATATCCGGGTTAAAAAAGGTCTTGAAGCCAAATATGGTGAAGATCCATATGAAACGCAAAAGGACTATTCCCTAAATAGATTGGCCGAAATTGTTGAAGAAAATTTAGATATGGACATTATTGATAACTTAGTATTTGCAAAAAAAGAGTAAAATCCGGAATTTGATACATTATTATTAAATTTAAACCGCATTATTTAAAAACATTAACAAACATAATAATAACTATCAAAAATTGGAGATTAAAACTATGATTTTAAAAATTAATGCAACTAACAAAAATAGTGGCGAAGTTATTTCATACGAATTAGAAGGCGACTCAGATGCAGGTTTCTTTTATGAAGGAACACACATGCAAGAAGTAAAAGATAACAAAATCAGAGAAGTTAACAATAATCTAATTTTACACGGTTCACCTATTTACTCCATTAAATCTGGTCAAACCGAAACTCTTGAAGCAATGACTTTTACTATTGAAGTTACCGCGGAATAATCCTGCTTTGCTTTTTTTATATTAATTTTTGTTGAGTATCAATAAAACTTGGCTCAACAATTTCTTTTACAAAACCATTTTCTTAATATTACAGTTAATGAGAATTGGAATTTTGATTTATTAAAATCTCTGTATCAATTGTTATAATATTTGATTCTTTACATGCTTTTATAATGGACTCGTAGAATAATTTCATGAAACTGAAACGGGTTAATTTTTCCTTTTTAAATTTATCCATTGCTGATAAATCCATGTAAACAACTAAATAATCATCTTTGGACTGTCCAGAAAATAGAGAGCAATTACCTTAAATAAATTCATCCAACAAAAAGTCGGCCAAATTTAAATGCACAATACCAGTGAAATTGCCCCAATTTTTCCATTCATCAGCCAAAACAGGATTCATTAAATTTCATCATCCAATAAGAAATCAAGGATATTTTTATGTTTTATTCCATCCTGAGACATGTCAAATTCATCAGTAGATATGACATATTTCGGATAATTGTCCTTAACTAGAAATAATGGTCTAAATTCTCTTTCAATTGAGTCTTCATGAGATAATTCCCTTGTTACTTGAACATAGAGTTTTTCACCCATTTTTCTGCAAACAAAATCAATCTCATAATCACCAACACATCCAATAGTTATTTCATAACCTCTTCTTAAAAGTTCAAAATAGACTATATTCTCGATGATTCTGCTGTTGTTAACTTGATTTAGCCCAATACGTGCCTGATTAAATCCCTGATCCACACAATAATATTTTTCATTTATGGATAGTATTTTTTTACCTTTCAAATCTTCTCTTTGTACCTTGTATAACAAACATGCATTTGTAAGATAATCTAGATAATTATAGATTGTTTTTGGTGAAACCTTGATTTTTTCTTTTGTGCGCAGGTAGTCAGAGATGCTTTTTGAAGAAACAATTTTTCCAGTATTGTCTAAAATAAAATCAACTATCCGTGTAAGTAAACCTGCATCTCTAATATTGTATCGCTCAATAATGTCTTTTAGAAATATTGAGTTAAAGATGTCAGTTAAATAATCCATCTTATCAATTTCTGTTTCTAGAGACAACAAAAATGGAAATCCACCATATGTCAAATAATCAGTGAATGCATTTTTATTTGGAGGAATTTTTTATAATCCGAATATTCTTTAAATGAAAACGGATACATTTTAATTTCCATGTATCTGCCAGCCAGATGAGTGGATAATTCTCCAGACAATAATTTTGAATTAAAACCTGTCAAGTAAATATCACAATCATAATCTATTCGAAAGCTATTGATTGATTTTTCCCACTCATCAACATTTTGGATTTCATCAAAAAACATGTAAATTTTTCCATCAATGTCTTTTGTCAAATCACTGACAAGAAAATCTAATTCACGAGGATTTGAAACATTTCTGTATTTTGCACTTTCAAAATTAATAAGAACAATATTTTCTTTGTTGATTCCCCTTTTAAGCAATTTGTCTATGATTAAGTTAAACATGTAGGATTTGCCGCATCGCCTTACACCAACAATTATCTTAATGATGTCCTTATCAATCAGTGACGAAATTCTATTTAAGTACAAATCTCTTTTTACCATGAACATATGCACATTGGGTCTTTAATCAAATTTCTTTTCAAATGATAATTTAAGAAATAAAGCATCCAGTCATTTGAAAGGTCTCTTAAAGAGGAATCATCCAGCCTTTCAAAGGGTGTAAAGAAATCCATCTGATTTCCACCTGCAGCAAATGCAACCTCATTAGTTTCAACCAACATGAAAAAATCATTTCTGATGTTGTGGATATTGAAGTCCTCAACTGAAGAAACTGTTTTTTCGCTTTTAAAGTTATAGAAAAACGTGTTTAAATATTCAAAATCAATGAATCTTATTTCTTTTACTTTAAATAATATGTCTTCACTGAGCAATCGGTGTTTATAATTATATTTAGATAAGAATTCTATATCCCAGATGTTATTGTAAAATACTGTGAAAAATGAATCTTCAGCAAAACGAACAGTTAAAGACATTTCATCCCTGTATTTTGAACCGCCCAACTCAATGTCCCTGAACTCCATGTAGATTGAATCCTGAGAGACTTCAATTGAAGTCCATTTGCCTGAATTGATAATGACATCACGAATTAATCTTAAAGACCGTGCATTCATTTTAACACCTGATTAGCTGTAAAAACATCATATGCCCCTTCAATCTCAAATTCCTTATCCCCATCATATAATTTGTCCCACTTGAAAGGATTAATCTCAATTTGGCTGTTAATTGTTTCATCCCAATTGATTGTGAACTCTTCATCTTTTAAATATTTGGATACGGTTTTGCCGATTTCAAGCGCCTTTATTTCATTGTTTTCAAAATCGCCGAAGGTTATCCTTAATTTCTCATCAAAAATTGCCTCTTCCACATCTTCAAAAGTATAGAAGCAAAAACCTTCGGCCTTAAACCTGTTGTTAGCCAAATGAACATTTAATTCAAATGCATCCCCCACTCCTTCCCCAATATCATAACCGCAATTGTGGATCGCTACGATATTTTCAGAAGAAAGCCTTGAAAATGCATTTTCCAGTTTGGAAAAGTTATTATTTGATGAATCGGTCAGGGAAATATTGAAATTCGAAAAATCGATTTCCTCTTCCATAAACTGATCTTCAAGTATCTCCATGATTTCATCGGCTGAAAAAAATCCTGATTTAGCCAATAAATCTATCATGAACTCTATCTCTTCAACTAAATCAGCATCCATATAATCACTCTTCCCCGTCACCGAAAACTAATATCCGTGTGACATTTCCCCTATCAGTAAATCCCGCCATTACACGAGACTCTCCGATCTTTGCAAGGGAAAACTCATCATGAGGTTTGAATTCATAACCCTTAAGTTTGGTATATGCTTCAAATGCGATTTTTGGATAAATATTGAAATTCTTTTGGAAAGTATAGTAAGTATTTCTGAATTTCTCAACAGTATTATTTTCTTTTATCAAATCAGACTTGACGGCTACAAAAATATCGATGCCGTCTTCTGAAACTGCATAATATCCGTCCATTTTTAAGATAGGTACACAGGCTACCGCTAAAGTATGGCAATCATCATAAGTGGAATTTAAAATGGGAGTATTGAACTCGGCAATGCCGAACTTATCTCCAATAGCTTTGATTTCAAGGGCTCCCTGAATTAAATCCCTGCCAAAGATTTCCTCGCTATCCCATGCCCAAGACCACTGTTTGGACTCCTGCATATGGAAACCTAATATCTGAACTGGAAATACTTTTTCGCCAAAGCGAACAGTTCCCTTTTCAATGTCCAAATCTCCAACGGTTTCGCCAATTAATTCGGATAGATTTTCTTGTTTGTCAAGACCTAAAGCACCGTATTTGGACAATACTGTTTTGAATGAATCATCTTCTTCAATACTTATTGCTTTTTCTATTTTTTTCAATTACAACACCTAAAATTCTAATTTTGAAATTCTGTCCATTGCTTCTTTTGTATTTTCTAATGTATTGAATGCAGTAAGCCTCAAATAGCCTTCCCCGCTTGGACCGAATCCGGAACCTGGAGTTCCAACAACATTTGCATCATTTAATAAAATATCAAAGAAATCCCATGAATCCATGTTTTTTGGAGTTTTCACCCAAATATAAGGTGAGCTAATGCCTCCGTAAACTTCCAACCCAATATCAGTTAAACTTTCACGGATAATTTTAGCGTTTTCCATATAATAGTCAATTACTTCCCTGATTTGTTTTTGGCCTTCTCCAGAATATGTTGCTTCAGCCGCTCTTTGAACAGGATAGGATGCGCCATTAAATTTAGTGGTTTGCCTTCTATTCCATAAAGGATTGATTTCTACCTCTTCACCATCTGCAGCATAACCTTTTAGTTGTTTTGGAACAACCGTGTATGCGCAACGGGTTCCGGTAAATCCGGCGGTTTTTGAAAAGCTTTTAAATTCAATAGCTACTTCCTTTGCACCTTCAATTTCGAAAATACTGTGAGGAACGTTATCTTCATTTATAAATGCTTCATAAGCTGCGTCAAATAAGATTAATGATTTGTTTTCTTTTGCATAATCAACGAAAACCTTTAATTGATCTTTTGTCAATGTTGTACCTGTTGGGTTGTTTGGATAGCATAAATAAATTATATCAACGCTTTCATCGGGCAATTCTGGAATAAAATCATTTTCCGCATTACATTTAAGATAAGTTAAACCTTCATACATTCCATCATCAGCCATTTCCCCAGTTCTTCCAGCCATCACATTAGTATCAACATAAACTGTATATACCGGATCGGTTACAGCGATTTTATTATCAGTTCCAAAGATTTCTTGAATGTTTCCAGTGTCGCATTTTGCCCCATCGCTAATGAATACTTCTGAAGTATCCAGCAAAACGCCGTATTTTTTATAATCCTCTACAATAGCTTCAGCTAAAAATTCATAACCCTGTTCCGGACCATATCCTCTGAATGTTTCACCATCCTCCATTTCATCAACCGCTTTTCTGAATGCATCAATTACAGCAGGCACCAATGGTTTTGTAACGTCCCCAATACCCATTTTAATTATATCAGCATCAGGATTATTCTTTACAAATTCTTGTTCTCTTCTAGCTACCTCAACAAAAAGATAGCTGCTTTTTAATTTGAGATAGTTCTCATTAATTTTAACAACCATGATCAATCCTCATTAATATCAATCTAATCTATATTAGATTTTTGAAATATATAAAATGAATGATTATTTAAAATTACCTTTTAACTAAACATTAAATCAGAAAATAATTATTTGAACAGAAATTAGACCAAACAATTATATCGAAAAAAATAATTATTTAAAAAAAGTTATATTAAAATCTAAGTTGTTTAAGATTTTATTTTGAAAAATAGTAATGTCATATTCAAAAGAAATTATATATGAAAATATTTAAATTATCTATATAACATAATTATATACAGACTAAATAAGGGTTGAAAAAAATGAATATGATAACTATTTTAATTTGGATAACTATTGCAATAATCGCTGCAATAGCCATAATAAGTGTTAAACTACATTACCGAGGCGATGAATTAGAACACGAAGAAGGATCAATACTGCCAAGTACAGAAAGCATAAACAATGCATTAAACTTTGGTAAAGAAAAATTAAATACAAATGACGATTATCCAAGCACACACAGTAGTTTATCTCAAAATGACAACAACCCTAACTTATTTAGAAATGATGATGAACCAAATGATGCTCCTATTGTTCCGGAAGTTGAAAATACTGACCTAACAAATTATGAGTACCAATCTGAAAATCAAGTACTTATTAATTACGATGATAATGTTGAAAAATTTCAAGAACCAATTAAACAAAACCAGATGGATATTATGACTCAAAATAATAAAGACACCGGCGAATTAAAAGACTTATTCACAATCGATGAATTAATCAAGGAATCTAAAAGGAAAGATAGTGAAAGAGAAAAAGAATCACAAAAAATCGGCAAAATTGAAGATGACACTGAATTAGATGAAATTAAACAGAGCATTAAAAATAAAACTCAAGAACCACTAATCGAAGAAGTAATTGCTGAAGAGGAGAATAAAGAAACATCAATTGAACACATCATTGACGAGGATAAAAAAGAAAGCGAAATTCCATCTGTTGCATCCCAAAAAGATATTGATGAGGCAATAAATACCGCTTCCAGAGACAGCAAAAAAGAAGAAGTTGAAAGTGTTTCTGAAGAAAACAACATTACTGGTTCATTATTAAATCAAAACGCTCCTAAAATCTCTGAACCTGCCCTGAAAACACCAAACAAAGTTAAAACCAAAGATTATGAACTTGGAGCTTCTATTGATGATGTTGATTTATTTAAAGAAGATGAAAAAGAAGAAGGCATGGATT
The DNA here is from genome assembly GCF_963082475.1 of Methanobrevibacter sp. V14. Classification (NCBI taxonomy): domain Archaea; kingdom Methanobacteriati; phylum Methanobacteriota; class Methanobacteria; order Methanobacteriales; family Methanobacteriaceae; genus Methanobrevibacter; species Methanobrevibacter sp. V14. Next base: position 207,457 of record NZ_CAUJAM010000006.1, read on the forward strand.
TAGATTACAGAAAAGATTTAGATAAATTTACAAATAAAATTAAGGAATCAACAATTTTCCAAGAGGTTAAAGACTCTTCAATTTTACAAAATGTCAAAGGCAAATTATCTAGTGAAACAGAGGAATTGCCTCCAAAACAAGATGAAATACCGCAGGACGAATTCATCAGAACCGTTAATGAATATGAGTATGATGAATATGCTCCAATTATTAATGAAACCCATGTTGACTTTGATGCAAGCTATGAAGAATACCACGATCAAAGATTAAGGCAGGAAAATACTAAACGTGTATTTAATATGGCTAAAAACTCACCAGAACCAGAAGTAGCAAAACAAAAAATACCTGAAATCAAAAGCAAACCTGCAAGAGACAACATTAAAGTTAAATTAAATAATGATGAAGTCGTGCTTAAAAAAGGTGATGAAATCATCTTCAACCATGCTGGTGAAACCTATTCAAGCCAAGTTTATGCAATAAACGGTGATGATATCTCAGTTAAGTACAGACGTAAAAATATTATGATTAAACCAAGTGATATTAAAAAGATATATTGAGAATATCTTTTTTTTATTCCTTATTGTTTATTTTATATTCCCCATTTTCAACAATATATTTTGGCCCGCTTATTTTTAAAGAACGTATAATGTTTAAATAGAAATCATCCAATTCCCTATCAGCATAAGGATAAGTGAATTCGAAAAAATAGAGATTATCATCTTTTACATATAAAAATTCATTACGCCTTAGTTCATTTTCACCATCTGAAAATGAAGAAACGACCATATAATAAATATCATCATTTATTGCTATGAAATCTGAATTAATTAACTCTATCTTATCGTTGATGGCGGCATTTTTTTCAATGTCCGCCCTAATCTCTGGAAGTCCCGCAAGAGTCGGTGTTGTTGAAAACTTAATTGACATTGGAATTTTAGTATTTACCAAGTATAACTCAGTAAATTCATTCTTTCCGGGAACCGGTTCAAAATCTTCAGGTATTTGAAGTGTTGAAAATCCATTTGTAAACACTGTCACTTAAATCACCTATTTATGAGCATAATAAAATATTAATTCATCACCTGCAATTTCATCAAGCCTTGCAAATCCCACTCTTTCAAACTGAACAATGTCTCCAACTTTCAAATCTTTAAGTGCACCTTCACCTAAACCTGTTTTAAGAGATGCATCATCCATAACAATTTTAACATTAACATTGTTTTCCACTGGAACCCATTGGATAATTCTGGCTTTGACTTCTCTTGTATCTTCAAATGAAGTTGAATGATAGGTTATCTCATCACCATTGATGTTTACATTAACCGCATCCATTAATCTAAATATTCCCTCAGCAATATCTCCTTGTGCAAGATATGCTTTTCCGTCAAATGGCAAATGACGATTCCCCCTGTCCATATGATCAGCATGCAAAGGTCTTTCAATAACAACTTTGCCGTCACTGTAACCGTCAATTTCGATTAGCTGCGGATTTTCACAGAAGAAATATCTATTAGCTATCGGTTCTAAAAGACTGCGATTTAAACCGTAAATCTTCTTCCAGCTAATTGCAGAGTCGGCCATTTTAACACCAATTTCAATGATTAAATCATAAATGGTTTTAGCTTGAATTCCTCTTCTTTCAATAGCTCTTAAAGTACCAAGTCTTGGATCGTCCCATCCAGAGTAAGTGCCGTTTTCAATACCTTCCTTAGCTTTTGAAGTGCTGAGTGCAATATCTTCCATTTTCAGTCTTCCATAATGGATGAACTCCGGCAAGTCCCAACCCATATGGTCATATAAGTATTTTTGTTTTTCACTGTTTGTTAAATGGTCTTTTCCTCTAAGCACATGAGTCATTCCCATTAAATGGTCATCAACAGCAACTGAGAAGTTCATCATGGGATAAATTCTATATTCTGTACCTAATCTTGGGTGAACTTCATCAACTAACCTCATTGCAACCCAATCGCGAATAGCTGGATTTTTATGATTAATGTCTGTTTTAACTCTAAGTACCGCTTCACCAGTTTCCATTTCGTCGAATTTATCCCATAATTCAAGGTTTTCGCCTACATCATTGTCGCGGCATGGGCAGGATTTGCAATTGTCCTTTAATTCTTTAAATGCTGCACCGTCACAAGTACACATATAAGCTGCACCCTTTTCAATTAATTGGCGAGCATAATCATAATAAATTTCAAATCTATCAGATTGATAAATTATTTCATCCGGATTGACCCCCAACCATTTTAAATCTTCAGGAATCATTTCATAAGCAGGTTCGAATACCCTTTTTGGGTCAGTATCTTCAATCCTTAAAATCAATTTGCCACTATATCTTTTGACATATTCTGCATTTGGCACTGCTGCTCTTGAGTGTCCAATATGAAGCGGTCCACTTGGGTTTGGAGCAAATCTCAATACAATGTTTTCATGAGCTCCAGGGAGTTCTTGAAGTCCTGTTTCTTTTACTTTAGGTTTTTTCTCTTGAACTTCAACCCCGTATTTTTCCATTTCACTAGCCTGCTCTTCTGGTGAAAGTGCATTTACCTGTGCTACAATTTTACCGGACATCGGACCAATTTCTTTAGCCTTGCTCCTAAGTTCAGGTTCGTTTGACATGATTGAACCCATTACAGCTCCAGGATTTGCAGATCCTTTATGTTTAGCTGCATTAAGCAAAGCATGTTTATAGATAATCTTTTCTAAATCATTCATTTAATCATCACAATTCAATAATTCCATTATAAAAATAAGTAATATTATTTATTTAATTGAAGATATATAAACATTAAGAATAATATGGGTATGAAATAAATGAAGCTTGGAAAAACTAATTTGGAAGTTAATAAAAATGGATTTGGAGCACTGCCTATCCAGAGAAGAAATTATGCCGAGTCTATTGAAATATTGAAAACCGCATATGACAATGGCATTGATTTTTATGATACTGCACGTTTTTATACCGATAGCGAATCCAAACTTGGATGTGCTTTTGAAGATGTGCGTAAAAATATTTATATTGCATCAAAAACCGGAACGGAAAGTGTTGAGAATTTTGGAGAGATTTAGAAACATCCCTTAAAGAATTGAAAACAGATTATCTCGATCTTTATCAGTTCCACAATATTTCATTTTGTCCAAAAGAAGAAGATGATTTATACAAAGCCATGATAGAAGCCAAACAAGAAGGCAAAATTAATCATATCAGCATAACTACCCATAAAATTACGATTGCCCATGAAGCACTTGATAGTGGACTTTATGAAACCTTACAATATCCCTTTTCATATTTAAGTGGGGCTGAAGAATTGCAGCTTGTTGAAAAATGCAGGCAATTAGATGTCGGTTTTATTGCCATGAAAGCAATGGGCGGTGGGCTTTTGAAACAATCCAAAGCAAGTTATGCATACATTAATCAATTTGATAATGTATTGCCCATATGGGGAATTCAGCACCTAAGTGAACTTGAAGAGTTCATATCATATCCGAACGATTTACTTTTAGATGATGAAACTAAAAAAATTATTGAAAATGACAAAAAAGAATTAGGTGACAACTTTTGTAGAGGTTGCGGATATTGTATGCCCTGTCCTGAAGACATTAACATCAGTTTATGTGCTAGAATGTCACTTTGGATTAGGCGATTTCCAACAGACCCTAATATGGATGAGAAAACTCAAGAAATTATGAAAAAAACCATGGGTTGTATAGAATGCTATGAATGTGTTGATAACTGCCCATATGAACTGGACATTCCAGAATTATTAAAAGAAAACTATGACAATTATATTGATGTTTTAGAAGGGAGGACAATAATATGAAACAATGCATAGAAAATCCGAATGATGTTGACTGGACAAAATTTTGGGCTGAAAAGCTATCAAAAAAAGTAGATAAAGACTGGGACAAAGCGGCTCCAGGATTTTTTAAAAGAACAAAAAAGGAAGACTATTATAATGCACTATTTGATAGATTAATCCTTGATGAAAACGATACGGTCTTAGATGTAGGTTGTGGTGAAGGATCTGTTACAATACCCATAGCTAAAAAAGTTAAAAAAGTAATTGGAATTGATTCATCCCCGAAAATGTTGGAATATTTGGAAAAAAGAGCTAGAGATGAAGATGCTTCAAATATAGAAACTATATTAAAACCGATTGAAGAGATTAGCTATGATGAAATTGGGGATGTTGATGTTGTTGTCTGTTCAAGATCTCTAAATGGCATTATTCCAATTGAAGATGTATTATGTGAATTGAATAGAATAGCCAAGAAATATGTTTTCATAACTATTTTTGGACCTGAAAATAAAAAAATCGAAAAAGACTTCGATGAAGAATTAGGCATTAAAACTGAGGATTTTCCAGACTATAATTATTTCTTCAATATACTGTTCAATATGGGAATTTATGCAAATATTGAAAGATTTGACTTGCAGAATTACCGTAAATATTCAAGTATTGAAGAAGCAATGGACAATGGCAAATTTAGACTTGATTTATACTCGGATAGTGAGAAAGAATTGTTAAAGGATTATTTAAAAAGAATTTTAACATATGATGAGGAATCTGAAAAATACTATACCATTAAAGATAAGGCCGACTGGATAATTATCTGGTGGTGCAATAAAAATAAAAAAAATTAGTCCTTAATTTCTTCAAAATATTCAGGACCTAACCCACATAAAGGGCAAACATAATCATCAGGCAGTTCATCGCCTTCAAATACATAATCGCAAACTTTGCATCTCCATGCCATATTATCACCTTTAATAAAAAAAATGGGCGATTAATCGCCCACCATATCTAACAACAAATAATGAATTTAATCACTTTTGATCATGGTCAAAATCATTTTGTAGGGAGTATTTTCAGCCTGAAGTGCATGCGGTTCATTTGCAGGCATGATAATAATTTCACCCTTTTTAACAGTGTGCTTTTCACCGGAGATTGTTATTTCAGCTTCACCATCAATAATTTGAACCATCGCATCAAAAGGAGCTGAGTGTTCAGATAATCCTTGACCCTTATCAAAGGCGAAGAATGTTACTGTTCCAAGCTCTTTTTTAATTACTTCCCGGCTTACTACACTGTCTTTTTCATACTGCACTAAATTTTCAATATCCAATGCTTTTGATTTTAAATTTTCCATAATTATTCTCCTAAAATTCTTTTAATGTCGACTAAAGCATTGCCAGAAGTAGGAGTCAAATTATAGTTTTCAACCAAAACATTTATGATATCATCGTTACACCATGCAGGAAGCACAGGCCCAAGCCACATGTCAGTTTTACCTAAGTAAAGTAATGCCCAGAGAACTGCTACTGCTTTTTGTTCCATCCAACTGAGAACAATTGTCAATGGCAGTTCATTTAATTCCATGTCAAATAAATCACATAAAGCAAGTGCAACATCTACTGCTACGATAGTATCATTACATTGACCAACATCCAATAATCTTGGAATTCCTTCAATGTCGCCTAAATCCAAGTCGTTGAATTTGAATTTACCGCAAGCTAAAGTTAAAATAACAGTGTCTTCAGGTAAGTTTTGCACAAAGTCTCTGTAGTAGTCATTGTGTTTTGCTGCTTTGTCACAGCCACCTACTACAAAGAATCTTCTAATTTTACCTTCTTCCACTAATCTTTTAATAGTATCAGCATGTTCAACAATAGCTCCTGCACTCCAACCGGTTGTAACTGCAGTTAATTCTTCAGGCTCCAATCCTCCTAAAGATCTTGCACATTCAATTACTTCTGAGAAATCATAATCTTCTATGGTTTTAACTCCTTCAAGTTTCGCTACATCCATAGTGAACATTCTTTCCTTGTATGCATCAAGTGCTGGCAAAACACAATTACTGGTTCCAACAATAGCTGCATTGTATTTTTTAAAGGTTGTTCTTTGATCATGCCATGCCCCACCTAATTGTCCTGCTAAATTTTTATATTTGTTTAATCCAGGATATCCGTGAGCCGGCAACATTTCAGAGTGAGTGTAAACCTTAATATCAGTTCCTTCTACTTGTTTTAATAATTCTTCCAATGCTTTTAAGTCGTGACCGGTTACAATAATAGCCGGCCCTTCTTGTGCTCCAACTTTTACCTCTACAGGTCTTGGTTCGCCGTAAGCATCAATGTGAGCGTCTTTGAGTAATCTCATTACATCAACACTGATTTTACCTGCTTCTAAAGCTAATGCCACCAAATCCTCAGTATCAAAGTTAACATTAGTTAAAGTAGTATACAAACCTTTAGTTAAAAATGCATCAATTTCAGGATTGTATTTACCTAAAACATTTGCATTGTAGTTGTATGCACTGATTCCTTTCATAGTAAAGATTAAGTTATCCTGTAATCTTGCTACGGTAGGTTTTTTACCACAAACTCCACTGATAGTACATCCAGTACCATGAGCGGTTTGGGAACATTGATAACAAAACATATCTAAGCCATTATCTGCCATAATAATATCTCCTAAATATTTATAATTATAAATTTAACCTAAAGTATATATAAAGATTTTGTCACTTCTCAATGGTGAAAAGTAACAATTTATATATTACATGAGACAATTCATAAACATGGACGAAAATATAAATCTACTTAACAAAATCGGATTAACAATGTATGAATCACAGGCATACCTGGCATTAACATTATTAATTTCAGCAAATGCAGTTGAAATAGTTGAAAAAGCAGAAATACCACGATCAAAAATATATGGCGTTTTAAAAAGACTGGCTGAAAAAGATTTTATTGAAATAGAAAGCGGACGTCCACTGACATACAATGTTAAATCCCCTGTTGAAGTTTTAACACATGAAAAAGAAAGACTTAACAGTGAAATTGATGACGGAATAAGTAGACTAACCAATATTTATGAAAACGGCATGAATCAAGTCCAAGCCCCAATTTGGAGGATTTATGGAGTTGATAAAATTATCGCTCAAGAGTTGGAAATCATTAAAAGAGCTAAAAAATCAATTAACATGAGAATTGGGTTTTTATTTGAAGGTGAAGGGGAAGCATTAGTAAAAGCACTTCGTAAAAGGTCCAATTTGAAAATAAACATCCTAGCTTCACCAACTTGCTACATTAACAATGAAGAATTTGACATTATTTCATTATTTAGAGAAAAAGACATACCTATTCAAAAAGCAGACATCCCATTTGTTAAAGTTATCATATCTGATTCAAGAGAGATGATGCACACATATACTAAATTTACAGAAAATAAGCTTGATGTAGTTCCCGAAACAGCTATTGGAATCTGGAACAAATACGAAGATATTGCTAAAAACTATGATGACCGGTTTATAAACCAATTGAAGAAAATTAAAAATAAGAAAAAGAGTTAAAAAAACTCTATAGTTTTTTAAAGTTTATGAACTTAGTTAATCCCCATCTAAATAACACGACACCAGATGCGCCACCATTCATTGCATTTTTTGCATCTTTAAATAGTGCTTTATAGGATAATTTTTTGATATTGGAATCGGATTTATAAGTTAAGATACCTGACCAAATTTTAGCCCCATTAGATTGTTTTACAAACTTTTTAGTTGTTTTTTTAATCCATTTCGAACCTGCATGGTAATTTCCCTTATAAACCATAGGGACAACAACATCCAGATACTTGGACATTGTAGGAACATCCTGAGCATAATAATGCTTCATACAAGACGGTTCAGGCATGACTGCTGCAGACATGACACATTCTGAGTTTATGCTTCGAACAGAAACACTGGCTTTTTTTATAAAATAATTAACAGCATTAACTGCATTCTTATATTTATAAGCATTTCCGCCAAACCTTATATAATCAAATTGTATTCCGTCAACGCCCTTCAAACCAGCATAGTATTTTGCCTTTTTAATCATTGTATTCATGAATTTGTAATTATAAACACCTTTTTTGCTTACAGGGTGTATGAATTTTCCGTTTTTATAAAATACCGCCATCCATATGTGAACTTTCATTCCATATTTATGGGCTTTCTTAATCCATTTCAAAACGGTACCCTTACCATATTTTGAAAATACTGTGTGAAGTAAGAAAATGTGCTTTGTTCCAAGTTTAGCAAGTTTTTTAAGCTTGACTTTTTTCATGCTCCATTTATCTACCCAATATCCATGTCCTTTAGATAATTTTGATTTGACAAATATCTTAAAAGTGCCTGATGCATTCAAATAAATTCCATTTCCGCAAGAACAGCATTGAATCACATAGGTTCCTTTTTTTAGACTTAAACTAAATGTTGCAATGCCCTTAGAATCTGTTTTGGCAGTGTAAGCTTTACCTCCCACTTTAATAGTGATATTTTTAGAGTAAACCGGGTTTCCATAAACATCGACTAATTTAAGCTGGAATATGGATTTCAATCCCTGGCGATAATTAATATCCTTGTCTACAACATCAAGATAAGTAACCAACTCCGGATAAACTGTTATTGTAGCCGTGCCATTTGATGAAGTATAATTTTCATCACCTTCAAAGGAATAACTCACATTATAAATTCCAGTTGTAAGTTTGAAATTTATAACTATCTGTCCATATGAATCTGTTGTTTTATTATAGACAACATTATTTAGATTAACAACAATTGATTTATTAGCCAAACTACTTCCATTTGAAGTTAATGTGACTTTAAATTCATCACTATAATCAGTGTATGAAGTTTTATTATCTGCGGAAATGTCTGTTGATGATTTATTCACATTACAAGTATCGTTAATGCCTAAAGGTATTGGCATGTCATCTTCAATTGCAGATAAATTATCACAAGTGACATTTTCATTTGCAGAAGTTAGCGAAATTGTTGAAAATAATGCTAAAAGAATAATAAAACAAAATATTATTTTATTGTTCATATTAACAACCACATAATAGTTATATTATCAGATTACTTAAATCTTTCTTAAATCAAAATAAATTTTAATTTGATATTCGTTGGTTCAGTCTCTTTTTTTGTTAATTCGTTCTAAAAATCATACGCCTCCACTGAAAATTTAGTTGGTTTTGTAATTTTTGCTTAACTTCCACATGATCCCGTAATTTTTAACTTCAGGTTAATTAAAATGTTAATATTAACAGAACACTTAAAATAAAAAAAGCTATATGATTTTTAATAATACTTTTTTTAAAAAAAATAATAATTTAATATTATTAATTTATTAATAATTATTACTTTTTGAAAAATTAATAAAAACACGAACATAAATAAAAAAAGAAAAATTAACTGTTAAAATAAAAGGAAATGAAACTTAACAGAGATATGCCTTATTTAAACTCATTATTTTAAATTTAATAATGAATAACCTCAAATACTCAAAAATAAAATATTGTTAAAAATAATATTTAAATGAGTATAAGCACATTTTGAACTTGAATTAATAAATTAAGAAAAAATCAATTACCATATACCTTAAAAAGCGTAAATAATATGATAAAAGAAAAACTGATAAATTTAAACAATAATTAAAATAAGAAACATTTATAGGCTTATTACTATTAACTATTATTTGATTATTATAACAAAATAATCAATTTCTACATCAGTATTAAAAAATAATTAGTAAATCGATTTTATTATCAAACTTTGCCTACGTGATATAATATTATAATTTACTTTTTATTTTTTTAAACAATATAATGAAATACTCAATTTCTACATAATCATTAAAAAGATAATCAACAAATTAATTTTATCCTAAAACTAACATTTTAATATAAAAATTATAATTTACCTTTTATTTTTTAAACAAAAGTTATTTTTATATCAACTATATAATTTATCATTACTAATATTATTATATTTGATAAAAATTTATAAAAAAAATATTATTTAATATAAATTAAATATGTAATAATTAATACATTTTCAAAAAATATTATTCTTTTTTATTTGAGTTGAATCATGTAATAAATGAATTACAATCTTGAAAAAAACAATTCATTGCCCTCCTATTAAATTAAAATTCAAAAAAAGCGCCCCAATTAAATATTTCAATATCCATTTGACCATTATAAAAAAAATTTAAAAATAATACTTTCAATCAGATATTTAAAATTTAAAGTCATTTGGTAAAAATAAACTCAAAAATCATCTAAAAATAAATATTAACAATGAATAAACTTAAAAAATCAATTTAAATAAATTATAAGTGTTTTTAATTATAGTAATCTTTATATGATTATTACTTGTAACTAATAATGATTATTTTACAAAAATAATCAGTATTAATAGTAGTATTAAAATATTGCTTGAAATTGTTCACGAGAATATTTTAATATGAATTTTAAGGAGGTTATTAATGAAAATATATGATGACAATCTAGATTTATATGGTCCAGATGGAAAAATTTTAGAAGAATCTGCACCTCTTGAATCTATTAGTCCCCTTAAAAATTCTGCTATACAAGAGATGATTTATGATATTAAAAGATCATCTGCTGTTAATTTAGCAGGTATCGAAAAAGGTTTAAAAACAGCAGCAATGGGTGGAAAATCCACATATATTCCAGGTCGTGAATTAGACTTGCCGATTGTTGAAAATGCTGAACTTATCGCAAGTAAGATTAAGAAAATTCTTCAGGTTAATGAAGATGATGACACAACCGTCAATATTATCAACGACGGACAACAATTGCTTGTCCAACTTCCAGAAGAACGATTAAAAGTCGCGGCAGATTACTCAGTATCAACACTACAGACCGGTGCTGCAACAATTCAATCTATCATAGATAGCTTTGACATAAATATGTTTGATGCATCAACAATTAAAACCGCAGTAATGGGAGCATATCCCAGAACCGTGGATCTCTCAGGTGCAAACATCAGTGCTCTTTTAGGACCGCCAGTGCTCCTAGAAGGATTAGGATACGGTTTAAGAAATGTTATGGCAAACCATGTAGTAGCAATTACCAATAAACAGACATTAAATGCCGCAGCATTATCCTCAATTATGGAACAAACGGCAATGTTTGAAACTGGAGATGCAACAGGAGCATTTGAGAGAATGCACTTATTGACTATGGCCTATCAAGGTTTGAATGCTAATAATTTAGTTTTCGATATTGTAAAAGAAAACGGCAAAGGAACAGTTGGAACTGTAATCCGTTCATTAGTTGGAAGAGCTATTGAAGATAATGTTATTAGAGTTGCTAAAAAGATGCCTTCAGGATATAACATTTATGAACCTCAAGACTGGGCTTTATGGAATGCATATGCTGCAGCAGGATTGCTAGCGGCAGTTATTGTTAATGTAGGTGCTGCAAGAGCAGCGCAAGCAGTAGCATCAACAGTATTGTATTATAATGACATGCTAGAATATGAAACTGGACTTCCAGGCGTAGATTATGGTAGAACTGAAGGTGTTGGTGTAGGATTCAGTTTCTTTTCCCACTCAATTTATGGTGGTGGAGGACCAGGTACATTCCATGGAAACCACGTAGTAACAAGACATGCAAAAGGAACTGCAATTCCTTGTGCATCAGCAGCAATGTGTTTGGATGCAGGTACTCAGATGTTTTCAGTTAAAAGAACATCAGCATTGATTGGAATTGTATATGGTACAATAGACAATCTTAGAAATCCAATTCCGAATGTGGCTAAAGTTGCAGGAGAACTTAAAAATAAACTTTAAAGGTGTTTTTATGGATGAATCAAAAAAAATTAATGTTATTGACATTAAAATTACCCCAGATAGATATTTGAAACCGGATACTGCCGAAAAAATATTAAATGAAATTTATAAGCTCGAAGGTCAGCAAAGAGTTTTAATTCATGGCCCATCAATTCCTTTAAAAGTATTTTACGGTCCTGGAAAAGGACATGTCGTTAACCATACCGACCGCAAGAAGATAAGTGTTCATGGAAATGATGTTGAATTAAGAGTGATGGTAGGAGAAATTGTAATTACAGTAGACATGTCTAAATTTAATGAGTTTATGGATGAATTACAATTGATTTTAGATGAAAATGTTCCATGCAATTATTATTTATTAGTAGGTATTTTTACAAGGACAAAATCAACAATTTCTGACTATTTAAAATATGGAAACAATTTTGAAAGTGTTATTGATGATCGCTACATTGGTTTAGTTGATTCACGTGCAAAAACAGCAGAAACCGTGAAAGTTATTAGATAATATTATGTTGGTGAATTATGGAATATAAAGCTCAATATTGCCCAGGTGAAACAAAAATTGCTGAAAATAGGCGAAAACACATGAATCCTGAGCATAACTTTAAAAAAATTAGGCAAATATCTGATGAAGGTTTAGTTAAAATACTAGGCCATAGAAACCCCGGTGAAAGTTATAAAACCGTACATCCTCCTTTAGCAGAAATGGAAGATGATGGAGATATAATTAAAAAAATCGTTGAACCAACACCCGGAGCAAAGGAAGGGATACGTGTTAGATATATCCAATTTGCAGATTCAATGTATAATGCCCCAGCACAACCATATGATAGAGCAAGAACATACATGTGGAGATACAGAGGCGTAGATACAGGTACATTATCCGGAAGGCAAGTAATCGAAATAAGAGAACAAGATTTAGAGAAAATTTCCAAAGAACTAGTTGAAACCGATATTTTTGACCCTGCAAGATGCGGTATGAGAGGTGCAACGGTACATGGACACTCATTAAGGCTTGATGAAAACGGATTAATGTTTGATGGTCTTCAAAGATACATTTACAATGAAGAAGATGGCCATGTTTATTATATTAAAGATCAAGTTGGACGTCCTTTAGATGAAACAATAGATGTAGGTGCCCCTTTAGATGAGGAATATTTAAAAGAAATCACCACCATCTACAGAGAAGACAACATTGGTATGAGACAAGACAAAGAAGCAATTGAAGTCATTGAAAATATTCACACTGCACGTACTGAAGGGGGATATGGTATGGGAGTATTTTCTAAGGATTTGAAAAAAAAATTAGGTGAATAAAATGGGTTTGGAGAATAAAAAGTTTTTAAGCGCATTAAACCAGAAATTTAAAGGTGAAGACCAGGAAAGTGATCACACCAGTTTCTATTGTTTTGAGGGATGGAAACAATCAGAAAGAAAAAGAGAATTTAATGATGCTGCTGAAAAATTAGCAAAAGAAAGAAACATGCCATTTTATAATCCGGACATAGGTGTGCCCTTAGGCCAAAGGCAATTAATGGCATATAAAATTTCAGGTACCGAAGATTATGTTGAAGGTGATGACCTACACTTTTGTAACAATGCAGCAATTCAGCAACTGGTTGATGACATTAAAAGAACCATCATTGTAGGAATGGATACAGCCCATTCAGTATTGCAAGAAAGATTAGGTGTAGAAGTTACTCCTGAAACAATCAATGAATACATGGAAAACATTAACCATGCACTTCCAGGAGGTGCAGTTGTTCAAGAACATATGGTTGAAGTGCACCCAGGCCTTGCTGAAGATTGCTATGCAAAAATCTTTACAGGAAACGATGAATTAGCTGACGAACTTGATAAAAGAGTTTTAATTGACATTAACAAAGAATTCCCAGAAGACCAGGCAGAAATGTTAAAAAGATATGTTGGAAATAAAACTTATCAGGTAAGCAGAGTTCCAACACTTGTTGTAAGGGCTTGTGACGGAGGTACCGTTTCCAGATGGTCAGCTATGCAAATTGGTATGAGTTTCATTAATGCGTATAAATTATGTGCAGGTGAAGCAGCTATTGCAGATTTCTCATATGCAGCAAAACATGCAGATGTAATTGGAATGGCATCATTTTTACCAGCCAGACGTGCAAGAGGCCCTAATGAACCTGGAGGTGTGGCATTTGGTACTCTAGCAGACATGGTTCAGACTTCAAGAATTTCTGATGATCCGGTTGAAGTAACTTTAGAAGTTATTGCAGCTGCTGCAGTACTATATGACCAAGTATGGCTTGGATCATATATGTCTGGAGGAGTAGGATTTACCCAATATGCAAGTGCAACATATACAGATGACATATTAGATGATTTTGCATATTACGGTAAAGATTATGTAGATAAAAAATACGGCTTATGTAATGCAAGTTTAGACATGGAAACTGTAAGAGACATTGCCAGTGAAGTGACACTTTACGGATTAGAACAATATGAAATACCAACACTTTTGGAAACACACTTTGGAGGTTCTCAAAGAGCATCTGTAATATCTGCCGCAGCAGGTTGTTCAACTGCATTTGCTACTGGAAACTCAAATGCCGGTGTGAATGGTTGGTATTTAAGTATGATTTTACATAAAGAAGCTCATTCAAGGTTAGGATTTTATGGATATGACTTACAAGACCAAGCAGGTGCTTCCAATTCATTATCAATAAGAAGTGATGAAGGTTTAATCCATGAATTAAGAGGACCGAACTATCCAAACTATGCTATGAATGTAGGTCACCAGCCTGAATATGCAGGTATTGCTCAAGCACCACACGCCGCAAGAGGAGATGCCTTCTGTACAAATCCGTTGATTAAAATTGCATTTGCAGATCCGCATTTAACCTTTGACTTTAGACATCCAAGAAAGGAAATCGCAAAGGGTGCCTTAAGAGAATTCATGCCATCCGGTGAAAGGGAAATTATTATCCCAACAAAAGGATAATATATTTTCATTTTTAAAGGCATGGAAATTTATTAACCATCACCAAATATGTTATCAAAGACATGGAACAATTTCATGGATAAAACAACTTTTAATTAAATTGAAGTTTGTTTATTCTATAGTTTACAGCAGAACTAATGAATTTAACTAATCAACTATCATTAAATCAGCAATAGTTTTTAATATCAAATTGCTATAATGAAGAGCAGTCACATCTTTACATTATCATAATGACAAAAATATGTCTCTCTCGGTTTAGATTAATAAATATTGTAAAATAAGCTTTATAAAAAATAATCATGAAAAATTAAAATAGCTATTAAAGATAAACTCAAATAGCTATTCTAGACAGTGAAAAGAAACCTATATGATTTTCCATATATCTCTCTTTTATTTTAATTAATTATTTTATATCGATGGAGAGAAAGGATAACTACCAATATGCTGAGTATTGGTAGTTATCGGCTAATGATGATTTATCAACATAATATAATTAATTTGAAAAATAATCAAACATTCTCTATTTAACTATCTTTCTAAGGTTAGTAACAACTTACTAATCTTAGAAAGGCAATTAGAAGTGAGTGTAAATAGCTATTGAAATAATAGCTATTTACATATGGCTTGATATCTTAATCATTCTAATTCTAATGGACCTAGTTTAGATAATGTTTTATGAAATTCCTCCATTGTTGTTTGGAATTTTTCACCTTCTGAAGCTGAAATCCATTCGTGACGGAACCTTTCTTTTTCAATTCCAAACTCTTCAAGAATATCTTCAACAATTTTAGATCTTCTAGACCATTTGTAATTACCTGCATCATAGTGGCAGTCACCAATATGGCACCCTCCTACAAATACTCCATCAGCACCCTCCTTAAATGCTTTAAAAATCATTGAAGGATTTATTCTCCCAGAACACATTACACGAATAATCCTAATGTTTGGCGAATATTGCATACGAGCAGTACCTGCAGTATCTGCACCGCCATAACAACACCAATTACATAATAAACCTACGATTTTTAAATCATCAGACATTAAAAACCACCTCCTTATAATTCTGTTTTTTCTGGACTGTATAATGGAGGTTTAACCTCATCAGAAACTCCAGCAACATAACCAGTTCTTTCATAGTATTTTTTCTGCAATTTATCAAAAATCAATGAAACCGGAATATCCATCGGACATACATCGTCACATTGACCGCAATCAACACAACTGAAACTCATGTGAGATAATCTGACACCATGAAATGCTATCGGACTTGGAGGAACAGTTGCCTCATCATTAAAGTAAGACTTGTTTAATTCACAATTTTCAAAACAACCACAGACTGGACAGATATCACGACAAGCATAACATCCAATACAACGATTCCATTCATCCATTTCACTGACTAACGGATAAGAGGCTTGTTGATTCTTTTTAGCCATGTTAATCATGATTTTTTCAACTTTTGCTCTTGCTTCCACAGCAGCGTCACCAGGTGATTTTATTTCAAGAATACCTGCGTTTTTAGCACCATCGATTAATTCCTGACCTTTTTCATCATTAATTTCAATGAATGTCCATCCATCTTCTGCACCCCAATTTCCACAGGCAATATTTGCTTTTCTTGGGATTTTTACATCACATCTTTGACAATTACCACGACGGCCATAACCCTCTTTTTCAAGGTCATGGATTTTTACTGCTTCTTCAGATCCATTAGCTAATTTGATGATAAACTTGCCCTTATCGATTTCTTCACTAACAACATCATCAGGATTAGCTTCATAGAATAAATCAATCATTTCTCTACCACTAACCGGTGAAACAGTTCCGCCACAGTTTAAACCTATGAAATATATATTATCCTTATCAATTCTGTGTCGCATAACAAGTTCCTCAATAGCTCTCATATCACATGGTTTAACTGTAATTGCAATTTTTTTATCAGATAAATATTTTTGAACAAGATCCCCCACCATTGTAGGAGCGCAGTGATAAGATCCAGCTGTTTTTAATAAATCTTTAGAATCAGTTATATACACAGGCATCGCATCATAAATATCATCATGTGGACTTAATGCTAAAACACCTTCAACTATTCCTTCATCAAGCAAATACTTAAGGATGCTTGTTACTGCCCCACCACATTCACCTGCATCAAGAATGTCATCATTTCGAGATTTTGCTAAAACATAACTCATATTATCCCTCTATTCATTTAATTTATCAATAATTTCAATTATACTTAAATTATCAGATTCAATGACAGAACTAAAATTTTGCACTTCGCCCATTGCATTGACAAAAGATCCATCTTGTTCCAACCATGTTTTGATAGGAATGACAATGTCTGAAATTTTTGTAGTGTCGTTTTCACAACAAGCAAAACTAATGAGCTTAGATATTCTGGTAAAATCATAATCCAACTTATCAACAACATCATCGAAAACTAATAATGCTTTAGTATTTTCCAATAACTCCACAATTTCATCTAATGATTTAGATTCAACAAAATCAAATGTTCCTTTAGAGTTAGAATTGCTGAATACCGGCAAAACTTTGCACTTAATTGATTCCAATTTATCCAAGTCTTCTTTGGAATCAACATAATTAAATACAATTACAGAGGATTCATCAATTTTTGACTCAATTGCATTTAAAAATTCTTGAACTGAGGAATTGAATGTTTCATCTGCAATATTAAAAGTGACTGACTTTTCGCTTTTACCTAAAGCATAAACCTTTGCACCCTTTTGTTTTGCATGAACTATTCTTCTTCCAATTAATGGATTTTCATACAAAAGATCACCAATTACAAATACGCTACTGGCATTTGCAACTTCTTCATAAGATGCAACCTCCTTAAAATCTTTTAAATCATCAGCATAAAATGCAATATTGTAATTTTTAGATTCTGCGAAATTTTTAATAGCTTCAATTTCTTCAACACTATTATTGCCTAAACAAAGTATTGTAACAGAAGAAGAATCAATTGAATTTAATTCTTTAGATAGATCTGATATAGCAGTATCAATATCTGTTTCATGATTAGATACAATAGCTTTTTTGAATTTGTTTAAATAATAATCTATTGAATTTTTTCCATTTAAACAATTTTTCCAGCATTAATGGGGTGTCTTTTATAAGGAAATGTTCCAACAATTTCTCCCTCGTTTAACACCACATTAATCCCACAACCAACACTACAAGAAGGGCACAATGTATGTTTTATTTTTAACATAATACATCACCAAATTAGTTTTTAAGAGTATTTTGAAAATGTTCACTGCCTATTTTTGAATATTCTTTCTTACTTGATAAAATATGAACAGATTCACGAGTGATAGAAATCATATCCATAAGAACATTACATGCTTGATGAAAAATTAATTGAGAAACCTCTTCATGAATAAATTCTTCAAATACCTCTAGTACAACGATCCTTCAACTTTAAATCTTAAATCTAAATTTCCACATGATTTTAAAATCATGTCAAAATTTATTTCTTCCTGATTAGTATCAGTATATTCAACTGACCAGTCAATATCCAAATTTAAAGTTGCATTTTTAGGATTAAAATTTGGCCTAATCAATCCAATTTTTTGCATATAAATTTCCATTATACTCCCCAACTATTTATTAATATTTAACTCTTAAAATTATCGAATTAAAAACTTTAATTAGATAATCTACTTTAATATAGAAAGTAATAATAATATAAATGTTATTAAATTATTATTTCGTTTTTTGATATATAAATTAAAAATAAAAAAATATAAATAGATTCCAATTAAAAATAATGACAATGAAAGAGTTAAAGAGTGAAAAAATGGTGCTGAGTCTTTAATTGATTAAAAATAATAAAAAGGCAAAAAATCAAAATAAAAATTATGTAGCCTAATTTTAAAAAACAAATTTTAAGGCATTAAAACAATGAATAAATCTTATAAATCAAATATAATTAAAAACTCCAAATAATTTTAAGACCCAGATGAAATTGTCCAAAAATAAGATAATGAAAAAATAAGTAATACTTTTATAAAAATTAATACTACCCAAAGACATAAAAAATTCTAAAAAAGTATTACAGAAATATTTATCTACATGAATTTCTCTTCAAAACCAATTAAAACATTTAGCAAGAAATAATCCAAGCGATGAATGCTTTTATATGAAATATTTTTAGGAACTTCCCAATATGCCGATGCAATACTTCCAGCTATTGCTGCTTGTGTATCCGAATCCCCACCAAGAGATATGGCATTTCTAATGGTATCTTCAAAACTATCCGCTTCTAAAAAGCAAATTATAGCTTCAGGCACACTTCCAGCACATGAAACATCAAAATTGTACCATGGACGAATATGGTCTAACGACCTGGATAAATCATATTCGTATCTCACTTCAACATGATTTTTAATTTCATCTTTACTTGCACCTATTTTTGCAAGATAAATTGCATCTGAAGTTGCAAGAGCGCCTTTTACACCTTCTGGATGATTATGAGTAACAATAGCTGATGTATAAGCTAAATCATGAGCTTCTTCAAAGGAATTAGCTACCCAAGCACAAGGAGATACTCTCATAGCAGATCCATTTGCCCAACTACCATACGGTTCACAGGATTCCTGAGCAAACCAGTTGTTAAATCTTGCCCCGTAACCTGCGCGAGGATATTTATTTCCAAAATATTTTAGATTTTTGATTAAAACCTCTTTAGATGTTTTGTCATCACATAACCATTTTGCAATAGCCAATGTCATTATAGTGTCATCTGTAAATCGAGATCGTTTCTCAAATAGGTTAAATTCTTTTGTTTTTATTGGTTTAAATTCTCTTGTTGAACCTATAATATCTCCACATATTGCTCCAATAATTCCTTTCATATATGTATGTTGCTGCAAAGATATTAAAATAAGTTTTCATTTATAAAAAAATATAGATATTACAACAGAAAGAACAATGAAACATATTGAAACTTCTTGTCAAAATGTTGCAATTGCATTAATAATCTGAGAAAAAAGCATATCTTAATATATAAATCAATATGAAAATTTAGAAATGGTAAAATTCTAAAAAAAGTTCAATATAATGCAAACAAAAAATAAAAAAAAGTGAGAGAATTATGCATTTCTCCCAAGTACAAAATCTGCAATATCACATAATACTTTTTTAAATGAAGAATCAGGCAATATTTCAAGTACTTCTTTAGCTTGATTTACAGATTCAAGTGCGAAATTGCGAGCATAATCTATAGCTCCACAATTTGTTAAAATCTCAATTGCCTCATATATCTCTTCTTGTGAGTTTTCTTCAGCTTTTAAGATTTCAAGGAATCTGCCAGAATCGTCACTAGCTAATCCTTTAATTGCAATAATTGTCATTTTGCCTTTGCCAATGTCAGACCCAATAGGTTTACCTAATGTTTCCTCATCAGATGCAAGATCTAAATAATCATCCTGAATTTGGAAAGCAAGACCAATTAAACGTCCATACTCATACATTGCATCAATGACATCATCATCTGCTCCGCCCATAATAGCTCCTGCTTTTGTAGCGGCCGCAATTAGGGCACCAGTTTTTTTGAAAATCATTTCCATGTATTCATCTTCGCAAACATCAAATCTTTCTTCAAAACCCATGTCTAAAGCTTGACCTTCACAAATTTTAACACATGCATCGGCAACAGTAGCTAATGCTTTGTTGTTCTGTTCTGAAGTAGTGTTTTTTGAAGTGATAATCATTTCAAATGCTTTTGAGAATAGAGTATCACCTGCAAGAATAGCAACATCTTCTCCCCAAACTTTATGAACAGAAGGCATTCCTCTCCTCATATCATCATCATCCATGATATCGTCATGAATTAATGAGAATGTGTGGATTAATTCAATAGCTGCACCCGTTTTAAGAGCAGATTCACGATTTCCTCCAACAGCTTCACTTACAATTAAAGATAAAGCAGGCCTAAGCATTTTTCCACCTGCTTTAGTAAGATAAACTGATGCTTCACCAAGATTATTCGGTGTAATAACAGATAAATCTTCTTCAATTGTTTTAATTACATCTTCTGAATAACTTCCAAGTACCTCTTTTACATCACTCATTTAATTGCCCCCTTAACTTTTAAAAACTTGTGCTTGAGCATTTCTTAAAATATGAATATCATATCCAATTCTATACCCTTCTTCTTCAGCAAGTTCAGCATAAGCTGAAAGCATGGATAAATCTCCGTGTGCCGGAATAATATGCTGCGGTTTTATCATCCGTAGGAATTCTCTGTGATCCTCTCTTCCAGCGTGCCCGGAAACGTGAGCATTAGGATAAATTCTCGCACCATTTAATTTTAATCTTCTTTCCATAATATGCCTATTAGCAGCATTTGTCGGATTTGGAATAATAGGTGCTGAAATAATGACATTATCTCCTTTTTTAATATTGAAAGGAGTTCTGTTGCTAGCAATTCTTGGAAGCAATGCATCAGGTTCACCTTGGTGACCAGTAGTTACAAGTAAGTAATTTGCACGGTCTTTATCTGCTTTCATCAAAGCACGATTAACAGCTTTAGGAGATCCATAAATGCTGGCATTTTTAGGTAATTTTAAGATTCCTAATTTTTGTGCAATACCACAGAATCTCTCCATTGAACGACCTAAGAAAAATATTTCTCTGTGACTTTTCTTAGCAATATCGGCAATGGCCTGTACACGTTCCACATGAGAGGAAAATGTAGTAACTATCATACCTGTTTTTTCATGTAATGGTCCTCTCATTACATCCTCTAAGATATTTCTAGCAATTCTTTCTGAATGAGTTTTAACTTCATCATAATTTTTAGCATTAGTAGTTTCAACTATTAATGCAAGTACTCCTTTCCTACCCAATTCTTTTAATCTTTTATAGTCAGGTGGCGGAGATACCTTTTGATGGTTATCAAATTTAAAATCAAGTGCATAAACAATAACTCCTTCCGGAGTATGCAATACCGGAAATACTGCTTGTGGAATACTGTGTGTAGACTGTACAAATTCCAATGTAATATCTTTTGAAAGTTTAATTTTACTTCCAGGGTTTAAAACCTTAATCGGATTTGTAACTTTAAATTTACGTTCCCCTTTAATTTGTTTTTCAATTAAAGCAGCAGTATATGGTGTTCCAAATAATGGTGCATCATATCTGTGTGCAAGCTTAGCAACAGCACCAATGTGGTCTAAGTGACCGTGAGAGAAAACAATTCCCTTTACTTTACCATCAACATCCTTCATTAATGTATCATCAGGAATAACTCCTCTTTCAATTAAATCTAAACTATGCATTCTGTCAATATCAGTGTCTTCATGCATACTAATTCTGTCTAGGTGAATCCCCATATCAAAAATAACGACATCCTCACCTATGCGGATAGCAGTCATGTTTTTTCCGACTTCCTGATATCCCCCTATAGCGATTACTTCAACGCTCATGTTTTATCTCCTTGAATAATTATTTGTGTTAATACCTCTCTCATTTAACCATTCCCTTGTTTTTCCGCGAATGACTAAACGAGATTGTTTCAATTCTTCAATATTATTTGCTCCAACTAAAAACATAGCAATCCTTAGTGAATCATTAAATCTGTCAATAAATGTGTTTAAAGCATCTTGTGAAGCATGATTTTTTAAGAAAGGCAATGCCATACCAACAGCATCAGCTCCAAGAGCAATAGCTTTAGCAGCTTCAAGACCAGTACGTATCCCTCCAGAGGAAATAACTGGGACATTAACATTTTGAGTAACTTCAACTGTTGAAATTGCAGTTGGGATACCCCAATCCCAAAATATTTCTCCCAAGTACCTGTCTTCAGCTCTGTAAGTCTCAACAGCAGCCCAACTTGTTCCACCGGCACCTTCAATGTCAATGAAATCAACACCTGCATCAACTAATTGTTTAGCTGATTCGGCTGAAATTCCGCAACCTGTTTCTTTTGCAAGAACTGGAATATCAACGCTATCAGTGATTTTGCTAATTAATTCAGTGCATCCCCTAGCATCCAGGTCTCCTTCAGGTTGAATAGATTCCTGAAGAGGATTTAAATGAATAGCCAATATATCTGCATCCAATATTTCAACTGCTTTTTGAGCTAAATTAAGTTGAGGAGCGCCTATATTTCCAACAAGCAAGCAATCAGGTGCATTTTCGCGAACAACACTATAAGTATCTGCCAATTCTGGGTGTTCACATGCTGCTCTTTGAGAACCAACACCTAAAGCAATTCCATTGTTTTCTGCCGCAATTGCCAATTGTTTGTTAACTTCCTTTGCTGCAGGATGGCCTCCTGTAATAGCTGTAATAAATAAAGGTGAGTCTAATTTTTTACCAAAAACACTAGTTGATAAATCAATTTCCTGTTTATCAATTTCAGGCAAAACATTATGAATTAATTCAATATCTTCAAATCCGGTAGTTTTGTCTTTAAACTCAACATCATAATTTTCACAAATTAATAAATGCTCTAATTTTCTATCTGAAATCATGTTCTAATTTCCCCTTGAAATTATAGTTCCTTTAACTTCTCTGTTTTCTAGTACTTTGAAAATATTATCTTTAACTTCAGCATTTATTATTTTAGATTCGATTCCTAAATCTGCTAAATATAAAAGTTCTTTAATTTTTCCAACCATACCGCCGGTTACATCAACATTTGTAGTTCCTTCTAAGGCGTCTAGATCCTCAAGTGATGCGAATTTCTCAAAAAATATTGCATCATCATGTGTTTTGGGATTTTTATTATAAACTCCATCAACATCGGTTCCTAAAATAACCTGACTAGGATTAAGATTTTTAGCTAAAAACTGGATTAATTGATCACCTGAAATTACACAAAATTCAAGACTGCTATCTAAAACCACATCACCATAGATAACCGGAATGAAACCTTTTTCAAGATAATTTTTAAATAAATCAAGATTTCCATTGGTTATTCTTTTATCTGTTGCAGAAATAAAACTAGAAGCTGGAAGTGCAATAACGGGCAAGTCATTTTCAATGAAAACCTCGCAAATAAACATGTTTAATTTTTTAACTTCATTTTGGATTTCGCAAAAACCCAATCTTTTTTGAGGATATAGTGACTTATCAAATTCCTCACCAATTTTATGTTTTTTTGCTGGAGGATGTCCAAAGGACCCCGCTCCATGAACAATGATTAACTGTTTTTCACAAACATCCATTGAAGCTTTTATTTCAGATGCTATTCTCTCAAGACTAGTATAATCAACTTCACTTTCCATTGAATCTTTATTAGTTAATATACTGCCTCCAATCTTTAAAATAATCATTAAATCACTTGTAAACCCTTGAAGAAACTCCTTTGCGAGTAAATCTGATTTTTAAAATATTATCCTCACGACTAATGGCATTTGCAACTTCATCAACTTTATCAGGGCAAAGAGCAATAATACTGCCTCCTCCACCTGCACCAGTAGTTTTAGCACCAATAGCCCCAGCATTTCTTGCATTATAAACCATACGAGATAATTCTAATGTATTTACTCCTAAAACATCTAGAAATCCATGATTAATATTCATCAATTCACCAACTTTTGCAAAATCCCTTTTTAAAATAGCTTGTTTTGCATAATTGGTTAAATTACCCATTGAAGTAATTACTGGATTAATAAGTTTAGGATTTCTTGTTTTGAGATTTTTAACCTCTTTAACCATTTTACCTGTATTTCCATGTTTAGTAGTGTAACCTACAACAAATGGGACATTAAAATTAACTTTGAAATGTTCAACCTGTTTATTTCTTGACAAATAGACAAGCCCTCCGTAAGTTGAAACTAAAGTATCAAGTGGACTTGCAACTCCCTGAACCGCCTGCTCAACCATATGAGCATCATGTGCAAGAGAGTGTTTATTAAAACGAATGTTATGGTATCTGTATAATGCCGCCAATGTGGCAACTGTAACGGCTGCCGAGGAACCAAGTCCTGAACCAATTGGCACATTTGAATTTAAAGTAATGTCGATTGGAGTATGGTCGTGAACTCGATAAAGAGCTTCTAAAATATATCTAATAATACCCGGTTTTCCTTTAAGCAAAACATATTTCTTATAGTTAGTAAGCAATTCAGCTTCAAATCCTATATCCGGAGCTCTAAAAATAGTAATATCATCCTCTGATGGCTTAATTGTTACATAAGCCCTCTTATTGACCGCACCAGCTATGGCAGGTTCATCATAAACAACAGAGTGTTCTCCGAATAATATTGTTTTTGCAGGAGCAGAAGCTTTAGCTATCATAAAAACACCTTATCTAAAAATACCTGAAGCATAACCAACAACTGATGTTAAATCATCAGTAACATCACCACTAGTTCCATAAGCCAATATTTCACTTGTGTGCTTGCCACATCTTTTAGATAAAGACATCACAGTCATTACAGGACCATAACCACACATTGTGATATTATACTGAACAACTTCCTCAAAAAGTTTAAATTCGTTCATCTCATAAATATCTTCCAAAACAAAACCATCAACTGTGTTTGCTCTTTCTTGAGTATTGAAATGGGATAAATCAGTACTTGCAATAACACAATAAGATCTGTTTAATTTGTTTGTAGCTTCAAAAATCGCATTTGACAAATCAGTTGAAGTTACAAAATTCTGTGTTCCCATTGTGATTGGAACTATTTTAAAGTCAGCTGAAAAATATTGTAGGAATGGCAGCTGAACTTCGATACTGTGTTCATGAATATGAGCTGTAAAATCACAAGAAGCATATTCTGAAACATCAACAATAGCTTCTGCTAACTCTTTGTCAATTTCTACATTGCCCAGTGGAGTAACCCACTCCCCTTCATTAAACACAGAAATTTCACTACCAAATCCAGTATGATTAGGACTAATTATAATAAAAACTTCAGGAAAACCTTTTTTAACGATTTCACAATAACCTTTTGAGGCTATTGCACCAGAATATTGATAACCTGCATGAGGAACCATAACATTGATAGGATACTCTTTTCCATCAAATGAATTAAGCTCAGGAATGTAACCTGGGCCAAAATCCTCTAAAAAACAACTTTCAATAAGTTTTTTTAGTGTTTCTGGATCTGCTGGATAAAATGCACCAGCAACAGCAGGTTGTCTTAACATCTAACTCACTTAAAATTTAAGTTCGAATTCAGTAGAATCAATATCTAAGTCACCGTCTTCTGGGATGTCCCCTCTTTCTCTTAAAATTTGTCTTGCAAGTAACCAGTAAACTAAAGCAATAGCTTTTCTACCTTTGTTGTTTACAGGCACTACAATATCAACAAAACTAAGTAAGTTTTCAGTATCACATAATGCAATTACAGGAATACCATTTTGTTTGGATTCTAAAATTGCTTGTGCGTCTGATCTTGGGTCAGTTACAACAATAATTTTTGGTTCAATGAATTTAGCATAATTCGGATTAGTTAAAGTACCTGGAATGAATCTTCCAGGAATAGTTTTAGCACCAGTCACCTCCCCGAATTTTTTAACAGGAGCTTGACCATACTGACGTGTAGCTACTACTAAAATATCTTCCGGGTCATATTTTGCTAAAAGTTTTGCGATTTGTCTGATTCTTTCATCGGTTTTTTGAATATCCAATACATATAACCCATCAGATCTTACTCTGAATATGTATTTTTCCATATCACTAGTTTTTTGCTGGGTTCCGATGTGTAAACCAGCTGCTAAATAATTATCTAAATCTATTAAAAGTTCTTCATTTACCATTTTTTCACCTACAATTTAAAAATCATCTTCAATTATAATACATTCATTTGGACAAACGTCCATACATACTTCACAATAACTACATTCATCTGGGTCAACAATTTCGATTTTGTCCCCACTAAGAACTAATACTTCCATTGGGCAGACATCAGCACATTCTGCACAGTCAGCACCATCACATTTATCGTAGTCGAGAATTACTTTTGCCATAATCTTTCTCCCCAAACCTTATTTAAAATTCACCCATTATTGAATTTGGAAGTTTTTCTTCTATACGGATAAGCTCATTTAATTTAGCTATTCTTTCTCCGCCAATAGCTCCAGTTTTTATCATCGGAGATGAAAAACCAACAGCCAAGTGAGCTATTGTTTCATCAGTAGTTTCACCAGAACGGTGAGAAACAACAGGTACAATACCATTTTCTTTTGCTAATTTAACAGTAGCAAATGTTTCAGATAAACATCCAATTTGGTTAGGTTTAATAATAATAGCATTTGCAGCTTTCATTTCAATACCCTTAGCTAAAAGCTTCCTATTGGTGGTGAATAAATCATCACCACAAATGAGACATTTATCTCCTACTTTAGAAGTTAATTGAGCAAATCCTTCGAAGTCAGACTCGTCAAATGGGTCTTCTACATAAAACATTTTATATGTATCAATAATATCTTTTACGAAATCAATTTGATCTCCGGTATCTCGTTTGATATTATCTTGAGCATAAATATATTTTTGCTCATTTACATCCCATAATTCAGATGCGGCCATATCTAAAGCAGGCCTGATTTCAATACCAATCTCATCACCAACTTCCTCACAAGCTTGTGCTTGGATTTCTAATGCATCAGCATTAGTAATGTTTGGTACCCATCCGCCTTCATCTCCTTTACCTCCGGTAAAAGCAGAATCTTTAGATTGAATTAATTCTTTTAATTTTTTGTGAATAGAAGCATTTGCAAAAATTCCATCAACAATATTAGTGGCTCCAATAGGAACAACAAGGAATTCCTGAATATCTGGAGCATTAACACCAGCATGAGCACCACCGTTCATCATATTACCTAAAGGATATGGCAATTCGTTTGCAAAATTACCTCCAATATATTGATAAAGAGGCATGTTATAAGATGATGCGGCTGCTTTAATAACGGCCATGGAAATAGCTACAGTAGTGTTGCCTCCAATAGCTGATAAATTATCAGTGCCATCTATTTCCTTTAATACTTCATCAATTGTAATGACATCACAAGCATCCATTCCAATAAGTTCAGAAGCTATCAAATCTTCCATTTCACTTACTACAATATCAACTCCACCTTCCGGGAAAGGTACTACTTCTCTTGAACCAGTACTTGCTCCACTTGGTGCAGCAGCTCTTCCAAAACCATTCCAAGTAATTACATCCACTTCAATGGTCGGATTGCCTCTGCTGTCCAAAATCTTGCGAACTTGGACATCTTCTATTATACTATCCAAAAAAACACCTCAGTGTCATTTAATTTGTTACCAATTAATCTATACTTAATAAAAAATTAGTAAGTTTCTTTATAGAGTTATATTGGTATTTTTTATTTTTTTTAAGTAATTGGAGAATAAATAGAATAAATCTATTCATCCCTAATAACATCTAATGGTAAAACTCCAGCTTTGAGTTCTTCGTATGCTATATCAATTGGATCTAATGAATCAGTAATATCTACCAAAGGTTTTGCACCCATAGATATTTGAATTGCTCTAGCACCAAGAAGCCTAGCTCTTTCAAACCTTGTTAATTTCTTTTCAACATCCATGAATATTACTTCCATTTTTTAGGCATATATTTTACCAAGATTATATTTTTAATTAAAAAAATATCCCTACAATCATCTATTCCCAAGTTTCCACATGAGAAATTAACATTCTTCTACAACAGTATCTAGTCAAACCTAAATCATCTAAAACATCTTTAGAATTTTCACCAGCTGCAACTCTTTTATTGTATTCATCAAAGTGAGCTGAAACAGGTTTTCCACAACTTAAGCATCTTATAGGAATCATTTATATCATCTTTTTTTAATTTAAATAAAATATGAAAATTACAGAGTTTATCTGTAACTTTTTTGTTTACGGGCTCTTGCTCCAGGACCGCCATATTTTTTAGGTTCTGAACGTCTTGGGTCACCTACTAACATGGTTCTGTCGTAGTGAATGAATTTTTCTTTTAAATCCATATCTTGAGACCATTGTACAAGTCCTTTTGCAATTACCATACGTGCAGCTTCAGCCTGACCCATTACTCCTCCACCGATAACATGGATATTAATATCCACTTCATTAGCTAAGTCTCCAGCTAAGGTTAATGGTTCTTGTAATTTTAAGTTAGCAAGCTCAGGAGAGTAAAGTTCTAAAGGAACTTTGTTAATTCTAACTTTACCCGTTCCTTCACGAACAGTACCTCTTGCGATAGCTGTTTTACGTTTTCCACTAGTATGAATAACTTTAACCATAATTACACCTTACTTGTCTAAAAGGTAGCTCCTAAAAGTTTGGAGATTTCTCCTAACTCGATACCTTTTTTAATATTTTTGTATTCTACTTCAGGAACTGAAGTGAGTTCAGCATCAGCATATTCAGCAGGTACGCCAACAAAAGCTTTTAAACCTTTGTATGCTGTTTTACCTTTAGATTTTTTGAAAGGCAACATTCCTCTTACAGTTCTTCTAAATATATCATCTGGCCTTCTAGGATATTTAGGACCTAAGTCACGAGGGTTAGAAATACTTGCCCTGTCAACTCTTTGCTTGTATTTAGCATAAGCCCAATCCTTATTACCAGTTAACATGATTTTTTCAGCGTTGAGAATTACAACTTCTTCGCCTTCTAAAAGATTTTTACTAGTTACACTAGCTAATCTTCCTAAAACGCATCCTTCACCATCAATAATCATCATAACACACATCCCCTATTCCATAATCCTTATGTTTGATCCTTTAGGATTACTTTCCATAATTTCCTCAATTGAGATGCATTCTCCGCCTGCAGTTTCAATTTTTTCTTGTGCTTTAGCTGAGAATTTCAATGCTACAACATCTACCTTGTTTTCTAAATCACCATTTGATAAAACTTTACCAGGGACTAAAATAGTTTCACCAGCTTCAGCATGTCTTGCAATGTCAGACAAATTAACTTCAGCGGTTCTTCTATTAGACCTTTCGAGTCTTTGTGCAACATCCATCCAAATAGCTGCATCGTCACTTCTTGATTTTTCATAAAGTTTATTAATAAGTTCAATAAGGTTAGGATTTGTTTTTACAACTTTTTTAACCATTATTAATTTCCTCCTTCTTCACTAAATCTGATAAACTTATCCGCTTTTTCACCTAATACGTCACAAGCTTTTAATAAAACTTCTTTAGGAGGCATTGCTCCATCAGTTTCAATTCTAAATATGAAATCATTTTCATGATATCCCACATTAATGTAACCATTGTCAGAAGCCCTTACACAGCTTTTGCACATGGCACAATCTTCAATATCCAATATTTTGATTTTTTTAGATCTTCTATCTGATTTTAAAATACCTCTGGGACATGCTTGAGCACAATTATAATCTATTTCAACATCTTCATTAAATGTTATTTCTGGATATTGTTTGTATGCACAAACAGTTGTCGGCATCCATTTAGCATGTTCCTTACCATACCCAACTTTAGCAACTGCTTCAATATTGAGTTTTTCGCCTTCTTTAAGTTTTACTAAAGGTATATTGTCGTAAACAGGTTTAATTTTAGAGTCTGAAGATATTAAATCCTTAGAGTAAACAACTTTAGGCCCTTCTTCATCCAAATGGAACATGATCCCATTTGAATACTCTTCCCAATAATCATCTTCAGGCAATGATAAACCTTCAAGAGCATCTAAATCAGAAACTAAAGGAGTTAAACCAAGCCTATGAGCTAGCACCTCATTAAACATTGCAGAATCATTTCTGATAATATTAACGTCTTCAATAGCTATTTTTGGAACATTGACCATAGCAACTCTTCTAATAGCATTAATAAAAGGTACTTCCGCGTCACGAACAATGAATACTATTTCATCATCACTTTGACTTTTTAATTCTATCTCCATATTAAACCCTTCTGTTTAAACTCTTCTTCCTCTTTTACCACCAGGTCTTCCAGTACCATCGTGAGGAATAGGAGTGATATCTTCAATTTTTCCTATTTTAATTCCAGCTCTTGCTAAAGCACGAATTGTTGCTTGTGCACCAGGTCCAGGACTTCTAGGCCCATTTCCACCAGGAGCTCTTACTTTAATATGCAATCCAACAAAACCTTTTTCCTTAGCATCATCAGCTATTCTATTTGCTGCAGCCATTGCTGCGAATGGTGAAGCTTGTTGTCTATCTGCACGAACAACTTTACCACCGGACCATTGAGAAATAGTCTCAGCACCAGTAATATCTGTTACAGTAATAATAGTGTTATTAAATGATGAGTAAATATTAGCTATACCCCATTTTTCATCTTTTGCCATAGTTACACCCTTTATTCTTCTGTATTAGCTTTATTATCCTTACCGTTGTTGTACTCTTCAATTTGTTTTGCTACAGGTGAAGAACTATAGAAACCAACATCATCTTCTTGACCATCCAATACTACATAACTTGGTGAATCGATTTTTTTACCATTTAAAGCTATGTGACCGTGTACAACAAACATTCTTGCTTCTTTAGGAGTACGAGCTAAACCTTTCTTAAATACGATAGTTTGTAATCTTCTTCTTAAGATATCCTCTACATTTAAATCTAAAATATCTTCAAGAGCTGCACCTTCTGGCAAAACACCGGTTCTAGCTAAGTGTCCTAATAATTCTAATTTTTCTTTAACCATTTGATCAGTATCGAAACCAAGTAAGAATCTTGCTTCCCTACTATATCTTCTAACTAAAGTATCAGCTTTCCAAATTTCTTTTTTGTTTTTTAAGCCGTATTTAGTCATTAATTTATTTTCATTTTTAATTCTTTCCGCATTCCAAGGATGTGGTGGTGTATTATACTTTTTCCTTGATTTTCTAGGTTGTCCCATTAAAACATCTCCTTAATAAAATTGAATTTAAATATTTTAATTTACAAAAAAAGCTCTTGCCTAACCTCTTGAACGTTTTACACCAACTGAAGAACTTTTTCTGAAAGTAGACTTGGTTCTTTGACCTCTAACAGGCAAACCAACTTCATGTCTTCTACCTTTGTAGCTTCTGGTCTTTTTCATTCTGTTCAAATCATCCCTTAAAGTCATGTCAAGGTCTGACTCGATTAAGTGAATGTTTTCACCAGTTACATAATCCTCTCTTCTGTTTAACATCCAAGTTGGGATTCCATGATCTAAAGGATTTTCCAAAATTTCTTCAATTTTTAAAACATCTTCGTCAGCAATGTAT
The DNA here is from genome assembly GCF_963082475.1 of Methanobrevibacter sp. V14. Taxonomy (NCBI): domain Archaea; kingdom Methanobacteriati; phylum Methanobacteriota; class Methanobacteria; order Methanobacteriales; family Methanobacteriaceae; genus Methanobrevibacter; species Methanobrevibacter sp. V14. The sequence continues at coordinate 239,251 of NZ_CAUJAM010000006.1, forward strand.
CCAATTTTAACATCTAAATCTAAGTCCAAAATGCGGCACATAGTTTTAGATAAAGATATTCCAACACCTTTTATTTCAGTTAAAGCTTGTTCGATGGTTTTATTACCATTAACGTCCTTTCTTGAAATACGTACTAAATGTTTGAATTCGTCTTCCATTAAATAACCTCCATTTATAGAGCGAACCTACGAGACGTAAAATATAGATTCGAATGTTTTGAATTACAAAACACAGTTTTTTCAACAGTTATAAACTTAGCATATCAGCTAAGAGTGCAATAAATATCAGTTTAACAAGTATTTTTAATTAAATATCAAAAAAATATAGTTAAAAACTAATAAACGCCGAGACTGGGATTTGAACCCAGGAGGGCTGAACGCCCACGAGATTTCCAGTCTCGCGCCTTACCAGGCTAGACTATCTCGGCATTGAAATAGTTAGCAATACCTGCACATCATATTGTCTAGAATAATATGATATAATAATGTATTTACCTTAACATATATAAAGCTTTGCTTGAATGTGCGATTTTTAAAAAATAATGATTACAGTACATAATTATATTTTAATCATGTGTAAATTTTAAATGACAAAGTATATTTAAACAAAAGTAGTATATATAATTTGTAGGTGATAAAATGGACATACTAATGATAGTAATTATTGTGATTGTAATCATAATTATAGGAACAGTAATTCATATGTACAATAGTCTCGTTGGACTTAGAAACCGTGTAAAAAACAGTTATTCACAAATCGATGTTCAACTTAAACGTAGAAATGATTTAATACCGAATTTGGTAGAAACTGTAAAAGGTTACGCTTCACACGAAAAAGGTGTTTTAGAAGAAGTTACAAAAGCTAGAGCTAGTGTTATGAGTGCATCTTCTGTTGAAGAAGTTAGTGCTGCAGATAACCAATTAACAGATGCATTAAAATCACTTTTTGCAGTTGCTGAAAGTTATCCTGACTTAAAAGCCAATAGTAATTTCCAACAATTACAAAAGGAATTGAGTGACACTGAAGATAAAATTGCATATTCACGGCAATTCTACAATGATATTGTTTTAAAATTCAATAATTCCTGTCAGCAATTCCCAAGTAACCTCATTGCAGGTTTATTTGGTTTTAAAGAAGAAGAATTTTTTAAAGCTCCTGAAACAGAAAAAGCAGTTCCACAAGTTGAATTTTAAATAAGGGCGATTATATGAATGTTAAAAAAACATTTTGTATAATCTTACTTTTTTTAATATTATTTTCAACAATCACATTTGTATCGGCAGACGATGATAGAAGTTACACCATAAATCAAGCATTTATAGATTTAACAGTTGGAAATGATGGTCTACTGCATGTAGATGAAAAGTATGATTATGCATTTGACGGAGCTTTTAATGGAGTTTATAGGGATATTCCCCTAAAATCCGGAGAAAGGATTGAAAATATTAAAGTTTCGGCCAATGGCGCTTATCCTGTTTTAAAAGAAAGTGATGATAACGGTTATAAACATTTAAAGATTTATTTATACTCTGATGCAGCCCACACACAAGGCATAAAAGATTGTGATGTGACAGTTTACATTAGTTATGATATCACTAATGTAGTGACTCTTTTTAATGATGTTGGCGAACTCCAATATAAACTCTGGGGTGAAGAATGGGATGTTGGTGTTGGAAGTTTAACAGCTAAGATACATCTGCCTGGAGATAAAGGGAATGAATATTTCTTAAATCCCCAGGAATATAATAAATCCTCATCAATAAACGGAGATACAATAACAGCACAAACTTCATCTATTCCCAAAGGTGAATTTTATGAATTACTTGTCCTAATGCCATTAAGTGATTTTAATAATGCAACTTATGCAAAACATGTGAATCAAAACGGCCGTGACATGATAATGAAAAATTTGGAAGACAGCGTTAACGGACGTAACTTTTGGAATACCGCTTATATAATTCTAGGATTATTATCTCTTTTAAGTCCCATTGGTGCAATATTCACATATTTAAAATATGGTAGAGAACCTGAAGTAAATTACGATGGAATTTATGAAAGAGATTTGCCAACTGATGATCCGCCAGAAGTTGTTAATGCACTTATTGAAAACAGAACAGATATTGGAACCCCAAATATGAAAGGATTTGAAGCTTCAATAATGAGCATTATTGACAAAAAAGCTATTAATTTAGATACCCAAGAGGATATTCACAGCCAAACAAATGATTTGCTTTTGACATTTAATAGTAAAGAAGAATTAAGTACAAATGAAAAAATTGTATTTGACACATTACATCATTTTTCGGCAAATAATATCTTGAATCTTTCAGCACTTAATGAACAATTATCATCAGAAGACAATGCTAAATGGTTTATGGAGAAAATTGGAGACTGGGAAACATCAGTTAAAAATGAAACAAATCCTGCAAAATACTTTGACAATACTGGTTCTACAATAATTATGGGTATTGGATTAATAGGAATTGTATTCAGTATAATAATTGCTATTCTTGGATTTACAACCCCACTTAAAAATGGACTGTATTGCATAATTGGAGGAATATTTCTATTAATATTTTCAATCGCCATTCTTTTAGTAAACGAAGATATTTTTGGAAAATGGACTGAAGAAGGTAGACTCTACTATCTCAAATGGAAAAATTTGAAGAAATTTTTAGAAGACAGTAGTTTAATTAAAGAATACCCTCCAGAATCTATAATCGTTTGGAAAAAGTACTTGATTTATGGTGCGGCTCTTGGAATAGCAGACAAGGTTTATGACTCCATGAAACTGCAAGTACCAAATATATCCAACTATGATGAAGATGTATTCAGATATCATTATTATGGCGGATACAGTATGATGAGTGCTGCATTCATAACTGGCGAGAGTGCGGCTAATCCTTCATCTGACTCTGATGGATTCGGTAGCCTTGGAGGAGGATCAGGAGGTGGAGGTGGAGGAGCATTTTAGCTTTTCCATTTCTTTTTTTGAGAACATAAAACAGAATTTTTAAAATTAATGCTTTTTTAATTTTTATTATTTTTAGCAGTTATGCGTTTTATTTTAGCATATAATATTATTCCATACCAACATGTGGTTTTTAATATAGATTATTGCATAATAATGATTAAAAGTTTTTAAATTCCATTAAACTGAAAAAAAAATAAAATAAAAACACTACTTCCAAAATCTCGGATAAGTATCTGGTTTCATAAACACTTTAGAAACATTAACAGCAAAACCTGAATCTGCTTCTAAAATCTCGTTAGAAGTTAATAATGAATGACCGGCACCAATTAATTCCCCTTTAAGTGTTTCAATTGCCACAATATCATTTTTTTTAATATTACCTGTTAACTCAGCAATGCCTCCACAAGCTAAGTCTGCACCATGACAAATCGCATCAACAGCAGAATCCTTAACAATTATTTTTGGTAAATAATCCGCAGCCCTCTCCATAGGCATTATAGCTTCACGTAAGAATGATTCATCCCCATCTTCTCTCCAAAAATGATACGCATCAGTTACATCTTGAAGAGTCATTAAATGATTTTTCTCATTGAAAAACCCAATTTGAGTCCTTCTAAGCTCAGCCATATGAGATCCAACACCCAAGGCCTCTCCAATATTATGACAATAGGTTCTAACATAAGTTCCAGCTTCACAACCTATTCTGAATAAAACATCACGACCTTCAATTTCATAAATAGTTGAATAGTAAATATTACGTGTTCTCATTTCACGTTTTACAGCTGATTTAACCGGAGGAAGCTGGAATATTTTACCTGTGAATTCCTCAAAGACTTCATGAATCCTATCTTGTGAAACATCTTGATGGAATGTTAATAAACAAACATATTCCTTCGGAGCTGTTAAAAGAAGTTGTATTGCACGGGTTGCATCATTTAACCCCACTGGCAAAATTCCAGTAACTTTAGGATCAAGAGTTCCTCCGTGCCCAGATTTTTCCAAATTTAAAATACGTTTAATCCATGAGTCAATTTCATGAGAAGTAGGGCCAGAGGGTTTGTCTAAATTAATTATACCTTTAGCTATATGTTCTTCAATAGGTCTTTCATAAGGATTACATCCATATTCAGGATTAGTTTCTGCATTTGACTTAATTAAATAATCTTTCATGGTTAATTCTCCAATAGCTAAAATATAATTTTATCGTATAATATAAAATTAGATTTTTATTATAAATAAATTTAATTAAAAGAGGATATGCTGTCAAGCTAAGGTTTTTGAATTCATTTTTATGAGTTTCGAGTTTTTGGTTGATTTGGATGTGCTCTCAGATGCATTATTGGATTATATGGATTGATTAAAGACGGTTAGACGAAAGAATGCTTGAAGACAACATGTCGAAGAAGACCCAATGGCAGGTACTTCTATTTAGTGGATGCATGCTTGTTATTGCAGTCGCTTTCTTGTCTTTGTGATTATCAGCTGGAACATGCAGGCAATTGTTAGCGATGATGCAACTCCTATTTCTATGGATCAGCAGACTACAGAAATTGACTCCATCAGGAATTGGATGATGTGCCCGATACAAGTAACTCCTCAGTCAAGGTTATAACGAAATGGGAAAAGTGTACAAAATCAGGCACCCTCATATGGCGAAGGGAGGTTAGATATTTGACCTCTCGAATTCTTATTTTCATGATTAATCATTCAAATACTTAATCATATAATTTATTTTTAATTAATCATTAATGGAATAATTTTGATTCTATTTTTTAAGTTTTAATAACTGATTTACTAAGTTTTAAAGTAGTTATCCCTTTTGAATTGGTTTTAACATGATAAATATTATTATTAAGTATAATAGTTACTTTTTTAGATTTAAGTGCTTTTTTACCTTTTAAGGTGATCTTAATTTTAAAGGATTTAGCAATCTTTTTAACATTAACATTACTTACTTTTAAAACTTGTTTGATTTTTAGGGTATTATATATTTTACAGCCTGCATACTCGCTTGTTACTTTATAAGTTTTAGGTGCAAGTGTAACTTTAATGTATGAATAACCATTTTTATCAGTTTTGACTTTGTAAATTTTGCCGTTTACTTTAAATTTAACAATCTCACCAGCACCAACCACCAGTGAATTATCACCATAAACCCTAATTTTAAATACTTCACCTGAAGCATAATCCATTATGACTCTTTTAATAGCTGAATTATCAGTGAAAGAAGTATGCTGCAAGAACAATATGTTTTGTATGTGAACTGCACTATTTATTATTGGAGCAATGATATCATAATCATCAGCCGGAACATATGATTCAAGAACCTGCCCAGCAGCTTGTTAGATAACCTAGGGAAAATAGATACACCCCCCCATTATTTACATCATACCTCCATCCAATATCTGAATAAAAACAAGCAAGGTTTTTTAAATTACCTTCCGACAATATATAAGAATAATAGGAATAAAATAAATTTATTTCCATTAGTTAAAATTTTTTCACCTCAAGCACTACATTATCATCTATGAATATGATATCTAATAAAAGTTTAGTTTTATCTAAATCGAATGATTATATACTAAAAACAATAAACTATAATACAATGAAAATTGAAGAAATCAAACATCCGGAGCTTAAAAATTATATCAACCTAGTATACATGCAAGGAGAAAACGACAACAAAAAAGCTATTTTAAAATTAGAAGAAGAAATCAAAGAATATATTAAAAGTAATGTTTTTATAATCTCAATTGAAAATAATGAGGCTGTTAAAATTCCTTATGGTAATGATGCTGAATATGTAGTTCCTGTTTTTACAGACCTTAGAGAATACACATTAGGTATGCAATATTTCTCTTTAAATGTTATGGATGAAAATAAGGAATACCTCCTTGAAAAATTAGATTATTTTAAAAAATTAAAAGAAGATCCTAAATTCTTAGGATATCTTGTAAATATTAGTAGTGCAAGCTATATTATTAACACCAGTTTACTCTAAAAACTCTTCTTTTATATCATCAACTATTTCTCTAAACCTTTTAGATACCTCATCATTAGAATCAAGTACAGAAATAGTTCCATTTTTATTTGGTGAGTCAGAAACGTTTTCTTCAATCGGCAAATCGCCAAGATAAGTTATACTCATTTCCTCAGCGAATTTTTTACCATTACCTTCACCAAAGATGTTTAATTTTTCACCACAATGCGGACAAATATAGTATGCCATGTTTTCAATTAAAGCAATTTTATCTATATTCATCATTTCAACCATTTTAACACACTTAAGCACATCCTCTTGTGAAACAACATTTGGTGTAGTAACCATTAAAACTAAATCAGTATCCGGAATAGTTTGAAGAACAGTCAATGGTTCATCACCAGTTCCAGGAGGATTATCAATAACCAAAAAGTCAAGCTTGCCCCAGTGTGCATCAGAAATCAATTGTTTAATTGCACCGGTTTTTTGAGGCCCCCTCCAAATAATTGGCCTATCTAAACTGTCAATTAAAAAAGCCATTGACATTACTTTAAGACCACTTTCAGTAACTACCGGAAACATTGAACTTTTATATTCTTCCTGTTTTTCTTCAATGTATTTTTTCTGTTCTTCTTGAGATAAACCTTTCTCAATAATACCCTCTTCAACAATAGCTTTGAAAGCATCAAATTGATATTGGTTGAATTGTTCTTCAAGCATTTCAATTCCAAGCATTTTAGGAATGTTTGGACCATGAATATCAGCATCTAAAATGCCAGTTTTATATCCCATAGCTTGTAATGTTTCAGCAATATTGGCTGCAACAGTAGATTTTCCAACTCCACCTTTTCCACTCATTACAACGATTTTATATTTAATTTGACTTAAATTCTTAGCTAATCTGATTTCTTGTTGCATCATTTGCATTTGTTGTTCGGGAGTCATCTGACCCCCATGACCGTGATGACCATGTTCAGGCATATTTCTCATCTCTCCATTATTTAACTAAATTTTTTACTAACTTCTTCAACAGCAAGGATTAACGGATCTGTAACCATGGATACAGGTGGCGCATAAGCAAATTCCATATTACTTAAATCAAAGCAAGTGAGTCCTTCTGTAATAGCCAAAGTCATTGTATCAATTCTTTCAGCTACTCTTTCTTCCGCAATGATTTGACAGCCGATAATGGTTCCATTTCCATCACAAATAACTTTAATATCCATTGGTTTTGCATTAGGATAATAACGTGCTCTTGTAAGTGCTTGTACTTTTTGAACAACAGGTCTAATGCGATTCTGTTGAGCGAAACTAGTGGTATAACCAACAGCACCAAATTCTAATTTACCTACTTTAGAAACCATTGAATTTAAAACCGGATTAAATCTAGATTTCTTACCACAAATTGTACGAGCCAATGTTTTTGATTCACGAACAGCAGTAGTGCCTAATTGAGAAATAGTATTGGAACCTAAAATTAAATCTTTGGATTCAACACAATCCCCAACAGCATAAATATCATCTACTGAAGTTTCCATTCTATCATTTACAAGTATTGCCCATCTACCAAGTTCACAACCAGCCATACGGGCAAGATCTAATTCAGCTCTAACTCCTGTTGCCATGATAACCATATCAGCATCATATAAATCTTCATCACCAAAGCAAGCTTTTTCTACTTTCCCATCACCAATTAATTTAGTAATTGGTTTGCCCAATACTACTTTAATACCTTCCATTTCCAAGTAATTAACTAATATATCAGACATGTCCTTATCAAGAGACCTGGGAACAATTTGAGGCAACATTTCACTTAAAATTACATCCAAACCTTGTTTTTTAAGAGCAAATGCAATTTCAATACCAATTAATCCTGCACCAGTGACAATTGCACTTTTAGCATCTTTCATTGCTTCTTGTACACGAATACCATCATCAATGTTACGGATTCTAAATACTCCCTCTAAGTCCACACCCTGCATTGGAGGAACAAATGGATTGCCACCAGTTGCAAAGACTAATTTATCATAATCCATGACAATTTCATTACCATCTTGTTCATAAGTAACTGTTTTTTTATCAGAGTCAACTGCGATTACTTCTACTTCAATGATAACTTCAATGTCCTTTTTCTTATAGTCTTCAGGAGTTCTCATAATAATATCATCAAATGATTCTATTGTACCGGACAATACATAAGGAATAGCGCATGGGGAATATGCTACTTTATTATCTCTTGTGAGAACTACAATTTCAATATCTTTGTCAAGTTTACGAATATTTGAAGCTGTAGAGATTCCTCCAGCTCCACCACCAACGATTACTACTTTCATTTTAACATAACCCTATAAGATTTATACAAAGTTATATTTATTTAAAACGATATAAAAAGATTAAGGTTTAACTATGAAAAAAATAGAATTTGATTTAAAAAACAATCCTTTTATTAATTTTCAATCTGCAAGATACTCCGTTTCAGCAAGAATGAATGTGAAAAACTTGTGGGAGTGGTGTCATGAAAACGATAAATCTTTTTTTATTATGAGTTTAAGTTGTTTAATGAATGCTGTAAACTCTGTTTGTCAACTTAAAAGAAGAATAATTGATGGTGAAGTAATTGAATACGATTATCTTGAAGGTTTAACTCCAATTATGGATGAAAACCATGAAATTTACAAAGAAATGAGGGTTAAAACACCCCAGGAATTTAGTGATATTTTAGATTGGCATGATTATGTTAAAAATCTTTCAAGATCTGTTTTAGATGGTGAAAATGAAGGCTTTAACTTAGAAATGGAAAAACGAGACTTAACAAATGTTGCTAACTTTTCATGTATTCCATGGGTTGATTTTGACACGTTAACTAACTGCATTATTGATGGAAAAGCAATTCAACCATTAATCACATGGGGAAAAGTAAATAAAAACTATGAGATGAGTGTTTCCATTACTGTAAGTCATATTTTTGTTAATGGTCGAGATTTAGGATGCTTTTTTGAAAATGCTCAAAAAGAATTTAATAAGTCATTTTGGAAGTGATTCAATATCTGTTGCTTCTACTTTCATCATTATATGTCTTATGAATTGTAATTTTTATTATTATGATTTAAATTATTATTAATCTTACAGAATAGACACTTTCTTTTTGTGTTATATTCATGTCTCTAAAGTGGCCATTAATCTTTTAGATTTTGGGTAATTTTATGAATAACCTCATATACACCATTATAATTTAATATGAATCATTTTAACCATATATAATAAGTCCGATACTGTCATTGACACTTTTGTCATAAATTTCATACCTTTTTTAGAAGTATGATTATAATACCTTTCTTCTTTTAAAAGGGCAGCATCAATTTTATTTGCTAATTTTTCACCGTCATCAACATAAAAATACATTGTAGCTTCATCATGACCTAATTTTTTCATATATCTTTTTATTCCCCGAATTCCTAATTTATTTAATGTATCAAAAACTAGTTCTGCATTTTTAAAGTTTTGCAGTATCTTAAATGTTTTTATTACATCATCATGTGGAAAATAATGGAATACTCCACCTGCAACAAATAACACAGGATTATTTAGGTCAAAATATTCTAACCAATCATCATTTAAAATAGATCCTTTAATCAAAATTTGGTTTTCACCTGGGGGAAGCAAATTTTCTCGATATTCAATTACTTCAGGTAAATCTAATTCATACCATTTTGTTTTTCCATCATAACACCTATTATAAGTTGTTTCAAGTCCACAACCTAACTCTACAATAATCCCATCAGGATTTCTTTTTAAAAAATCTTTTACATACCTATCAATATTCATACTTCTAACAGCACTAGCCATAAAAGTATATTCTGATTGGTCTTTGTTGATATCTGGCAATGTATCTTTTAGTTTTAATGCTGTTTCATCATACAGGATATTAGGGAAATTTTCACTTGAATAAATTCTTCCCATCATAGGTACAAAAAGAGTTTTGGATATTTTATTAAACTTAGACATGAAAATAATTAGGTATAACTAAACTTTAATACTTTTCTATTATGGTGATAAAATGACTAAAATTTTTTTATGTTCCAATAATTTAGTTTTAGCATGATTCTTGTTAAAAGTTCTTGTTTTATCTTCATTGTTCTTTTTATGTGTTTTGGGAATACTTTTTGGAGGATGTTTTCGATTTTATTGTTTGTTGATGGAATATTTGTGTTTTCACATTCACCTTCAGGTAAATGAGGACTATCTACCAAACGTGCAATTCTTTTACCTGCTAATCCTTTTTTAAGCCAAATTCTATAAGTAGACGCATGCCCTAAGACGTGACCTCCAATAGCTTTAGTAGGGCTTCCAAAGAATGAGTCTGGTTTAGCTTGAACTTGGTTTGTAATAAAAATAGCTACATTATAAGTATTAGCTATTTGTTGAAGTGAATGTAAATGTTGATTTAATTTTTGTTGCCTTACAGCTAAAGACTCCCTTCCAACATACTCTGCTCTGAAATGAGCCATTAATGAATCAACAATGACTAATTTAATATTACTTCCTTGTTGAATAAGTTCATTAACCTTATCTGCCATTAAAATTTGATGAGCAGAATTAAATGCACGAGCAACATGAATTTTTCTTAAAACTTCATCAATATCTAATTCAAAAGCATTAGCTATTTGTTCAATCCTTTCTGGACGAAAAGTATTTTCAGTATCAAGGAATACGCATTCTGCATCAAGACCACCTAATTCTTCAGGTAATTGAACTGTAACTGCTAATTCATGAGAAATTTGACTTTTACCCGATCCAAATTCTCCGAATACTTCTGTAATTGATTGAGTTTCAATTCCACCACCAATTAAATCATTGAATTCTTGACTACCTACAGTAATATGACCAACTTCTTTTCTCCTTTCTAATACATCAAATGCTGTTTCAAAATCAATATTTTCAGATTTACGGGCTGCTTCAATAACTTTTTCAGCGACTCCTTCCCCAATTTCTGCTTTAACAGATAATTCTTTAGGAGTAGCAGTAGCTAATCTCATCATATCTGCAAAACCTGCGTCTCTTAATTTTTCTGCTGTTTTTTCACCAACACTTGGCAAATCTTCTAATTCCACCATAATAATCATTCCTCTAAATTAATTAATTTTAAAAAGTTTTGGATAAAATTTTCTTAGGTCTAAGCCTATTTGTTTCATTATATTCATCGAAACTGACATCAGCAATTATTTCTAATGTTAATCCATCTAAATCTTCGACTTTATCTTCAATTCCATATCCGTCTTCAACAATATCAATTACTTCTTCTTTTTTCATCATAATAAGTTCTTCAGCTAATTTTTCAAAGAAAGTGATTGATATATCACCAGTATCATCTTCAAATTTAGCTGGAATCATTAAAATGTATTTTGGTTCTTCAATTTCCTCACCACAATAATCACAAACAATATTTTCTTCAAATTGATCAAGATTATTGTTACAGTGTGGACATTTCCTAAGAAGTGTTCTTTCACCAGAAACTTCTTTAAGGATACCAGTTATACGAACATTTCTATCATCTTCAGTTAATGATTCAATTGTTTTTTCTATATAAATCGCTTCTACTAATTCCTCATGAGAAGGTAGGTTTTCTAATTCTTTCTCAGTTAAATCAAGTATAGAAGTGTTTCTTGAAACTGTTAATTCAAGATGATCATCATTAAAAGTTATACGTGGATTTTGTAATTTAATAGCTTTTCCAATTTCAAAATCTTTTTTAGCATCGTTATTCCATAATACTACCCTAATAGATCCAGTATCATCAGCTATTTCAATATTTCTAACATAACCTTTATCTCCAGAATCTCTATCAAATTCTCTAATATCATAAGACTCAATGACTCTTCCAAAAACTATTATATTTTCTTCATCTTCAATATCTTCAATATCTTCAATTTTCATATTTGTATAAATCATTTTTTCAAGAGTAGACAGTTCTGGAATAAATCTCGCTGAAGCCTCTTCATCAGTTAATTTAATAACTCTAGAAGCAGATCCAATGTTTAAATCCACATCATACATGCCTAATCTAGTTCTTGCGTTTTCAATTTGATAAGCAGCACCCATTTCATAATCTTCTTGAGCTTTAGCATCCCAAAATGAAAGTTGTATTTTACCAGTTTCATCAGCAAAAACTGCTGAACGTACAATACCTACACTTCCATCATCTCTTTGGAATTGATTTTCATCACTTATAGAAATAATTCTTCCAATAACATCAACTTCAATTCCATCTTCATCCATTTCTTCAACTTTACCAATGGAAATAGGCCTTAATTGTTCTCTTAATTTATCAAATAAATCCATTTCTTCAACAGATAAATTATTTGGATTAATAGTTATTTGAGTATTAAAATTAGTATTCATTGAATATCCACTTGAAGTGTAATCATCAAAACGAACATCTCCCCCAATGATTTTTACAACATCACCTTTATTTATTGGTAATTCTGTATCTTTACCCCAAACAGTCACTCTAATAGATCCTGTATCATCTAAAATATCAAAATTTCTTAATTTTCCCTCTGAATCATCAGCTTTTCTTTGAAATGTTTTAATATCTTGAAGTTTAGAAACAATGCCAAAAATTGATACATCCTTTTGTTCTGTTAAATCTGCAATTTTAGAGATTTCTTGAGTCAATTCAGGAACATCATAATCTCCTTTGATTATTCTACCATCCCAATGTGTTAAAGATATTTCTTCATTTCTTTCTCTTGACTGGGCTGCAAGTATTTTAACTGTATCTCCATCATTTAACTCCAAGTCTTCAATCAAATCAACACTTTTATTCCATAAAGTGTAAGATTATAATTAATTTTTCTTTTTGAATAAATTAAAAAATAATTTTAAAAAACATAATAAGATTATTCCAAAATAAACAATAATGTTTATTAAAAAGAAGTTTTCACTTGCTTGGTGTTTTTTATAATATATATACATTGCCTTGTAAAACTCATAAATTAATTTAGATTTTTGTTTTTTACTACTTGCTCCTTTTAAATGTGTTATACTAGATTTTCCATAGTAAATTATTTTCCAACCTTCTTTTTTAATACGATAACATAAGTCTATATCTTCACCATACATAAAAAAGCTTTCATCTAAAAAAGCAGTTTTTCCTAAAGCATTAAATCGCATGAAGATAAATGCTCCTGTTAAACAGTCTATTTCATAAATTTCATCGTCAGCTAAATTATCTAAATTATAATCATCATTTTTACTTTTAATTGGTATGTGAAATAATCTAAAAAATGAGTTTTTTACATTAGGAAAACTTCTTTTACATGCCTTATCAAGTTCTCCATTTTCTAAAAGAACCTTACAACCAATAGCTCCCACATCTAAATGTTTTTCCATGTAATTATAAATATTATTTAAGGTATTTTCCCAAACAATAGTGTCTGAATTTAAAAGTAGGACGTAGCGGCCTTTACAAATATTTAAAGCTTGGTTGTTGCCTGTTGCAAATCCATTATTTTCACTTGAAGCTATAAATTTAACTTTATCTTTAAAATATTCTTGTAATTTAGCTAAACTATCATCACTAGAGTTATTATCAACAACTATTATTTCATGACTAAAAGAATAGTTATATTGAAAATTGAATTTATTATGTTTTTTGTTAGCTCAAATGTTTGATAATTTACAATGACAACTGAAAGATCCATAAAAACTCACTATTTATTTTTAAAAATTTTAAAGTATTAATAATTAATCGATATTCAAGTTTAAAATAATTTTTGTATTTTTAGAATTGAATTTAACTTTATCTATTTTATTTCTAGTTTTTAATCCTTCTTTAATACCTTCTAAATATGTTGGACCAAATCCTTTTTTAAGAAAAATAAATACTTAATAAAAAATCCAAAAATAAAAATATAAAGTTTAAGATTTTTTGAGGAATCGGAAAATTTTTATAAACAACCCAAATATTGTTTCTAGCAGATAATTTCACTTTAAATTCATTATATCTACTTCCACTAGTTGCGCTTCCAATGTGATATACAATAGCATAAGGACATGAAAAATTTTTATAACCATTAATATGTGCTCTTAAACTTAAATCAATATCTTCTGTGTATGCAAAAAAATTACTATCAAAATATCCAATTTCATCTAATAATGATTTTTTATACATTGCAGCTCCAGCACAACTTGAAAAGATTTGCGAAACTTCATTAAAATTAGAAGATTTTTGATTTTCACCTATCTTCTTACTCCATGCTAAAAGATTATATTCATCTCCTGCATCATCTATTAAATTTTTATTATTATATTGTAGCATTTTAGCTTGTACAGAAAAAATATTCTCATTAGATGAAATAATTTTTATTAACTCTTCAATGCATCCTTTTTTAACTTCAGTATCATTAGAAAAATATTAAAAAACAAAATTAATGACAATCCTCATATAAAAATGTTAAGAGAAATCAGTAAGTTACTGATAATTTAGTGATTATTATGGAATTTCCAACTACAAGAATGAGAAGACTAAGAAAAAATGCTAAAATAAGAAATATTGTTCGCGAAACTAAACTTCAAAAGGAAGACTTAATTTATCCGATTTATTTTAAGGAAGAGCTTCAGGGGGATGAAAGGGAAGAGATTTCATCACTTTCAGGGGAATACAGATATTCTTTAGATAGCGGGGTTGAATTTGCAAAACAGTTAGAGGCGAAAGGTTTAAAATCCATTATTGTATTCGGAATTCCAAGAGAGGAAAGTAAAGATGAAATAGCAACACCGGATTACTCTGCAACAGGTATTGTTCAAAAAGCCGTTCGGAAACTTAAAAAGGAAACTGACTTGGTTGTCATCACTGACGTTTGCCTATGCCAATATACTTCTCACGGACATTGTGGCATGATTGTTGAAAACGGGGATAGCGACGATGGAATTGAAATATTAAATGATGAATCCTTACCTTATCTTGCAAAAGTTGCCTTGTCTCATGCTGAAGCCGGAGCGGATATTGTGGCTCCGTCTGATATGATGGATGGGAGAGTTGATGCAATACGTAAAATATTAGACGAAAATGGATATTGTAATGTAATGATAATGTCTTATTCGGTTAAATATGCCTCTGCATTTTATGAACCCTTTAGAGTTGCAGCTTGCTCATCACCTCATGCGGGAGATAGAAAATCTTATCAGATGGATCCGGCTAATGCAGTTGAAGCAATTCGTGAATGTGAACTTGATGTAATTGAAGGATGCGACTTTTTAATGGTTAAACCGGCACTTCCATATTTGGATGTTGTTCGCATGGTTCGTGATGAGTTCATGTTGCCTTTAGTTGCTTATAATGTAAGTGGAGAGTATGCAATGATTGTGGCGGCTATTGAAAAAGGATTTTTAACCGAAAAAGCAATCACCGAATCATTACTTTCAATTAAAAGGGCTGGAGCAGATTTAATAATCACTAATTTCGCATCTTATTTGCTCTTGAATGATGTGATAGAATGAATGCAGATGAGATTGCAAAAATTGCTCAAATTGCATCTGCACTTGAAGTAAGTGGATATCCAAAGCCGGGTAATGTTCATAGAACTCGTAATTATGATGATATGGTTTTTGAAGACTTTTTGATAAGTGGAATTGTAATTGGAGATACTATTCGTGAAGCATGTACAAATGTTGATGTTAAGAATCCACAATTGGGCAAATACATCTTGCAGGCAGTTGGCGAAACTGATGGATGGATTAAAAACAACACAAATTTGGGCATTGTTATGATACTGATGCCAATTGCTGTTGCATCGGCCGTTAGTGATTCATTTGAGGATATACGTGAAAATATTAAATTGCTGATGGGCAATACTTCCGTTGATGATGCATGTGATTTATATGATGCAATCAATATTGCAGATGCCGGAGGGATGGGTGCTCAGGATGAATATGATGTTGCAAGTGATGATGCTAAAAGGGAATTGAGAGAGAATAATCAAAGCATGTTTGATGTGTTAAAAATCTCAGCTCCATGGGATATGATTGCACGTGAAATGACTGATGATATGCCGGCTGTTTTTGAAGTTGGATATCCTGTTTATCACAAGTTGAAACAGGAAAAATCTCAAAATGAAGCTTGTATTTTAACATTCTTAACCATATTGTCCCATATTCCGGATACTTTAATTTCAAGAAAATATGGGTCAGATGAAGCTTTAAAAATATCAATGATGACTCGTGATGTTCTTAAATTAGAAGGTAGCGAAGACTTTATGGATATGGTCAAAGAATTCGATGACTATTTATTTGAAAATCATTATAATCCAGGCACTACTGCGGATTTGACTGCAGCATCAATTTTTGTAAGTTATTTGAAATCAAACTTCAGGTAATTTTCACAAAATCAGTATATGTTGAGTATGTTTTTGGATTTTGTATTGATGAACATGGGATATTGTTGAAACAAATATTGATGGATTATGCTGATAAAAGAGGATTGTACTTGAATTAAGAAATGATTGGCATTATGGGGAGGTTTTAAAATGGCAGAAAAAATAGCTTTAGCGTCATGTAATGGCATGAGTTCAAATGGATTAGTATCACGTGTGGCTGTCGGGGATTGTAAAAAACAGAATGAAGATGTGATTTCAATATGCATGGGTTCAACTTCAGCGGATGTTGATGGATTTAATGATGGTATGCTTAAAAAATTCCCTATTGTTGCCATAAATGGTTGTGCTAATGGATGTGTTAATAAAATTTTAGAAAATAAGGGAATTGATGTAGCTAGGACAATTGGTGTTGGCGAAGTTTTAAAAGATTATGGACTATCTTCAAATAATCCTTTCAGATTAGACTGTGAAGGCGAGGAATGTGTTAAAATTATCGTTGATGAATTAAATAAAATAATTGATTCGATTGATTGATTTTTCTTTTAAAGTGCTTCGATTATCACTATCTTTATAAATCACTTAAAACATAAATTGTCTTGTTATTAATCTTAATATATGGTGTCTAAATGAGTGAGGATATTAAAAAAACCATTAGTGAATTACATATTTATGAAAAAAAACTGTTAAAAGAATTAGAGGCGAATACAGAAGCAACTCCTGGCGAAATTGCTGAAAATTCTGGTATGGATATTAAATCTGTTATGAGCGCATCAGGTTCTCTTGCTTCAAAAGATATTATTGAAGTAAATAAGAATGTTCAGGAAACTTATTTCTTAACTGACGATGGGATTAGATATGCTAACGAAGGCCTTCCCGAAAGAAAAATTTTAGATGTTTTAGCTACCAAAGGCTCAATAGGCATGAAAGACTTAGTTAGTGAAACTAATATCGACAAAAAAGAAAAGGGCATTGCCATTGGTTGGCTGCGCCGTAAAAATTGGGCTCAAATTGATAATGGCGTAGTTAACATTACAGACACAGGTAAGGATTTTGCCTCTAAGGTTGGTGTTGATGAAACGGTATTGGCGTATCTTAAAGCTAATGCTGGAGGGGTAAAAAGTTTCAGTGATGATTTAATTGATGGTTTTAAAAAGTTAAAAGGTAGGAAAAATATTTTAGATATTAAAAAAGAAACCTCACATTCATTTAAAATCTTACCTAATGGAAATGCTATCTTAAAACAAGGTTTTGAACTTAAAAAACAAGCTACTCAATTAACTCATGAACATTTGAAAGAAGGGGAATGGAAAAGTTTAAAATATCGTCCATACGATATCAATGCAGAATCCCCGGCAATATTCGCTGGTAAAAAGCATCCCTTAAGGGTAATTATTGATGAAATTCGTGAAATCTTTTTAAACATGGGGTTTTCAGAAGACAATGGTGAATATGTGGGATCCGCATTTTGGAACTTTGATTCACTTTTCCAACCACAAGATCACGCTGCTCGTGAAATGCAAGATACGTTTTATCTCAAAAATCCATTAACATGTGATTTGCCTGATGATGATTTAGTAAAACTTACAGCTGAAACTCATGAAAATGGAGGCATGACAGGTTCTATTGGTTGGAAATATGATTGGAGTGAAGATATTGCACGTCAAAGTGTCTTAAGAACCCATACAACAGGAATATCTACTAAACATTTATTTGAACATGAACCTCCAATTAAAATGTTTTCAGTAGGAAGGGTATTTAGAAGAGAAACTTTTGATTATAAACATTTGCCTGAATTTCACCAGGTTGAAGGGCTTGTGTGTGATGAGAAAATAAGTTATCAGAATCTTTTGGGCACTTTAAAGGAATTCTATAAAAAATTGGGATTTGAAGTAAGATTCCGGCCTGCTTACTTCCCTTATACTTATCTTTCAACAGAAACCGAAATCTATTTGGAGGAAAAAGAAAGCTGGATTGAACTTGGTGGTGCGGGAATGTTTAGGCCGGAAGTATTAAACCCCTTAGGAATTAATCAGCCAGCTTTAGCATTTGGTTTGGGTATTGAAAGGCTTGCTATGATTAGATATGATGTGGAAGATATCCGTATGCTTTATAAAAGTGATATTAAATGGCTTCGTGAGTTGCCTATTGTCAATGGGGTTCGTTTATAATGTCAATTAAACTAGTTTCTTGGAATGTAAATGGTATTAGAGCAGTTTCCAAAAAAGAAGAATTCTGGGACTGGTTTGACAATACTGATGCAGATATTATTAACTTTCAGGAAGTAAGGGCAACAGAAGATAAAATCCCTAAGAAATTAGCTGATGTTGATGGATTTCATCAGCACTTTAATGAAGCTGAAAAGAAAGGATACAGTGGCGTTGGAACATACTCTAAAATCGAACCTGTTGATGTAGCATATGGTTTAGGGGTTGAAGAGCTTGACCGTGAAGGAAGAATATTGAAAATCGCATATCCTGACTTCATGTTATATAATATTTACTTTCCAAATAGTGGAATGAATGCTAAAAGACTGGATTTTAAGGTTGATTTCTGCAATGCTTTACTAGAACAGTTGGTTGAACTTAAAAATGAAGGTAATAACCTAGTTATCACAGGGGATTATAATATTGCTCACAATCCAATCGATGTATACAATCCTAAAAACTGCGAAGGCAAATCAGGATATTTGCCGGAAGAAAGGGCATGGTTAGACCAACTGGAGAGGGCAGGTTTTGTTGATACTTTCAGGATGTTTGATGAAGGTGAAAATAACTTTACTTGGTGGAGCTATAGAACCCGTGCACGTGAAAGAAACGCTGGATGGAGACTGGACTACTTTTATGTTAATGAAGAAATGAAAGAAAACGTAAAATCAGCAAAAATCCTATCAGACATTTATGGTTCAGATCACTGTCCTGTAACCTTGGAATTGGAATTTTAAGATTTGGCGATTATAAGATTGTGTTTACATCACCAATATTATCTATTATGGTTATATCTAGTTTTTCTTTTTTAATGTAGGCTCTGTCATCTTCAGTAACATCGGAATTTACAAGGATTGCACTTATTCCAGCATTAACGGCGCCAAGTGCATCTTCTTTAAATTTGTTTCCAATCATAAGTGATTTTTCAGGGTTGCCTTTCATTTTTCTAAGTGCTACATCGTAAATTAACTTGTTTGGCTTGTTTTTTCCAACCTCTTCAGATGTAATGACCTCATCGAAAAATGAATGGATGTTGAGCCTTACTAGCTTTTCCCATTGCTTAATGGTTATTCCATTAGAGATTACTGCAAGACGATATCCTTGACTTTTAAGGTAGATTAATGTGTCTATGGTTTCTGGAAATGGCCTTAACAATGCCATTTTAACATTATGGTATGTAACCATCCCAAGAGCAACTAGCATCGGGTCTTCATGGCCTAAAACAACCTGAGTCAGTACATTAAAGTGTTTGCCATAATTGGATCCTTTTTCACGGATAATTGTTTTTAAAACACCATATGCTTCATCTTTATCAAGAGGTAAACCATTGTCTACCATCAATCCTATAGCTGCTTTTCTTGCAGTTTCAGCAAAATCTGAAGTGTCAAGCAATGTACCGTCTACATCGAAAAATACAACACGTTCATCATCATTTTTAATCATATGATTTTAATTATTGTCTTGGAAATATTTAAATTTTTAGAAAAATGCATCTAAGCTTTGCTGGACTTCACCTTTTGCCATGTCCTGCAAGTCTTTTTTACTATATCCAAATGAATACATAATCCTTTCAACTGCTGGAATCAACTGGTTATTGATATAATACTCTTTATCATAGTCATAACCTTCACTGTACTCGTATGGAACTGCTCTTTGACTGATGGTTCCTTTTCCTTTCACAATAATGTATTGGATGATGGTTCCGCGGGATACTTTAACTCCATGTTCCTCAATTCTTTGAGCGGCAACAACATGCGGGCCAATCTGCTTGTATTGGTTTAATGGTTTGGTTATTTGGGTGTGGATGATGAGTTCTTTTTTATCAACTTCACCTTTTCTTATTCGTTTTAAGACTTTTTTAACTTCACCAATAGCTTTATTGGAATCTCCTTCTTTTAAAATGGCCATTAAAATAGATTCCTGGGTTTTCTTTACAATAGGTGCCCAATCTCTTCTAACTAACTCTAATCCCTTAGCTATAATTTCTCCATCTTCAATTACAGCATATCTTTTTTTGCTTACAAAGAATCCTCTTCTGTAAAATCCTTCGTATTCAAGTTCCATGCTTTCGGGAAGAGTTGAGTTAAGATACTTTAAGAATTTTTGAGCTTGTGCTTTAATTTCAGCTTCAAGTTCTAATTGTTCTTTTGTTTCAACAGCCATTTCGACACCTTAATTTTAATATATCTTTTGTTGTTATAATACTTTTCTAAATCAATTTTTTAAAGTAATTTCAATTTAATTGCTTTTATATGGTAATATTGGCCTTAAAAATTTATTTTAATACTTTTAAAATGCTCTAGGGCATTCTTTATAAGTCATGTTGATTATACTATATGTGAGGTTTGATATGATGAAAAAACGATTGATTTCAAGCTATGATAAAAAAAACGACACTTTTGTTGGAAAACTTCAGGAAGAATCTGGATACTATGTGGACTATGAAATCTCTGATGGGATTTACATGGGAATTAACAATTTCAATTTGCCTTCAGCAATATTCATTCCAAATGCATCTAAAGTCCTGAACATTTCCAAATCAGTTTTAGAAAGTCCCGACGTATTGATAAATATTAAATGTGATGATATTTCATTGTCATTTAAGATGTTTATTGAAAATTTAAAAATATTTTCAGCAATATGCAGAAACAACTTTGACATTCCAAATATAAATTATGAGATGGACAGCAACTTTTAATTTGGAGATAATTGTTTTGCGAAAGATTTTAAATTGTAACCTATTTTTCGGGTTATTCCTTTTTTTTATTTTTGGAGATGGCCACAGGATTTGTATATGTCAGTAATATCCAATAATCGTGATGAAATCTGGTATATTTTCCTATTTAAACGCTTGACCACACACATGTAAAATACTAATGATGATGAAACCGAAAATGACCTCCTAAGAATGTTTAAGTCGTTTCAACCTGAAACCACTATTTAAATACCTGATTGATAGCTTCTAAATCACTCAAGTTTTTCAAGAGCTTATCTTTAATTAACTTTTAAATATAACTTAAATTTAATAGTAATATAAGTTAGGAGATGATATAAATGAAAGATCCAAAAATCGATATTAACTCTGGAGATGAAATTGTTATTGTCGTACCTGAAGGAGCTGTTAAAGATGGCGAATTAGAAATAGATTTAGATGAATTGGGTATTGATATAGAACAATTAGATGAAACTGTTAATATTGTAATTCAGGTTGAAGGTGAAGATTTCATTGAAACAGAACTATTAGATGATGACGATTTTCCTGATGAACCGAATGAATGGTACTTTGATGATGACCCATATAGGATTGTTTATTACGAATTTCCGGAATAATGGCGAGGAGTAGTTATATGGCAAAAGAAATTCCATATTATATTCTTGATGGTGAAGACAAATTCGAATGTATTGCTTCAGATGGACAAGCATATATTGATGATGAAGATTTAAGAAATTTATTAATAGATATTTTGGGCGATAAAGTTTCACATGACGACATTCAAAAAATTCTTGATGCTGCATCTGATGAAAACATGTCTGAAAAAGAATTCGATAAGTTAGTTGATGAGTTTATTTTAAAAAATTCTAATTAAAACTTCTATTTTTAGCCAAAAAAATAAAACATTTATATATGATGATGAAGTAATATTTTATTATCATTATTCTTTAAGGCTCTTTTTTGCTCTCAAAAATTAGGCTGTTATCTTTCTTGCTTACGGTTTAATTGAAAAGAGACTTACAGACAGCGATTATTATATTATATATTATATTTATTAGGTGAAATAATGGCAATTTCTCAAGGAAAATCAACAAGAAGTCCATCAGGTGCAAGAAATGTTGCACACCGTGGAAAAAGGAAATCCGAATTAGGAAGAGATCCTGCTGAAACTAGGGTAGATGAAAAAAGATTAAGAAAAATCAGAACCCGTGGCGGAAACGAAAAACTCAGATTAGCTACAGGTAATAAAATCAACGTTACAGATGCCGATGGTAAAACCAAAGTTACAGATGTCTTAGGAGTAATTGAAAACAGAGCTAACCCTAACTACGTAAGAAGGAACATCATTACCAAAGGTGCTATCGTAGAAACTCCTGAAGGCAATGCTAAAGTTACATCTAGACCTGGTCAAGACGGTGTTATCAACGGAATTTTAATTTAAAGATTTTTATCTTTAAATACTCTTTTTTTACTATCTTTTTAAATTTATATACTTGTTTTTACATATATTTCCATGTCAATTATTTAATTGGGAGATATAATGTCAGAAGATAAAATCAATATGAATCATGGTGCTGGCGGAGAAGTGATGGCTAATTTAATAGCCGGCACAGTTCTAGATAATATCACTAAAAAAAGTGTAAATGGTGGAATTAGTCTAGATGACTTAGATGATGGTGCATCAATACCTGTTGGAGATTATGAAATTATTTTTACCACAGACGGACACACAATTGATCCGTTATTTTTCCCAGGTGGAGATATTGGTAGGATTTCAGCATCAGGAACAATAAACGATGTTTCTGTAATGGGTGCTAAACCATTAGCCATTTCCAATGCAATTATCATGCAAGAGGGTTTTCCTATTGAAGATTTGGATAAAATCATGAAATCTTTAGATGAAGCTTGCCGGGAAGTTGATGTGGCTGTAATAACTGGCGATACTAAAGTAATGCCTCAGGGTAAGCTTGAGGGTATTGTCATGGTCACTACAGGCATTGGAATAGCTAAAAAAGGTGAAGTTGTCCGTGATTCTGGTCTTGAAGTTGGCGATAAAATTATTGTCACTGGTAGTTTGGGGGATCATGGAATGAGTCTCATGTCATTTAGGGAAGGTTTTGGTTTTGAAACTGAGTTGAAGTCTGATGTTGCTCCCATGTGGAATATAATTAAAAAAGCTTTAGAGATTGGTGGAGTTACAGCAATGAAAGACCCTACCCGTGGCGGATTTGCAAACGCCATTAATGAAATGGCTTCAAAGGCAGGTGTGGGGGTTGTCCTTGAACAGGAAGCAATTCCAATAAAAGAGGCAGTTCATGCTGTATCTGAAATGTTAGGCATTGATCCATTTGAAGTAGCTAATGAAGGAAAAGTAGTTATGGGAGTTAAAGCAGATAAGGCTGAAGCGGTCCTTGAAGCCATTAAAGGCGAAAAATATGGTGAGGATGCAGCAATAATTGGTGAAGTTGTTGAAGGGAATTATGTTGTTGTCAATACTCCGATTGGTGGCGAAAGAATTCTTGAAGCACCAATAGCCGATCCAGTTCCTAGAGTTTGTTAAGGTGATAAAATGGCAACTATGTTTACAAGAAGAGTTATTTCATATATTTTTGATTTTATTGTGGTTTCAGCATTAATGGGGGTTTTATCTTTCTTTATATTTTCAATTATGGGACCGAAAAATGTTCATTTGGTTTATCAGTATCTGCCTTATGTGGTGCCTTTTGGAATATTTGTTTACTTTGTCCTTTGTGAAAAATTAGCTGGTGCAAGCATTGGCAAGTCTATAATGTATCTTCAGGTTAAATCTAAAAATGGTGCGGATATCTCTTGGCCGCAAGCTATTGTACGTAATTTAACTAAAATTTACTGGATTCCAATAATTTTCGACTGGTTGATTGGTAAAATATTACATACTGATAGATTATTCAACGACATTACAAAAACTATCGTGATAAATGATAACAGATAAATTTGAGACAGTATTATGATTAAAAAAGTTCAGGTTCTTTGGTATTTAAACAAAGAGGATTTGGAGAATTATTGTATAGATTTTAAAGAATACAAATCTCATAAGCTTGAAGGATATGAAATCGTTGAAGTCGATGAGGATTTAATTTATGATTTATGTGATTATAATCCGGATAGATTGGAACCTTTAGGTTATTTTAAAAACAAAAAAGAACTTGAAAACTATTTGGCCGATACAATAACAAATAATGAATATGATTTAGAGCTTGATTCTCCGGAACTTAGAGAAAAAATTGATAAGGCAATTGGTTCTGTCGAATTCAGCGGTGAGGATTATTATATTTCAATCGGTGAATGCATTGGTTGTGAGGATACTCAAATAGCCAGCTGGTATGATTCACTCAGGAAGGAATATGATAGCTCTTCAAGGGACAATGTGTGGGTTTTGGCTGTAACTGGTTATGATCCTTATGAATTGTCCTTAACCGGAAGAACCTTATCTTATGTTCTTGCGGATATTTTAAATGTTACTGAAGCATCACTAGATAATTTAATACCGAATAAAGGCCATATCACTGTTGAAGAATGGAATGAAATTTTAGACAAGGTATATAAGAAAAACAAAATCTATTTGGGTTTGGATAGGGTTGTTTGACTATACTTCGCCATTTTCAAACTCACTTGGACTAAAATAAGTGGCCTTTGCTAGATTATTGTCCAGCAATTCTTTATTGATGTCCATATTGTCAGTATATACAATAGCTAATGTGCGGCCATATCTGTCTTTTGGCTGTTCATCATCAATATTTAGATATACGGTTTTTCCAAGGCAATTGTCACTAACAAAATTCTTTGCCTGACTTAATCCCGGTTCATCCTCGGGTGTTTTTACTTGTGTTAGTTGCACCCTTCCGACACCATAAACTTGAATCGTGTTTCCGTCAACAACCTCAAGACATTTTCCCACTTTTTCATAGTGTACTGTTTTGCTGTTTATTGTTAATGTTCCAGTTTGGTTTTCTTGAGTGCTTGTGTCTTCTATAAATACGTTTGCAACGGTCACTATCGTTGTCATTATGAATATGATTAATAGGATAATGGATATTGTTTTCTTATTCATTCTTCACTTCCTCCTTGCTGTTAACTCAACTTATGAGGAAATTTATATGTTTAGTTATTCTTTTGTTAATTTTAGTATAAATTAATTAATATTGAAATTCAAATTAATTTCATGCATTATGTGAATTCTAAAAGTATATTGTCCGGTCAAAATGGGATGAATCTTTATAGGGGATGTAGTCACGGCTGCATATATTGTGATTCTAGAAGCGAAATTTACGGCATGAATCATTTATTTGAGGATATTGAAGTTAAAGAAAATTCACTAGAATTGCTTAAAAAGGAATTGATTAAACGTCCCAAATCCATGATTGGATGCGGTTCCATGAGCGATCCATACATTCCTCTTGAAAAAAACATTAAATTTACTAGAAAAGCATTGGAATTGATAGATAGATATGGGTTTGGATTTACATGCATTACCAAGTCTGACCTGATTTTAAGGGATTTGGATTTGCTCAAAAAAATCAATGAAAAATCCAAAGTCGTTGTTCAAATTACCTTAACAACCTCTGATGATGAGTTGTGCCGTATTTTA
Organism: Methanobrevibacter sp. V14; assembly: GCF_963082475.1. Lineage (NCBI taxonomy): Archaea > Methanobacteriati > Methanobacteriota > Methanobacteria > Methanobacteriales > Methanobacteriaceae > Methanobrevibacter > Methanobrevibacter sp. V14. Next base: position 265,125 of record NZ_CAUJAM010000006.1, read on the forward strand.
GAGCCAAATGTTTGCGACACTTCAAGACGTGTTGATGTCCTAAAAATTTTAAATGATAATGATATTCCAACAGTAGTGTGGCTATGTCCAATTTTGCCTTTCATTAATGATAATGAGGAAAATATAAACTCTATTTTAGATTATTGCATTGATAATAATGTTCATGGAGTGGTATGCTTTGAAATGGGACTTACTTTAAGAGATGGAAATCGCGAATATTTTTATGAAAAATTAAATCAACATTTTCCGGGCCTTAGAGAAAAATACATCACAAAATATGGCAATAATTATAATTTGTTAAGTCCCAATAATCATAAATTAATGAATATTTTTAAAAAAAGAACAATTGAACATGGTATTTTGAATAATAATGATGAAATATTCGGGTATTTATCCGATTTTCCTCAAAAATCTGTTCAATCGAAATTAATCTAAATTATTAAATAACTTGTTTTTCATAACTAATACTTATGAATTTTGATGATTTAAATATTTCAGATGAAATTAAAGATGCAATAAATGATATGGGGTTTGAAAGGCTAACTCCAATTCAGAAATTGTCAATACCTGAAGCTTTAAAAGGAACTGATGTAACTGGTCAGGCACAAACTGGTTCAGGTAAAACTATAGCTTTTACAATTCCTATACTTTCAAAAATATTTATTCCAGACAGATCGCCTCAGGCCATTATCTTATGTCCAACAAGGGAGTTATGTATGCAAGTGGCATCGGAAATTGCAAAAGTTGGAAATAATATCCGGAAACTTAAAGTTTTAGCGGTTTACGGAGGCCAACCGATCGGCAAGCAAACACGTGTTCTTAAAAAAGGGGTTCATATTGTTGTTGGAACACCGGGTCGTGTAATTGACCATATTGATAGAGGCAATCTTGATTTGATAGGTGTTGAAAGTGTTGTTTTGGATGAGGCTGATGAAATGTTGGATATGGGTTTTAGAGAGGATATTGAGACAATTTTAGAAAGTACTCCTCATCAAAGACAAACTTTACTTTTCTCAGCAACAATGCCAAAGGATGTTATAAGAATTGGCAAAAGCTATCAAAAGAATCCTAAATTTATAAAAATTGCCAATAAAAAGAAAAATATTCCAAAAATAACTCAATATGCATTTAAATGCAATATCAAAGATAAGTTTGATGGATTGACCAGATTGATTGAATCATATGATGTCAGGTTGGCTTTGATTTTCTGCAATACTAAAAAGAGTGTTGACTTTGTAGCTAAACACTTGAGAAAACAGGATTTCAATGTGGATAGCCTTCATGGAGACATGAAACAAGTGGTTAGGGATAAAATTATGAATAAATTTAGAAACGGCAACATTAATATATTGGTTGCAACTGATGTTGCTGCCCGTGGTTTGGATGTTGTTGATGTTGGTGCTGTTATCAATTATGATGTCCCTCAAAACAGCGACGATTATGTTCATCGTATTGGAAGAACTGCAAGGGCTGGAAAAAGTGGTTTAGCTTTCATGTTAGTTTCAAAAGATGAAATTCAAAGGTATAATAAGATTAAAAAGGACAATAACATTAAAATAACAGAAAAAGAATTGCCAACTTTTCAGGATATTGAATACATTAAAAACAAGCGAGTTTTAAATAATGCAAAATCACTGATTGAAGAGGGCAATTTAGATGAATATTTAAAAATAATTAAAAATGAGTTGGAATGCAGCGGTGTTGATATGGCCGCCGCATTATTAAAGATGATTAGGGAAAATTAATTATTTTCCACCATCAATAATATTAAATTTAATTTTTTGGTTTTCAAGTTCACGAGTAAATGCCTTGCTCATGTCCCCAACGCAAATTGCAAGGACATTTAAACCTTTACGGGCAGCATTTGCAGTTGCTTGTGGTGCAGCATATTCAATTGATATTGGCATGCCTAGTTTTAAAGCAACAGCACGTGAAACAGTGCCGGCAATGGCAATTCTATCTATTTTTTCACCAGTGTTGGTTCCTTTTTCATATATGTTTTTAATGAGTTCAAAATCACAGGATTTAGATCCTCCATCTTTTATAGTAGGAACATTGATTACAGTAACTTCACCAAGTCCCATGTCAATTATTCCAGTTAAATTAGTTAAAGCAACATCCATTCCTTCTTCTGCATCGTCCAATACTACGCCTGTTGCATTTTCTTCTTTTTTATGAGCATATAAAACTCCATCTTCCATAAATAATCCAACAATATCATCTTTATCAAGATTTTCTTTTGCTATTGCCGGCCAGATGGTTTTATAATGATTCATAGTTTCTAAAACAGAATCCGAATATTTTCTTAAATTAATTGCATCTTTTTTAACTTTGTCAATACCGTCTTGGGTAATTTTATATGGGGATCTACCGTCTTTTGAAGTTATATAGCCTAATTCCATCAATGTTTTAATATTTTCTGAAACAGCTTGGACAGTGATCCCTAACTTTTCAGCCAAATCTTTCTGTTTGAGATGAGGGTCTTGTTTTGAAATTTCACTTAATATTTGGAAATGTGTTAACGCACCTCTTTTTTTAAATGCTCTCATCATTTTTCATTCCTCAATTAAAGTTGATTAATTACTATTTTTATCTTTACTAATATATATACTATTTTGTTAGTTTGCCTTCAAGAGAATTGTTGAATTGTTTAATAAATTCAGACTTTTTATCAAAAGGTATATATGCACCACATGCCATGGAGTGTCCACCACCACTTCCTCCAACTTTACTTGCAATATTACGTATAATATTTCCAAAGTGAATTCCATCGTATGATAAAAGTCTTGAACATCTAAGTGAAACTTTAATTCCTCCATCATCTGTTTGAGTAAATCCTATAATTGGCTTTTTCCAATTGCAATATCTCAGTATCATTCCAGTAATGGTACCAACTATTTCCGGTTTAATGCCTGTGCCGTCAAAGTATTGTAGGTTTTCAAGTTCAACTATATTTGAGTCTGCATCCTCAGCAACTTGTTCAATAGATTGGGCTAAATTGTGTCTATGGTCGCGGTTTACGACTTCAAGCTCGTCTAAAGCTGCAACTCTATCTCCTTTCAGCACTTCCATTGCTATTTTTTCTTCATGGTTTCTTCCACAAGCATTCATTGCTGTTGAAAATTCAGAAGCATCTCTTAGAAAACTGTCTTTGGATTCTTGTAAAAATGTGTACGAATCACCAATAATCAATTGTGATATGTATTTAACATAATTCCCAGGGACTTCTTTAGCTATCATTCCTGAAAGTTTTTGGTAAAGTTTACCCTTATCTTCCATTGTGAGTTCATTCAGTGTTTTTCTATTATTTTTCTCATCAATGCCAAGTTCTTCTAAAATAGCCATTGTTTCTGAAGTATTGTTGGTTATGGGGAGTTTAACATCATTGAAATAAGATAGGGCGACGAATAACGGACGTGTATTCCTTCCATAAATGTTAATGTCATTTTCAATGACTTCAAGGTATCCTCCATCAATTGCATCTTGCTGAATTATTTTGTTCAATCCTTCAAAATGACCGCTGTGAGTATTTTGCATATCTCCAATAGCAGATAGGACTCCAATCCAACTTAAATCATCATATCCAAATTCTTTTGAAAGGAAATAGCATAATCCTCCTCCACAAACATAATATGATCCGTCAATTCCATGGTGAATAGGATTAATTTCTAGATAAGTGTAGTCTTTATCGTTTTTATAATCCAGGTCTCTTAATGGAGGATGGTGATCTAGAATAATTATTTTCTGACTCTTCTTTGCATTTGTATCTATTAATTGGCCAGAACCTAAATCTGAAAATATTGTTAAATCATGGTCTAAGTCAATGTTGTCCAGCACGTCTAGATTTACAAATTCAATTTCATGGTTCTTGTTCAGTCTGTCTAGTATGGTTGATAATATTGCGCCTGAACAAATTCCATCACAGTCAATATGGGAATAAACTTTAATGTCCTCACTTGATTGGATGATTTTTTTAGCTTCTCTGTACTGTTCAGACATTAATTGTGGTATTTGCATAATAATCAGTTTCTCATTTTTTTAATCTCTAAACTAACTTCACGAATAAGTTCCAGTTTGGTTTTGTCCCATTCAACAAGGGCTCTTCCAGATTTTTCATACCATTTTCCAGGATATGAAAACTCTTTTTGAATAGTGTGGGTTAATCCAAGTCTTTTCAATGCTCTTTCGATGTCATTGAGTGTAGGTTCTTTTACAGCATCTACTTTGGCGATTTTTCGACCTTCTTTAAGTGATAAATTCTTATTTAAATATTGTGGCCAAACAGTTATCATATTTTCACCTATTTAATTTGATTTTCAAAGAGATCTAGTGCATCTTTAACCACTAAATCCATATTATAATATTTATATTTTGCAAGTCTGCCTGCAAAAATCACATTTTCTTCTTTTTCCATTTCCGCTTCGTATAATTTAAACTTGTCCAAATACTCTTTTGTAGGATAAGGGTAACATTTCTCACCGTTAAATCCGGGATATTCTTTCATAATGGCTGTTTTCCCATCAACCTTTTGTTGAGTTAGCTTTTTAAATTCAGTAATCCTTGTAAAGTAGGGATCGTTTGGATAGTTAACAACGCCTGTTTCCTGATAAGAATCTTGGTCCAGTATATCATATACGAAGTTTAAGCAGCGATATAATAATTCTCCATATTTGTAATCATAAAAGTAATCAATTGGGCCGGTATAGATTAAGGTGCTGTAATTGATCTTGTGGATATAATCTTTATAGTCTGAGTTTAGGCCAACATGGATTTCATCTGATTTAATCATGTTTTTACACATTTGGGTAAATCCTTCCTTTGGCATTCCCTGATAGGTATCTTCAAAATATCGTGTGTCATGATTAAATCTAAAAGGAATCCTTGAAATAACACTTGGACTTAAATTGGCGGCAGATGTTCCCCATTGCTTTTCAGTGTAGTTTTTAAATAGTTTTTCATAAATGTCACGACCAGCATTTTTTAAGACAACATCCTGTGAGGATTTTATCTCATCAATATCTTCTTTATGTTCGTCAATCCATTTTTTCATAGATTCTTCATCCAAATCAAGGTCGTAAAGTGCATTTAATGTATCTATGCAAATGGGCATTGGAACTAGTTTTCCATCAACATAGCTTAAAACCTTGTGTTCGTAGTCTATCCATTTGGTAAATTGTGATAAATAATCATGAACGTCTTTATGATTGGTATGGTAAATGTGGGGGCCGTATTTTTGAATTAGAATGTCGTCTTTGTAGAAATCATATACGTTGCCTCCAATATGGTTTCTTTTTTCAATGACTAATACCTGTTCGTCTAATTCATTTGCAATTCTCTCAGCAAGTGTTAAACCAGAAAGTCCAGCACCAACAATCACATATTTGTAATCATCCATTCTTCATTGCTCCTTTAATTTTTCGAATAATAATTCCATCATATCCGGAACTGTGTATGTGTCGGGGTAAATGTAGGCAACATTATATTTTTCTAAAACTTTTGCTGTAATCGGACCAATTGAAACGGTTATTAAATTGTCAGACAACAATTTGGCTATTTTTTCCTTATCTTCAACGATTTCAAAGAAATTCTCAACAGTCAATGGACTTGTAAATGTTATTGCATCGATTTTTTTATTTTCGATTTTTGAAATCAAATCCTTGACTGCTTTACTGTCCATTGGAAATAGGGATTTATATGCTTCAGCTAAAATAACTTCATTTCCAAGTTTTTCCAGCTCTTCAGGTAAAACCGGCCTTGCTGATGCAGTTCTTGGAATTCCAATAACTTTGCCGGTTATTCCATGTTTTTTAAACTCGTCAATAAGGCCTTCTGCGGTAAAGTCAGCAGGTATTAAATCAATAGTTAAACCTTGTTTTTCAAGTAGTTTTCCGGTTTTATTTCCAATGGCTGCCAATTTGCAAGTTATGGATTTGATAAAATCCGGGTAGAACTTGTTGAGTGAAACTATTGTTGTTGGTGAAGTAAATACAATCCAATCAAATTCATCTTTTTTTGCAACAAAATCTTTTAGGGATCGTGTGTTCACAGGTTTTAAATCAAGTGTTGGAGCAAGAATTGCCTCACCACCTAATCTTTCAACAATTTCGCAGGCTTTTTGAGCTCTGTCTTTTGGTCTTGTTATTGCAACAACAGGTTTTGACATATTTCATTACCTTCATTAATTTAATAATGTGATATACTATGTTTTAAGTGTTTAATATTATTTGTCATTGTTATTTTTCAACCTTGTAGAAACCATGTTAAAATTTTTAGATGAATATTGATTTTTAACTTGTTTTATTCAGATAATCATTTATTTACAGAAGAATCCAAGTATTTAAAATGAGTGTTTCTACAAGTTTAATAAAAGGTTTCATCTGAAGTTTCTAGGAATGAAGGTCTCTTTCAAAAACTTGTGTGATTTGAATTTTTACTATTTTTTGATTAAAACATTTTATGTTTAACTCGGAGGAAGAATTATGGTTCGTGCTTATACAAGAAGAGATTATATTAGAAAAACCCCAAATTCAAGAATTGTACAATATGATATGGGAAATTTAAAAGATGAATTTCCAGTATCTGTAAGTTTAGCTGTTAAAAAACCGGCTCAAATTAGACACAACTCTTTAGAAGCTGCAAGGATTGCTTCTAACAGATTAATGCAAAGGGCTGCAGGAAGAATGGGATACCACTTAAAATTAAGAGTATATCCTCATCAAATTGTAAGAGAAAACCCAATGGCAACTGGTGCAGGAGCAGATAGGGTACAAAGTGGTATGAGAAACGCTTTCGGTAAACCAATTTCTGTTGAAGCTATTGTTAAAAAGAATCAAAAAATTGTCACAATAGACTGTCAGGAAAAAAACTTTGAACAAGCTAAAATTGCGCTCAAGAGAGCAGGAATGAAATTGCCGGTTCCTTGTAAAATTGTCGTTGACAAAGGCGCAGATTTAGTTAAATAGATTAATTTAATTAATCTTTTCTACTCTTTTTTTATTAACTTATTTCATGATTAAAATACTTTTTTTTCATTAAATATTTAAACTTTAAAAATCATATTTAATATTAATATTGACTGATTCTTATGGTCAATGTAATATATTTTTAATCTGAGAGGTTATATTTCATGTATGTTGTAAAATTTGAGGATTTATCCAAATCCGATATTAGAATTGCAGGCGGAAAAGGTGCTAATTTGGGTGAATTAACCCAAGCGGGTATTCCAGTTCCACCAGGTTTTGTAGTAACTGCGCAAGCTTATGAAAAATTTATGGATGAGGCAGGAATCAACGATAAAGTTATGAGCATTCTTGAAGAAATTGATATCAATGATACTAAAGCTCTTCAAGCCGCTTCCAAGGAAATCAAAGAACTTATTATTGAAGCACCTATTCCAGAAGATTTAGTTTTATTTATTCGTGAATATTATAATGAACTTTGTCAAAGAGTTGGGGAAGATGACGTTGATGTGGCAATCAGATCATCTGCAACCGCAGAAGATTTGCCTGAAGCGTCATTTGCAGGTCAACAGGATACTTTCTTACATGTTTCTGGGGATGATGAAGTAATTGAATACATTAGAAAATGTTGGGCTTCCTTATTTGAAGCAAGAGCAATCTTTTACAGGGAGGAAAACAACTTTGAACATTCAAAAGTTTTCATCGCTGTTGTTGTTCAGAAAATGGCACATGCAGATAAAGCAGGAGTAATGTTTACTGTAAATCCATCCACCGGTGAAGAAATAGCTTTAATAGAAGGGTCATGGGGTCTTGGAGAAGCTGTTGTATCTGGTGATGTAACTCCTGATAATTACCAGGTTGATAAAAAAGCTAATGAAATTATTAATGTTACAATTAGTGATAAAAAAATAATGTACACTAATGATGATAAAGGCACCAGTATAAAAGTTGATGTTCCTGAAGATTTAAGAAATAAAAGGGTATTGTCAGATGAAGAGCTCATTGAATTAACTGAAATGGGTAAAAGAGTTCAAGCTCATTATGGTGAGCCAATGGATACTGAATGGGCTTTTGAAAATGATAGTTTATTCTTATTGCAAGCTAGGCCAATTACAACTTTAGGTGATATTGGATCTGAAGGAAATGATGATGCATCTTCTGAGTTAGGTGATGTTCTTGTAAGGGGTCTTGGAGCAAGTCCTGGTATGGCATCTGGTAATGTTAAAGTTGTTTTCGACATTGATGAACTAGATAAAATTAAAGATGGTGACATCATGGTTACAACAATGACCACACCGGATATGGTTCCTGCCATGAGAAGGGCAAGCGGCATTGTAACTGATGAAGGTGGAGTAACATGTCATGCATCAATTATTTCTCGTGAACTTGGAATTCCTTGTGTTGTAGGAACTGCTGATGCTACAACAAAATTAGAAGAAAATTTTGGTGTTACAATAGATGGTAAAAAAGGATTGGTATTTGACGGAATCTTTGAGATTAAAGAGGAATCTGCAAATATTGTTACAGGCACTGTTGAATCAGCTCCTATTATTACTGTAACTGAAGTTAAGGCTAATGTTAGTATGCCTGAAGCTGCACAGAAAGCTGCAGCTACCGGTGCTGATGGTGTTGGACTTTTAAGAACTGAACATTTGATGTTGACTTCCGGTGTTCACCCAGGTAAATTTATTGCTGAGAACAGGGAAGATGAGTTAATTGATACAATTGCTGATAATGTTCAAATCGTAGCAGATGCATTTTATCCAAAACCTGTATGGTATAGAACTTTAGATGCGCCTACTGACGAATTCATCACTTTGGAAGGTGGGGAAAACGAACCTATGGAGCATAATCCAATGCTTGGTTGGAGAGGAATTAGAAGAGAACTTGACCAACCTGAAATTCTTGAATGCGAATTTAAAGCTATTAAAAAATTGCATGAAAAAGGATACACAAATATTGGTATTATGATTCCATTGTCACAAAGTCCTGAAGAGCTTATACAAGCCAAAGCGATCTGTTCTGATGTGGGTCTTGAACCTCACAGGGATGTTGACTTTGGAATGATGGTTGAAATTCCAGCAGCTGCGATAATGATTGATGAATATATTAATGTTGGAATAGACTTTGTAAGTTTAGGAACCAACGATTTAACTCAATACACTCTTGCAGTAGATAGAAACAACGAATTTGTTGCAAAACACTACTCTGAAGAACACCCTGCAGTAATGAAATTAATTGAAAGAACAATTAGGAAATGTGCTGAAGCAGGTGTGACCTGCAGTATTTGTGGTCAAGCAGGCAGTGTCCCTCACATTGTTGAAAAACTTGTTGAATTTGGAATTAGTAGTGTTTCTTCCAATACTGACGCTATTGCTGATGTGAGAAAAACTGTTGCTCGTGCTGAACAAAAAATTATTCTTGACGCTGCTCGTAAACGTTTAGAATAATATCTTTTATTTTCTTTTTTTATTTTTATTTTTAACAATAAATTAGGTTATTTTATGGATGATAAACCAGCAGATAAGCAAGTTATTTTAAAGGAATTAGAGGAAATTCATAGTTTGGATCATGATTATGCAGACGGCAGAATTTTAGGCTCAATGTGTACTGAAGCCCATCCTTTTGCTAAAAAAGTTTATTGTGAATTTCTGGACACCAATTTGGGTGATCCTGGATTATTTAAAGGAACTAAACAAATTGAAAATGAGGTTATTAAATCTATTGGGGATTTATTGTCTCTTGACAATGCTTATGGCAATATTGTCACAGGGGGGACTGAAGCTAATTTAATGGCGATAAGGGCTGCAAGAAATCATGCAAGAAAATATAAGGGGATAACTGATGGTGAAATAATTATTCCCGATTCTGCTCATTTTTCATTTAAAAAAGCTGCTGACATGTTAAATCTGGAGATAGTTGAAGCTAAATTAGATGACAATTATAAAATAGATGTTGAATCTGTTAGGGAGGCAATATCTGATAAAACAGTAGCTATTGTTGCTATTGCAGGCACTACTGAATTAGGTTTAATAGATCCAATTGAGGAAATTTCAAAAATCGCTTTGGAAAATAATATTTATTTCCATGTTGACGCGGCATTTGGCGGATTTTCAATTCCATTTTTAAAAGAACTTGGTTATGACTTACCTAATTTTGATTTTTCACTTGAAGGAGTTTGTTCTATAACTGTTGATCCTCATAAAATGGGTTTGGCTCCGATTCCTGCTGGAGGAATTATTTTTAGACACAGTGAATATTTGGATGTAATGGCTGTTGATTCACCATATTTAACTGTTAAAACACAATCCACCATTGTAGGAACTCGTTTAGGAGCTTCATCAGCTGCGACTTATGCAATTATGAAATACTTTGGAAAAGAAGGTTATTTTAAATTAGCTGAAAATTTAATGGAAAATACTAAATTTTTAGCTGGAAATCTAAAAGAGTTAGGTTATGAACTAATTTGTGAACCTGAATTAAACATAATAGCTTTTAATCATCCGGATATGGCCACTAATGATTTAGCTCAAAAATTAGAAGATTTGGGATGGAAAGTGTCTGTTGCTAAATGTCCTGTTGCAATCAGGGTCGTTTTAATGAATCATGTTAAAAAGAATCATTTAAAAGAATTATTGAAAGATTTAAAAGATATTTATTAATCTTTTATGCTTTCAACATACATTAAAGGATAATTCAGTTCTTCATTAAATTCAATTCTAATAATTGCTTTGACATTCTCCACTTTTGTATGGATTTTAACATCTAACATATCGCCGGTTAGGGAGGTGTATTCAAATTCGGTCATTGATTCTTCAAGTTTATCAAATCTTATTTTAGCTTCCACTTTCTCAATTGCAGGTTGCAGGCTTACAGACTCTTCAATAGCTTTTTCTAAACTTTCTTTAGATTTTTTATTTATGGGTGTTCCTACAAACTGATGAAATAATGCGCCCATACTAATAGCACCTTCAAATATGGCTCTTTCTCGGGCAGTTATATTTGAAAAGTATTCCTTATCTACATCCATCATGCTCCTCCATTTAAAAATATTATTTTATCATAAATTTGTTCGGAAGGGATTGGATTTATGAAACAGTAAAATAAAATCGCTGAAATGATTATTACTGTGATTAAAATGTATATTCTGTTGTCTTTAGGATAAAAGAAACTAAATGCCAATCCGACTATTAGAAATATTGACGAAATCATTAACGCATTAAACTCTTGGGGATTGTTTTTAATAATCTTCTCGTTTATGGAACTTATATTATTTAACTCGCCGTAAACTAATAGTCTATTTTCAGTTGACCCAATAGGATCACAGGTGACTAATATTGTACTGTTTGCACCGCCATATTTTAAGTTATATGATGCAGGCACAATTGTTGTATTTGTTACAGTATAGTTTAGCTCACCTACTCCAGGCCATTCTAGTAAGAATGAATCTCCAATTTCAAGTTCATTTAACCTTAAAAATGGTGATCCTTGAAGGGTTCTGTGTCCATACAGTACAACCGTATCATTGGGCGGAACATTTTCACCAGGATCACTTAATACGCCCTGATTTAAGGATTTGTTGTTAATTTTTTCATCAACCCCAATTGAAGGGATTATAATTTTAGGAGAATCAATGTTTTTTTCAATTACTAGTTTTGCTGAATAGTAATTCACTTCTCCCATTGCATATAATCCGATAATAAGCAAACAAATTATCACAATCATTGTTGAAATTTTAGGTTTGTCCATGATATCAATTTTGTAGTATCTCATATAATACTTTTTTTAATTATTATATGTTGAGTTGATTTCAGATACCATCCAATCAGGTGCTTCTGATGTAGGTATCGTCAATATTATATTGTCCATATTTTTCAGGACATAATTAACTTTATCTTGCGGTGTTTCTATTAAAAGCATATATTGGGCATCCAAATCACCTAAATTAATTTCTCGCTCGTAATTAGATAATTTAACCCCATAATCTTTAAGCATTTTAAGGGTCTGTTTTTCATCATAACCTTTGACAATTGCACCTTTTATCATTTCCAACACATCTGATGAGAAACGTTTAGTATTTTCTTTTGGATTGGTATTGTTTCCTTCAACATTCATATTTGATTTTGAGTATTCAGCATCAATTTCCCCATTTTCCTCATATCTCATTATAGATAAAACAGTGCATCCGCTTATTTCAGGAGTGGTGTTGGTGCTTGTGTAATTTTCATCAGTTGAATTGTTACTTGTATAGATGTCTACAACACTGCCTTCTCTAACAAGTCCGGCTCCTGCCTGAAGTCTTGAAACTAAAATGGGGACGGATACAGTATTCGGTTCTTCAAATTTAATTCTTGAAAGAATTGTTGCATCATTTTCGCTAATGATTTCCATAGCTTCTGATGCTGGAATAATTGTGCTTTTACTTTCATTTTCATAAATGGCCATTGTTCTGTTATATTTGTCCATGTTCGAGTTAACTGATTTTTCATGATAGGATTGCCAGTCTTTTGTTGCTGGAGTCAGTATATTTATTACTTGAATTTCCTCGGCTGTGTTAGCGTCGTTTATTTTTTCTTCTAGCATCATGGCATTTGGAGATGTGGTCAAAGCCCCTGAATACAAATCATGGAGTTCATTTAGTTTTGTTGTTTTTGCGATAGATAACTCTTCTTGGGCAGGTTCATATATTATGAAATAATAAGCCGAAATAATCAATGTTAAAAAAATCATTGTTGTTATGATTATTCCAATTTTCCTTTTTCTTTCATTATCACTTATGTCAACGGAATTTGGGGTCAAATAAACTCCTAGCTTATGATTTAATTTTTTTAAAGGAGATAACTCATCTTTTTCTTCTTTTTCTTCAGGCTTTGGAAACTCTTGTGAAATTTGGGTTTTTAATTCTTGAGTTTGTCTGAAACCTTTGGGATATAATGGATCTCTTGGTTTTTCATCTTTCATTTTAGATACTCCTTTTAATTGTTAGATGGTTAATTTAATTATTAGGAGTACTGTGGTATTATCTTTTAATTAAATTAATTATTAGGTAATGTAGACAAAATAGGAGTAACAATAATCCTGCCATGTTAATGTTATATATTGTTAGGTTAATTGGAAGAATTAATAATATAATTAATATAACCGATATTCCAATTAATGGGATATTGTCAAATTTAGGATATCTGATATTACTAATCATTAGTAATGAGACAAGAATACTTAAAATTAATGCTGAAACAGGATTAAATATTCCACTAAGGTATAATGTAGCTATTATAAAGGACATACATGGTATTGGCAAACCAATGAAATCATCAGTTTCAATTTTTCCTGCAATTACATTATATCTTGTTAATCTTAAAACTCCGCAGACAACTATTAATAAACTAACAAGTATTACAATTGTTTGAAAAATGCCATGGGCAGGGTTAATGCAGCTAAAAATAAATATTGCCGGAGCAATTCCAAAGGAAATTACATCTGATAGTGAATCAATATTCTTTCCGAAGTCTAGGTCATCTTGCCTATTTCTTTTTCTTGCTACCCAACCATCTACTGAGTCAAACATGATAGCAATTATCATAAGGATTGCGGATAATTCAAAATTATTGTTAATTGAGCAGATAATTGATAGAAATCCTGAACTCATATTTAACAATGAGATTATATCCGACATTGCTATGAAACTTTCAATTTCTGTGTTTATGCTATCCATATTTTAACTCCAATAATACTTTTATTTTTATTTCTTATTAATCTATTCTTGGATTCAATCTCAATTTTACTTAAATTTTATTATAATTATTTCAACAAGTTATTTCATAGTGATAATATGGTATTGTTGGTTATATTTTTATTTTGCATTGTTAAATAATTTGTTTTTAAATTTTAGATTTTCTTTTAAAATTTCAATGACTTAAAGATAAAATATATATAATAATATTTTTAATAAATATTAATTGTTAGACTTTAAATAATAGCAATAAATTTCATTATTTACGCATTGGATTAGGATATTATTTTTCAAATTTAATAGTTATAAGTTAAATTTATTGTTTATTTTAATAAAGAAGTTATATTAATGAATTGTGAGTAGTTAAATGATTGAAGATAATATACGTGTTCTCAGGCAAGCCGCAAGAATTTCGTCAGACGGAAACTCAAAAATTGAAAAAGACTGGTGTGTTATTGCAGGTAATGTTGGATTGATTGATGATATGGCATATAAAGCCATAGCTTCTAATCATAAAGTTAAAATATTATTCAGAGAACATGTAATTCTTAATGAAGGCAAGCTTGATAAAAAATTTGATTTTATCATGCTTTATGGAAATTCTTTAATCCTTAACGATTTTAAGAATGACACTCAAAAATGTGGTGGGGCGTTTATTCATATTGCAAGAGATTATTTGTCTCAAGAACCAAACTTGATGGTGCTTGTCGGGCCTGATGATGTAATTAGGGACTCTGTATCCAAAATTGAAAAATCAAAGATTCCTGTTGCAATAATTAAAGAATCTCAAACTACCAGTTTCATTGATATTGATTTTAACAGTGATGTTAAATTGCCAAACTTTATTAAGTCTGCTCTTAAACCATTTTATAATGCAAATGAAATTGTTCTATCAACAATTTTGCTTTCTGTTGAAAAAGATGGTGATGTTGGGAAAGTTCAAAGTATAGCTACATCTAATAGAATTTTCGTTATAGATTTCAGAGACATTGTAACGGAGGATTAATCATGAATATTTTTGGAAATGAAGATGAAGAACCACAAACTGAAAACACTAAAGTCATTAGTAACAGTTTAGGAATTGATTTAGGAACTTTAAATACTGTAATTGCAAAACCGTCAGGGGATAAATTTGATTTATACCAGATTCCTTCTGTTGTTGCAGTAAAAAAAGATGATCCTGCTGAAGTTTTAGCTGTCGGTGAAGAAGCTAAAAAAATGTTGGGAAGAACTCCTGAAGATATTCTTGCAGTAAGACCATTAAAAAAAGGAGTCATTGAAAACGTTGTACAGGCACAGGCATTACTCATTAAAGCAATGCAGATAGGTATTAATGAAGGTGAAACTATAGGAAGAATCGTCATTGGCATTCCTGGTGATGCATCTGAAGTAGAAAAAAACGCTGCTGAAGAGATTGGAAGAAAAGCAGGTGCACAAAATATCTTAGTAATCAGTGAAGGATTGGCTGCGGCCATTGGTGCAGGTTTGCCTATAGCAGAACCAAATGGTACTATGGTTGTGGATATTGGTGCTGGTTCAACTGATATTGTAATTATTTCTCTTGGCGGAATTAATGATATTGAAACCGTAAGATGTGGTGGAGACGATATTGATAATAAAATCGTTGAACTTGTAGCAGAAAAATACGATGTAGCAATTGGTATTCATGATGCGGAATCTGCTAAAATGGAAGTTGGCATGGTGCATTGTTCCGAACAACTTGAAAACTTAAGTGTGGAAATAATTGGTAAATCATTAGAAACCAATCGTCCTAAAAAAGTAGTCATTGATTCTATGCTTGTTGCAGATGCAGTAGAACCTTTCATGCAACAAATTGTTGATGGTTTAAATGTTATTTTAGAAAGGCTGTCTCCTGAATTGATGATGGGTGTTTATAACAATTCTGTTGCTGTTGGTGGAAGTTCAAGACTTCGTGGATTAAAAGAAAGAATCTTTGATGAAATTGCCATACCTATAGAAATTTCCGAAGATCCAATGACTGTTGTAGCAAAAGGAACTGCAATCGTAGCAGCCGAACCTTTAGCGTTAGAACCTGAAGTCCGTCTTAGGGCTATGAAATAAATTTATTTTATTTCACTTCTTTTTTTATTATTTTTTTTTGATTTATATGGATATTTTAGGTATTGATGAAGCTGGAAGGGGGTCTGTTTTAGGTCCTATGGTTATTGCGGGAGTTATTGTTCCTGAAAAAATGGAAAAAGTCCTTGAAAGAATGGGGGTTAAAGATTCAAAAAAACTAGCTCCTCATCGCCGCACTATTTTGTCCCGTAAATTAAAGAAAATGTTTGAATATGACATTATTGTAATTACTGCTAGTGAAATTGATGAAATGCGAGCAGAAGGTATTAATCTTAATGAAATTGAAAAGAATGCAATGGAAGACTTGATTCTAAGATTAAAACCTGAAAAAGCTATTGTTGATGCTGTTGATGTAAAAGCTGAGAGATTTCAAGAAAATTTATGCAAAGATACGGGATTCAATGTCATTGCTGAACATAAAGCTGATGATAATTATATTCAGGTAAGTGCAGCATCCATTATTGCAAAAGCTGAAAGGGATGACCAGATAGCTGAGATTAATGAGGAATTTATTAAATCTGGAGGAATCGGTTCCGGGTATCCATCTGACCCAACTACAAAAAAATTCTTAACTAACTATACTTATGATGAAATGCCTGACTTTGTTAGGTTGTCCTGGAATACCGTCGCTAAAATGAAATGATTTAAGTGCACAACTTAATCGGAAAATAATTTACCACACAAGTTTTCGAGAAGTCCTTTTTTAAATAATTTTAAGTATGTGTATTAATAAAAGTATTTTCATAAATAATTTTAATAGATAATTTATAGGGATAAAAATGATTGTTGAATATATTATGCCTTTTATTGATGGGATAATGGATATTTTCGCTCAGGGAGGAATTATCACTTATATAATTCTTTTTGTGGGCATTTATGGTTTTCTTATTTCATTGAGAAAAATTGCATATCTTAGAAAAATAAGTAAAGTTGATACAACTGAAATTTTCGGTGTTGTAACAGCATCTATGGAAAGAGGAGGTGCTGTTGAAGCTTTAAAACAAATTAACGGTTTTAAAAATCCTATTTCTAGAATTATTTCTGAAACTTTAAAGATTGGTTATAAAAATAAAACTGAAGTTGAAGAAAGTATGGAGCAAATATTCATTGTTGAATTAGCTAAAATGACTAAAGGTTTAAGCACAATTAAAACAATTACTGAACTCGCTCCGTTTTTAGGTTTGATCGGTACAGTTATTGGTATTTGGATGACCTTTAAATCTTTAGGCGTTCATCCTGATTCTGCAGCGATGGCGGAAGGTATTTATGTAGCTTTAACGACTACTATCATGGGTCTTTTAGTGGCTATTGTGTTATTGCCATTATATACCTATATTCAAGGTCTTATTGAATCTGAAATGGATAAAATTGAACTTGCTACAAAAATGACCAACTGGGGATATGCAGTAGTAAAAGTTAGAGTGGATTCTAATGTGGAATGTGCACTTGAAGCACTACAGGAAGCTGATGGTGTTGTAAATACCAGACTGATTTCAGACCCTTATGCCAATATTAAAGTTTCTTTTAAACCAAGCATGTTGGATAAAAGTATTGTGAATATTATTTTAGAGAAATGTAATGTCACTGCTGAAATTACTGAAAGTAAACTAAGACAATAGGTGATTAGATGGCTCTTGATGTAAGAAAACATAAAAAGAAATTTTTAGAACAAAAGCCAAGTATCAATTTAGTTCCATTTATTGATATTCTATTTACTATAATGATTTTTTTAGTAGTTACTAGTAATTTTTCAGCTACAGGTGTTCAAGCAGATGTCACTGACCAAGCTGATGATAGTGGGGGGAAGCTTAATGTCACTGATGTTTCTGGAGATCAGGAATATTATGTTATGCCAGTGGCCAATCTACATAAAGTGACTGTTAATGGTCAGGACCGTTCTGATGCGATTGCTGGAAGTTCGGTAGGTGTGCATGCTAATGTCATTGACAAAGGACAGGTTATTATTAAACCTGGTGAAATTGTCATTAAGACACCGCCTGGAGTATCAGCAAATCAGGCTGTTCAACGTCCTGAACTTTAAATGGAGAGAAAAAATGTATAATGGGAGAATTTTATCAATAGGGATGAATGGTGATGGCAAACCTTTTGCAGCATACAGGGTATCAAGTAGGTCATTTCCAAATAGGAAATGTTTAAAATCTGATGATAGGGTAGCTGTTGTCCCGATAGAAGGTTTTGAAAAGGATATCTATAAGAATACTTATATTTCATATAATAGTATTCGTATAGTGGGAGATATGGCTGTTGTGTCTAATGGTTCTCATACTGATGTTATTGCAGATAAGATTGCTTTAGGAATGGGAATTAAGGATGCATTGGCTTATTCCTTACTAACTATGGATTATGAAAAAGATGATTATAATACTCCAAGGATAGCAGCTGTTGTTACCTCAACTACTGAAAAAGAGGATTATGCATGTTATGTTGGTATTGTTAGTGATAAAAAACTATTAGTTGAAGAAGTATCATATGGTGAGGCGGTATTCATTTCAACTTATGGCAATCAATTGCCTGACAAGGTTGATTTTGAAGAGGGTACTTCTAGTGGCGCTGCAAAGTATATTTTTGATGAAGGTGCTTTTGCAAATTATGAGAAACCGGTCACTTCTTGTGCTACCGTTTTTGATGGAGAATGGACTCTGGATGTCTATAATCCATAATTTTTCTTTTTTTAATTTTTTTTTAGATGATTATTATGAGTATTGAATTATTTGGCTTAGAAAATATTCCTATTATTGATGGGGAATGTAACATTTCTCAGATTATTAAAGAGGCTATTGAAAAACAGGGATGTAGGTTAAATCATGGAGATATTGTTTTAATTGCTGAAACATTAATCTCTAAAGCTGAAGAAAACTTCATCAGACTGGATGATTTAATCCCATCCGAATTTGCAATTAGACTTGCAAACGATTCTGGTAAAGATCCACGTTTGGTTGAAGCTATTTTAAATGAATCTAAAGAAGTTGTCCGTATCGGGCATAATTTCATTATAACTGAAACAAAACACGGTTTTGTATGTGCAAATGCAGGCATTGATGAGTCTAATGTCGGAATTGGATTGGCCACTCCAATGCCAAAGGATGCGGATAAATCTGCACAAGCAATTCGTGAATTTTTAGAAAATGAATTCGATGAAGAAATTGCAGTTATAATCACTGATACTCAAGGAAGAGCATTTAGATTTGGAGCCATTGGTACTACAGTAGGTTGTTCTGGAATTTCACCTATTTGGAAACGTGTTGGTGAAAAGGATTTATATGGCAGGGAACTGGAAACAACTGAAATCGCTATCTGTGATGAATTGGCATCTGCCGCTTCTCTTATTATGGGGCAGGCTGATGAAGGACTTCCAGTTGTTATTATACGGGGATTTAGTAGTTTTGATACTTTGAGGAATACTGACTCAAATGTTAAGTCTGTTTTAATGCCTAAAAAAGCAGATGTTTTTAGAAAATAGGGATTGTTATGATTACTGTTTTATCTGGAGGAACTGGAACTCCTAAATTATTACAAGGTCTAAAAGAAATTGTTGACCCAAGGGAGCTAACAATTATTGTAAATACTTTGGAAAACAATTATTTTTCCGGTGTTTATGTTTCTGCCGATATTGACACGGTTTTATACACTATGGCTGACATGATTAATGAAGAAGTTTGGTATGGTGTTAAAGATGATACCTTCATTACTCATGAAAGGCTCAAAGAGCTAGGTCATGATGAATTGCTTAGAATTGGAGATATAGACCGTGCAACCAAAATACAAAAGACTCAGTTGATGAATGAATATGGTCTTTGTAAAGCATGTGAAATTCAGGCTAAAAATATGGGCATTAAATCCAAAATCATTCCTATGAGTGAACAGCATTCCAATATTAAAATTATTTCAGATATCGGGGACTTGGAATTTCATGATTTTTTAATCAAGCATCAGTCAAACCCGGAGGTTTTGGATATCCAATTTTCCGAGGTCGCACCAAGTGAAGGGGTTGTAGATGCAATTAAAAATTCTGATGCAGTAATCATCGGACCGTCTAATCCAATCACTTCAATTTTACCAATATTATCTCTTGAAGGTGTTCGTGACGCTTTAAAAGACACTTACGTTGTTGCGGTTTCACCAATTATCGGTTATGGAGCAGTTTCAGGTCCAGCCAGTAAATTCATGAGGGCTTTAAACATTGAAGTTTCAGCTATGGGTGTAGTATCATTAT
Organism: Methanobrevibacter sp. V14; assembly: GCF_963082475.1. Lineage (NCBI taxonomy): Archaea > Methanobacteriati > Methanobacteriota > Methanobacteria > Methanobacteriales > Methanobacteriaceae > Methanobrevibacter > Methanobrevibacter sp. V14. Next base: position 285,151 of record NZ_CAUJAM010000006.1, read on the forward strand.
ATAAAAATTTTTTAGACAATATTGTAATTGATAATGAAGATGAACAATTATTATTACAATTAAATCAAATAGTTAATAAGGTAACAATTACAAATACAGTAATGAATAATTTAGGCGTTAAGAAAAATCTGGCACAAATTATTATAGATAGTATTCCTTAATAAGAGGCGATTATCAAATGATACAAATGACTTTAATACAAATAGACAATTATGGGCCTTGGACTGTAACTCCAAAGCCAAGAACTGAATCCGATCTACAAATGCTACAAGCAAATTTGTTTGCAGACTTGAATAGTCATTTTGGAAACAAAAAAGGTTTAGTTTTCTTTACAAGATTTGATAACTTACTTGCGGTTTCAAACGGTTTGGATGAAGAAGACCACTTAAGAATTCAAAGGTCTATTAGAAACAGATATCCAATTACTATAAGTATGGGTGTTGGATCTGCTGAAACTCCTCATGAAGCCCAAAAATTAGCTACTATTGCTCTTCAAAATGCAGGCAGTGCCCAATCAGGAAAAAGAAAAGAAATTTTAGCTATTGATAGTTTAGTTGATGAAAAGGATAGTTTTGTTCAAGCAGCTCATATTGATATTAATAGTGTCACAGAAACCTTAACTGATATTGAATCTGCTTTTGATACAAGTTTCATTGTTAATAAAGCTCAACATTATTTAATGACTAAATTGATTAAAAAAGGAGCATTATTATTCTTCATTGGAGGAGATAACTTCATGGCTCCGTGTAATGGATTATCTGAAAAAGATATAGAAGAGATAATGATTGAAATCGATGAAGAAATTGGCATTAAACTTAAAGCTGGAATAGGCAGAGGTAAAAATGCTGAAGATGCCGCTTATATGGCGGACATTGGTCTTGAAGAAATAAGGGCTCATAATAATGGAATGTGGACTTGGGTAGTCGAAAAAGAATATTGAGGAAATTGTCATGATGAAAGTAGTTGCTCCGATGGCGGGAATAACTGATTCAGAATTTTTAAATAAGGTTATTCCATATGGTTTTGATGTGGCTACTTTAGGGGGGTATAGTTTAGATACGCCCACCATCGAAGCAAGTAGAAAAATCATCGAAAGGGGACGGAATGAATTTTATTTCCCTTTAAATGAAATTTTTACCCATATTGAAAATGAGGTCAAATCAATTAAAAAAGCGCATGCTAATGTAAAAGTCTCAGCTAATGTACGATCAACAACTCCGCAACCGATTATTGATGTTGGAAATATTAAGAATTTGGATATTATTGAAATCAATTGTCATTGTCGTCAAAATGAAATTTTAGCCATTGGTTGTGGTCAAGAAATGTTATTTCGCCCAGATTTGTCTGATTTTATTTCCAATGTTGTTGATAATGTAAAAAGTGAGGTTTCAGTTAAAATCAGAGCTAATGTTGAAGGAACTGATACAATAAGGTTAGCCAATATCATTGAAGAGAGTGGCGTTAATTATTTGCATATTGATGCAATGAAAAAAGGATTTTTCGAAGCTGACTGGGAACTTTTACAAGAAATTTGTAATGCTGTTAATATTAAGGTTATTGGAAATAATTCTGTAAATTCAAATGAAAATCTTTTAAAGATGGTTGATACTGGAGTTGATGGCTTTTCAATAGCTCGTTCACTTATTTCTGGAAATTTAGATTTTAATATTGCTGATTTTTAAAATATTTAAAACAATTGTTATTAGAAAGTGTTATTAATAATTTAGAATAAAAATTAATACAATAGGTGATTTAATGGATTTTATAACTCTTAAGAATATTACAAAAAGTTTTGACGGAGTGGATGTTCTTAAAGATATCAATTTAAAGATTAATGAAGGAGAGACTTTAGGTATATTGGGACGTAGTGGAAGTGGAAAATCAGTTTTAATTAATATGCTTCGGGGAACCAAGGAATACAAGCCAGATGCAGGTAATATTATAATAAATATTGCCGTTTGTCCAGAATGTCTGGCGGTTGAATCACCGGTTCATGTAGGTGAAAAATGTAGTTGTGGAGCTACATATGAAGCTAAAGAAGTTGATTTTTTCAATGCTGAAAGGAAATTATTCGCAAGTATTAAAAGAAGAATTTCAATCATGTTACAACGTAACTTTGCATTATATGATGAGGAATCTGTTATTGAAAATGTTATGAGGGCAATGCCTGATGATGTTGAGTATGAAGAATCGTTATATGCTGCTTTAGAATTGTTAGAAATGGTTCAAATGAACCATAGAATTACTCATATTGCTCGTGATTTAAGTGGGGGGGAAAAACAGAGAGTTGTACTTGCAAGACAATTAGCTAAAAATCCAATGATGTTTTTAGCAGATGAACCGACAGGTACACTGGATCCTCAAACTGCAGTTAAACTTCATAACACTTTGAAAACCGGTGTTAAAGACAAGGGAATTACAATGTTAATTACTTCCCATTGGCCTGAAGTAATGACAGAACTTGCAGATAATGTTATCTGGTTGGAAGCAGGTCAAATCAAAGAAGAAGGTGAACCTGAAGTTGTTGTGAATCACTTTCTGGAAACTGTTCCGATTCCTAAAAAACCAGAAATTCCAGAGTTCGGCGAACCAGAAGTGGTTCTGGAAGATGTTAAAAAACATTATTACTCTATTGAACGTGGAGTTGTTAAAGCCGTTGATGGTGTTAGTTTAACCATTAATAAAGAAGAAATCTACGGAATTGTTGGTTTAAGTGGTTCTGGTAAAACCACCACTACTAGAATGTTAATGGGTTTAACTGAACCAAGCAGTGGTGAAATCAAAATCAAACTTGGTGATGAATGGATTGACATGACAAAAGTAGGTCCTCTTAACCGTGGACGTATCATGCCTTATATTGGTTTATTGCATCAGGAATATTCATTATATCCTCACAGAACAATTTTAGGTAACTTGACTGATGCTATTAGTTTAGATTTGCCTGCTGAGTTCGGTAAGATTAAAGCTATTCATGCATTGACTACAGTTGGCTTTACAGATGATGTTGCTGTAAATATTTTAGACAAATATCCTGACCAACTAAGTGTGGGTGAAAGACATAGGGTTGCTCTTGCACAAGTTTTAATTAAAGAACCTAAACTCATTGTTTTAGATGAACCAACAGGCACTATGGATCCTGTTACAAGAGTCATTGTCACAGATTCTATCTTAAAAGCACGTACTGAATTAGAACAAACATTCATCATCATTTCTCACGATATGGATTTTGTTTTAGATGTTTGTGATAGGGCTTCTTTAATGAGGGGTGGAAAGCTTCTTGATGAAGGAACTCCTGAAGAAATCGTTGAACAATTAACTCCTGATGAAAAAGAGGATATGCTTAAAGATAAATAATCTTCTTATTCATTTAATCTTTTTTTTATTACTTGAGGATGTGACACGAAGTCACAATTTTTTCTAATTTTAATTGACTAATTTTCCTTTAATTTTATATACTATGAAGTACAATCTTTTATTATAGATATTAATATTTATGGTTGTTTTATTCATGGTTTTAAAAGATGATAATATAAATCAGACTATGTTGGTCCCTATGGACTTGCGAAATTTGATTCCTGAAGATCATCCTTGCTATTTTATTAAAAATGTGGTTGATTTAATTGATTGTTCGAAAGCAAACCAGGAATTTCGTGGAAAGCCTGGTGAATTTGCTTATCCTCGAGAATTATTGCTCAGGCTCATTTTAATGAGCGTATTTGATGGAGGATTGTCTTCAAGAGAAATAGAAAGAAAAACAAGAACTGACATTGCATATATGTATCTTGCAGCAATGGAAAAACCATCCTATCGGACAATTGCGCGATTTAAAGTCGATTATGCTGATTTAATCGACGAAGCATTCAAAACAACCATCAAAATTGCAAAGGAAAATGATTTAATAAAAATCCATCATTTGAGCTTGGATGGAACTAAAATCAAAGCAAAAACATCAATTAATAAATTAACTGATGAAAACCAAATTAAAATCATGAAAGAACACCTTGAAAAAAGTATTGAACTTGATCAGCAAGAAGATGATGAACTCGGAGATGAATCTGGAAATTCAGTTCCAGAATCATTAACAGACAAAGAAAAATTCAAAGAAACAGTAAAAGAAATTCAAGAATCTTCTAAAAATAATAGAAACAAAGATAAATTGCGTTCTTCAAGTTTAAATCTTTTAAAACAAGCAGAAAAAAATCCAGAAAAAGTTTTAAAAAAACTCAATGAACTCGAAGAAAAAGTAAAAGAATCACCAAAAGATGTAATCAGCATTAACGACCCTGATGCTCGCTTGATGATGAATAAAAAAGGCAAATGGGAATGGGATTACAATGCACAAATCATTGTGGATGAATACAAAGGAATAATCCTATCTTCATACATTACACAAAATCCAACAGACCATTTCGAGCTTATTCCATCAATAGAACAATTAGAAAACAATTTAACTGGAATCTATGATGAATTGCCTTCCAATTTCCAATTCAGTGCTGATAATGGATATTCAACTGATGAAAACACAACCTATCTTGAAGAAAAAGGCTTAGAAGGATACATATCCACCAGAAAACTCTCAAGAAAAGAAAAGAAATATAATCTGTGGGAAAAACCATTCCAAAAAGACAATTTCTGCTACGATGCAGAAATTGAAACCTACATCTGTCCTTTGGGAGAAATTTTATATCGAAGACGAACATATGAATACAAAAACAAACAAAGAATAACTTATTGGACTAATGAATGTAAAAACTGTGTTATGAAAGAAATCTGCTGCAAAAAAAAGAATTACAGAACAATTCAAGACTATGGCAACCCTTCCAAGATTAGAATGCAACGGAAAATGGAAACAGAATGGGCACAAAAAATCTACAAAAAACGATCAAAAACAGCAGAATTACCATTTGCACACATAAAACAAAACATGAAACTCCATGAATTCACAACAACCGGAATAAAAAACACAAATACAGAATTCAAATTATATACAATCGGACACAACCTAAAAAGAATATACAACGAAATAAACACTAAAAACAACTAAAAATAAGAAAAAATATAAAAAATCTAAAAACACAAAATTCAATTAAAAATTTTGCGTCACATCCTCAATAAGATTTTTTTCATAATTATACTTCCTAAATTATTACTCCAAGTAATATTTCATAATACTTTTTTATTTTAATTAAACATTTATATTATTAGAAACATAATTTTTTTATAAGGTGAATTTACATGAGGATTGGAATTTGTGATACAACATTTGCTCGTTTTGACATGGCTTCTGCAGCTATTGACGAGTTAAAAAAGAATGCTTATGATTTAAAAATAATTCGTAAAACCGTTCCGGGAGTTAAAGACTTGCCGGTCACTGCTAAAATCCTCATTGAAGAGGAAAACTGTGATGTAGTATTGGCTCTTGGAATGCCTGGGCCAATGGAGAAAGATAAGATGTGTGCTCATGAAGCATCGACAGGTTTAATTAACGCACAGCTTATGACAAATACTCATATATTAGAGGTATTTGTCCATGAAGATGAAGAAGAAGACTCAGTTGAACTTGCTAAACTTGCAGAAAATAGAGCACGTGAACATGCTCAAAATTTAATTAAAATGATGTATCATAGAAAAGCAATGAGAAAAGAAGCAGGTAGGGGAATACGTGAAGGAAAAGAGGATGCTGGTCCATTATAAATAGGTGTAAGATGAATTTTGAAATTTCCGATGAAGATAAACATTCAACTTATGTTATTCTTCCAGCATATAATGAGGCAACGAGAATTCAACCGGTCATTGAAGAAATTGCTAAAAAAGGATATAAAATGATCATTGTTAATGATGGTTCTCTAGACAATACATTAGAGGTAGTTAGGGAATCCCAAAGGAAATATCCTAAAAATATTTACATATTCTCCCACATTATCAATCGTGGTGTTGGGGTGGCAATGCAGACAGGTTTTGATGCAGTTTTAAGATATAATCCAAAATTCATTGTTAATATGGATTCGGATGGTCAACATTCAGCCGATGATTTAGAAAATGTTTTAGAGCCATTAATAACTGGTAGGGCTCAAGCCGTAATTGGAGTTAGGCCTCTTAAGGACATGCCTTTAAGTAGAAATATTGCCAATGCTATAATGAATTTGTTAACAAAAATATTTTATAAAGTAGATGTAAGTGACTCACAAACTGGTTTTCGAGCATTGACAATTGAAACTTTAAGAAAAATTAATATTAATGCTAGAGGATATCTTATTTCATCAGAATTCATCCGTGAAGTTAATGATAATGATATTCCATTTGTAGAAGTTCCTATTCAAACAATCTACACTCCGGAAACTCAAGCAAAAGGAACAAATATTAAAGAAGCATTTAAAATATTGCTTCAAATGATTAGACATCAATTTTAAGGTGATTAAATGTTATTATATTCAATATTATTCCCAATAATTTCAGTTATTGCTATTGTTTGGTTTTTAATTAGATATTTAAAGGAAAAACAATCTTTGCTTACAACTGTATTGTGGACTAGTTTATGGCTGTTTGTTATTTTATTTTCAATTTTCCCAAATTTTAGTGAGAAATTTGCAAACCTATTTGGTATAACCGTGGTTTGGATTTTATCATCATTGTTGTCTTTGTAGTGTTGTTTTACATAATCTTTAGATTATTTAATAAAATTGACAAATTACAGGATGATACAAATAAGATAGTAAAAGAGATAGCTCTTTCAAATGAAATATCTCTTGATGATAAAGAGGATGAATAATGCTTTATTTTAGAGGTTGTACTGCAAGAGAAAAACAGACAGATATTTCAAAAGCAACAGAGAAATTATTAAATCTCGCAGGTGTTGGCTATCATATTCTAGAAGATGAAAATTGTTGTGGGTCAGTCTTGCTAAGGACAGGTTTTTTAAAAGAAGCACAGGAACAAATTGAAAAGAATACAGAATGTCTAAAGGATGAAAAAATCATAGCATCTTGTGCAGGTTGTTATAAAACACTAAAAGAAGACTATGAAGGTTTGGATGTTATTCACATTTCACAATTATTGTCTCACTTAATCAAAGAAGGCAAATTTGATTTTAAAAAAAGCGATTTGGATGTTACTTATCATGATTCATGTCATTTGGGTCGTCATATGAATGTTTTTGATGAACCTAGAGAGGTCATTGAAAATGTAGCCAATTTGGTTGAAATGGAAAATATTCGTGAAAATAGTTTATGTTGCGGTGCTGGAGGTGGTGTAAAATCAGCATATCCCGAAATTGCAGCACAAATGGCAAAATCAAGAATTGCTCAAGCTAAAGATACTGATTGCAATGTCTTAATAACTCCTTGTCCGTTTTGCAAACTAAACTTAAAAAACGAAGGGATGGAAGTACTTGATTTAACTGAATTTTTAGTAAAATATGGGGGGTTAGATGAAATCCAATGAACTTGAAACTATGAGAAAATCATTTAACACAGTTAAAAATAGATCAAACTCTATTAAGGATTCGCCCTCCTCTAAAAGACTGATTAAACTGGTCCAGAAAGTTAAAAAGTATTCAATTGAACATAAAAATGAGTTATTTGATGAGATTTGCAAATCATTTAGGCGTAACGATATTGATGTGAAATTTGCAAAAAACTCAAAGGATGCATTAAGTTATATTGATGATTTACTTAATGAGTATGATGCTAAAGTAATTGCTAAGGCAAAATCAAATACATTAGGTGAAATTAATCTTAAAGATCATTTGAATATTGAGGTTATTGAAACTGACCTTGGAGACAGGATCCTGCAGCTTAAAAAAACCGATAATAAACCAGTTCATCCGACAGGGCCGGCTTCACATTTGAATGTACGTGAAATTGCTAAGATTGTCAATGGTTCTCTAGATGCCAATGTTCATGAGAATCCTCGTGAAATTATGGAATTTGTTAGAATTGATGTTCTAAAACGCCTTGAAAATGCAAGGGTAGGTATAAGTGGAGCTAATGCAATTGCTGCCGAAGAAGGTTCTATTGTAATGGCTCACAATGAAGGTAATATTTCAATTGTGTCTCTAAAAGATTTGCATATAATTGTAGTTGGAATTGATAAAATAGTGCCGACATTGGAGGATGCTATTTCTGTTGTAAAACTGGAAGCACTGTTTGCAACAGGAAATTATGTCACTTCATATATGAATGTAATTTCAGGACCATCAAAAACGGCAGATATTGAGAAAAAACTCCTAAAAAATATGTATGGTGCTGAAAGAGTTGTAGTTATTCTTTTAGATAATGGTAGAAGCGAAGCAATCGAAGAATGTTTATATTGCATTGGATGTGGAAATTGCATTGTTCACTGTCCAGTATATAATTCCGTTGGAAACGAATTTGGATTTAACAATTACTTAGGTGGCCGTGGTGTTGCGATGTCTAAATTTATTGAAGATGATGAAACTTGTTTTAACTCAGGACTTTATATGTGCACTTTATGTGGATTGTGCACTTTAAATTGTCCATTGAGCATTCCTACAAATGAAATACTTGAAAATATGAGAAAATTGTCTACTGATATTGGATTTTACCCTAAAGCTCATGGTAAAATTAAAGACAATGTTAGCCAAAATAATTCCCCATATTAGTTATTTTATTATTAATTTTGCCAAACACTCTATTTTATTAAAAATTTCTAATAAAACAATAGTATTTATAAATAATAAAGGAATAATATTATTATATTATAATATAATATTGGAGGAAATACATGCTTCTATTAATTAGTCCTATAAATCGTGAAGAAGCTCTTGAATCTATTGAAGGTGGAGCAGATATTGTTGATGTGAAAAATCCTAAAGAAGGATCTCTTGGTGCTAATTTCACATGGGTGATTCCCGAAATAAGAGAATTGACTCCTGAAGATAAGCTAGTTAGTGCTACTCTAGGAGATGTGCCTTACAAGCCAGGTACAGTTTCACTTGCAGCAATGGGCGCACATGTTTCAGGAGCAGACTATATTAAAGTAGGTTTATATGGGACAAAAGACCATGATGAAGCAGTTGAAGTCATGGAAAACGTTGTAAAAACTGTAAAAGATGTTAGAGAAGATACTATTATTGTAGCAGCAGGTTATGCTGATGCTCACCGTGTAGGTGCAGTTGACCCTATGGAAATACCAAAAGTAGCAAATGATGCAGGTTGTGACCTTGCAATGCTTGACACTGCTGTTAAAGACGGTCATTCTTTATTTGATTATTTGGATTTAGATCAACTCAAAGAGTTTGTATACGAAGCTCACAGTTATGATTTGTTAACTGCACTTGCAGGTTCTGTTAAAAAAGACCAATTGAAACCATTATATGATCTTGGTTGTGATGTGGTTGGTATTAGAGGAGCCGCTTGTGTTGGTGGTGACAGAAATACTGGTAAAATCCACCATACTGCCGTAGCTGAGCTTAAAGAATTAATTGATTCATTTTAAGTAGGTGTTATATTATGTCATTTTCTAAAAAAGTACAAGAAGCTAGAATGTCTTACACTTTTGACGATTTTCTTTTAACTCCTAATGCAAGCTATGTTGAACCAAAAGATATTGATACTAAAATTGAATTAGGAAATGGAATCAAGTTAAATATTCCAATTTTAAGTGCTGCTATGGATACTGTTACTGAAGCAGATCTTGCAATAGCCATGGCACAGGAAGGCGGGGTAGGTGTAATTCACAGAAACATCACACTTGAAAGACAGGTTGAAGAGGTTAAAAAAGTCAAATGTGCTGAAGATTTAACTATTCGTGATGTTGTAACTATTACTCAAGATTCAACTATTGCTGATGTTCAGGCAAAAATGCAAGATGAACTTATCAGTGGCCTGCCGGTTGTTGACGGTGATGAAATCATAGGCATTATCTCTAAAAGAGATATCAGGCCTGTTTTAAAATCAGAACCTGATAAGACGGTTAAAGATATCATGACTTCAGAGGTTGTAACTGTTGAAGAAGGGGTTACTGCCGAAGAGGCTTTGAATATTGCTTATGATAATAAAGTTGAAAGATTGCCTGTTCTTCGTGATGGTAAATTAGTTGGGATTATTACTATTAAAGATATTTTAAACAGATCCCAATATCCTAATGCATCAAGAGACGATAATGGTGATTTTTTAGTTGCCGCTGCCTGCGGTCCATTTGACTTAGACCGGGCAATGGCACTTGACCAAGCTGGTGCGGATATTATTTCAATTGATTGTGCTCATGCTCATAATATGAATGTAGTTAAATTTACGGAGACTATTAAAGATAATATTGATGCTGAATTATGTGTAGGTAACATTGCAACTGCAGAAGCTGCAGAGGACTTAATATCAATGGGTGTTGATGCACTTAAAGTAGGTATTGGTCCCGGTTCAATGTGCACCACCCGTATTGTTGCAGGTGTTGGTGTACCGCAATTAACTGCAATTTCAGATGTTGCTGATGCAGCAGCTGAATCAGGCATTCCAATTATTGCTGATGGAGGTATTAGATATTCTGGTGATGTTGCAAAAGCAATTGGTGCCGGTGCAGATGCTGTAATGCTTGGAAACTTACTTGCAGCTTCATACGAAGCTCCAGGTGATATTGTTGTTATGAATGGTAAACAATACAAAAAATACCGTGGAATGGGTTCAATGGGTGCAATGACCAGTGAATTTGATGGTGGGGCAGATAGATACTTCCAAGGACAAAAAAGTAAAATGAACCATACTAAATATGTCCCAGAAGGAATTGAAGGAGCTGTACCATATAAAGGAACTGTTTCTGAAATATTATTCCAATTAGTAGGTGGTTTAAAATCATCTATGGGTTATTGTGGTGCTGAAAATATTAAAACAATGCAGGAAAAAGCAAACTTTGTTAGAATTACAAGCAGTGGTATAAAAGAATCTCATCCACATGACTTATTAATTACTAATGAAAGTCCTAATTATCCAACACTTGACTAGTTGGATATTATTTTGAATTTTTTTGATGGGAAGTTTGGAATTGACAAAAAGATTTATAGGTAATTATTTTTTTCATCAAAAAATTAATTTTTTACTTAATATGCTATTTTTAAGCAAACATTTAAATATTAGTTAATCTAATATTGTAATATTAGATAGTTTTATGATTATTTTATATAATCAATTTATTTTAAATTATAATTCATTACGGAGAGAATATAAATGGCAAGAACTAAAAAAGTGGGTATTACAGGTAGGTTCGGTGCAAGATACGGAAGAAAAGCTAAAAGATCTGTTAAAATCATTGAAGAAAACATGAAAAAAAATCATGTTTGTCCTAAATGTGATAGGCCATATGTAAAAAGACAAGCTGCTGGAATTTGGAAATGCAGAAAATGTGGTGCAGTATTCACTGGTGGAGCTTATGTTCCTCAAACCCCTATGGCAAAATCTGCAGCACGCAGTATTAGAGATATTAAAGTGGAGGAATAGGCCTTGTATAGGTGTCCACGTTGTGGAGCAGAAGTAGACCATAAAAGCTACATGGAAAATAAATGTCCTAAATGCAGATATAGGATTTTATTTAAAAATGTTCCAGAAACCACAAGAGTTATAAAAGCAAGATAATACCTTTGCTTTTACTAAATTTTTTTACTATTTTTGATTTAAATGTTAATATCAACTTCTAGAAAACCTTCTCAAAAAACTAGAAAGTTTTGTAAAAACTTAGCATATGCTACAGATTCAACCTCAGTTAATAGAGGTAAAATGAATATGCGTGAGTTATTGTTAAAGACAATAGAAGTAGATGAATATAACTTAGCTGTTGTTAATGAGATTAAAGGAAATCCTAGTAGAATTTCTTTTTATTCAAATAAAGGTGAATTATTACTTACGATTCTTATTGGTGTAACATTAGCTAAAGAAAAATCAAATATTGCACCATCTAAATTAAAATTAGTGTCTGAAGTTAAAGAACTCGATGTTTTAAGTGAAATTTTAGACTTAGATTTAGTAGACAAAGCAGAAGATAATTATATTTTAGTTTCTAAAAGCGATGATTCAGTAGCTAGAATTCATTTCATTAATAAGTTTGGAGATAAACGTGAATTCCAAATTAATGTTAAAAAGATTTTAGAGGTCACAAATGATTGATGAAAGTCCTCTGGAACATGTGAAAAGTAATATAGCTGTTGAATTTGAAAGTAGCAATCAAGCTGAAATTATTTATGATGCAATAATTTTAGAATTTGAAACTGCTCCGGATTTTAGATCATCCATGACAATTGAGTTAGATGGATCTAATATTATGATTAATATTGATGCAGATGATTCTACTTCATTTAGAGCTTCTGTTAACTCGGCAATTAAGTGGATTAAATTAGCATTAGAAATAAATACTTTAACAGATTAATTTTATATAATAATTAAAGGTGATATAATGGAGATTCCTGAAAATATTCAAGAACAATTAAACCAGTTTCAACAATTACAACAACAAGCTCAAGCTGTAACTATGCAAATTCAAAATGTTGAAGTGCAAGTTCAAGAAACTGAAAAAGCATTAGAAGAACTTAAAAAAACTGATGAAAATACCGAAGTATTCAAACAAGCTGGTACTTTACTTATTAAAGTAGAATATGCAGATGCTTTAGCTGATATGGAAGATAAGTTAGAAACTCTTCAATTAAGAAAACAAACTATGGCTCGTCAAGAAGAAAGAGTTATGAAAAAACTTGAAGAGATGCAAAGTAATATTCAAGCAGCTATGCAAGGTACGGGCCAATAGGCTTAAACCTTTTATTTTTTTTAGATTTTCATGTCAAAACTTAAAGTATTAACTCAAGATGATTTGGCAACTATTTCTGATGACTTTGGTGAAATTTTAGAAAATGAAGTTTCAAAAGCATTACCTTCAAAGGAAATCGAAGATTTAGATTTGGACATTGTTCTAGATTATAAAGACAATCAATTAGATGTTGATGTTGATGTTGGAGTTAGTTTTGATGAGTTATCTGATATTACTCAAGAACAAATCTTTCAAGCCATTGATGAAGCTTACATAAGATTTGATTCCTATATCGATGATAATTGCAGAGTTTAATTATTTTTAAAATTTTTAGTAATACTTTTATTATATTTTATATTATTATTTGTATTACTTTTTTTAAAAAGTATTTATATTATTAATTCATAATTATTATATAGAGTTTGGAGTAATATAATAGCTTAGCATAAATTGGACAAACACAAAATACTATCTTTCAAATTCCCTCTTCAATTACTTCAAACTTTAATTTATAATGTTATTTTTCAAATAAATTTTATCAAGTTACTTTTATTAATTTTAACCATTTTTAAGGTCTCTAAATTTTCGTGTTTTATTGTTTTAAAATTTTTTATACAATTTGTTAATGAAAATTATTTTTCTTTATATTTATGTTTAATATTGTCATAATTAAGTATAAATGATTTATTCAAGTTCACTTTAATTTTTTTAAATTATGGTAACATTTATATACTATGTAAATTAACTTAATAAGTAGAGGTTCATAACACATATTGTTATTACCGAAAAATTGATCATAAGTTTTATACTTCGGATGGACTGAATAATATTTCAGTTCATCTAACCTCCTTAAGTTTTTAATACTAGTTTTTTCTAATTTTATATCATGATTAAAAAAATTCCAGTAATAGATTTAAAACAACATCAAGCTGTAAGTGGCAAATCCGGAATGAGGGACACTTATCAACTTTTAAATACTGTTTTTGCAAAATCCGCTAGTCCTGTGGAAATAGCTCAAGGTTTAAAACTCAATGGTGCTGATGAAATGTATATTGCGGATTTAGATTTGATTGAATCAAAAGGACACAATATCAATGAGATTAAAATGGTCAACACAATACTTCCAGTAATGTTTGATGGCGGAGTTAAAAATTGCGAAGCATTTGAATTTTTCCTTGATTATGCCTACAAGGTCATTGTTCCAACAGAAACTATTGAAAGCATTGAAGAGATGGAAAAAATCTTTGAAAAATATCCAAAAGAGAGGATTGTTGTAAGTATTGACACTAAAAATAATGAATTGCTTGCTAATCATTTGGATATGACATTGTCTGAATTAAAAGATGTTTTAATAAGACTTGATTCTAATGAAATTATTCTTTTAGATATTAGTAGTGTCGGTACTGAAAAAGGATATAATGAAAAATTATTAAATGAATTCAGTGAACTGAAAGAAAAATTAATAATTGCTGGTGGAGTAAATAAAGATTCTTTAAGTGAATTGGAGTCATTAGGTATAAAAAAAGTATTAATTGGAACTAGTCTTCATTCTGGAGAAGTCAAACTCCTAGATTAGAACACTTAAAACTACATATGGGAAAACACAAGCAATAATAAATAGTATAACTCCTAAACCTAATTTAGGATTATTGTTTTCTAAAGATCCGGAAATTATCAAAATAAATGCGAAAAATCCAAACATCACAGGAAGTATGTGGGAAAATATTGTTGTTCCAATTATTGCCATTTTAAATCACTATTATGATTTTACTTTTTAAATTATATATAATTAACTTAAATTTTCTTTAAAAATCATCCTCAAATTTAAATAACATTTTTATATTTCTTTTTTTAAATAATATATTCATGGGATTAGATACATATTTTCATCACAAGCTGGGTAAAATTTAGCATTTGTATTTTTTCATGAATCTTATTTTTAATATCACTGCCCTCATTTGCAGTCTTGCAACTAACAGTGTGGCAACATTAAGCGATTGTATTCATGATTTATCAGAGATGTCTTTGAATGTGTTGCAATTTTATCTCATGTCCTATATCATAGTTTTGGGTGGCGCTATCAGATTCATTTGCTTCAATTGGAATTGCATTATGCTTTTATTTAATTTAGTGCGTAATTTAATAAATCAATCAAGTTTTGCTTCAAAACACAGGATAATTTTGATGCAGATGAATTTAAATCATTCATCGAATCAATTGGATGTGCAAGTGCAATTGGTGATTCATGTTTGGTCACTAGACGGATCGGTTCTGTTTTAACAGTTAGGGTTTCCGTTGATGAGTGAAATCAAAGATAAAATCAGAAAAGAGATTTATAACATTGTATCTAAATGTCATATTGTTGATAGCACTATTGAATTTGATTAATTCATAGAACATTTCTTTCAAAAATTTAGGTGATTTCACCATATTTGGATTTATTTTTAATAAATCCGTGTCGTGAAAATCCATTCACTTGATTTTTTGAAATTATCTAAAAAAAAATTCGGGATTTAATTTTCACATGACACTAGTTATTATTGGGCCGGTTACTAAAGATTTAGTTATTATTGGAGATGATGAGTTTCACAAAGTAGGTGGAGCAACTTACTTTCAAAGTTTTGTTTTTGAGGAATTTTACAAGGATTACTTAGCTATCACTAACTGTTCAGATGAAAGTTTAGTTAATGATTTTCCGGATTTGGAGAAAGTCAAAGTAATTAAGAAAGAAGATACTCATTTTTTTATAAACAATTATCCCGATAAAGATAATTTGGATATACGTGAGCAATCCAGTAATTTCGCCAATATTCCAATTTCACCTTCAGATTTGGAGGGGATTTTACCTGAAAAAATTGATGGATTTGTTATAAATCCACTTAACAGGTATGATTTTCCAGTTGAAACTATTGAATATTTAAAAAGTTTCGATGTTCCTGTGTTCTTATCAATACAAGGATTTTTAAGACTTCCAGATGTGCAAGTAAATGAAAACTATACCTTAAAATTAGATAGCTTTGATAAGTTGGATAGTATTTTATCAAATGTTAATGCAATATTCATGGATGAATCTGAAGCAAAGATAATCAGTGTTGGCTATGATGTAGATGAAATAGTTATAACTGATGGAAGTCATGGGTCTAGGATTATTTGCGGCCGTGAAATCAAAATAGATGCTGTTGAATGTGAGGATATAGTTGATACTACAGGATGCGGCGATACTTATATGGCCGCTTATGTTTCATATAGGCTTAACAATTATTCTATTGTAAAATCAGGTGATTTTGCTTCTTTAATTGCTAGTGAAAAATTAAGAAATTTTGGCCATTTTTAAAGTTAAATTCATATGCAAACTAAAAAATCATGGCTTAATCAGGCATTATTAAATATTGCTTCTGAAATTTAATTTTCCATAATGTTAATTAATCACTTAAGTAGGAATTTAAATTAAAAACAGCCAATATTCTTTTAAAGTTCAAAAAATAGAAATAGTGCAATGCTAAAATTTAAAAACACTTAGTTTCAGTGAGCATTCATTATTTTACTTTATTTTCAGGCATAAATTTTAGTTATTAGCTTTTTACAACATTTAGAAAACTTTATTAATCAAATAAATTATAGTTATACATACATTCTGAATTTTTTTTACACTTTTTAAAGGGTCATCATGTTAAACAAGTCAAATAATATAATCGAAAAGGAATTTAAAAATTTACGTAGAGAGTTATTGGATTTAACTTTAAGAAATCAACTTCTTAATTTTAAAACAAGGGTTAAAACTATTACTATAGTAAATCAAACACCAATAAATCTTTTTCAAACTTTAGTTTTACAAGACAGTAAAATGTACTTTGTAGCTAATAAAAAGGATAAAATAGAAGATAAATCCTCAGTTTGGGATCATATTCCATTTGATTTTTCAAAGTTTTCAGAAGGAGATAAGAAATTAGCCACTGATTTAACTCCAAAAGAACTCCAAAAAAGGTTATATTACATTAATAACCAAGCAAAAACAATGCTTCAAGAGCAAGGTTATAATATTTTATACTTGGCCATTGGCTTTTTAGAGTGGAAGGATAAATCTAAACCAAAACAAAAGAACAATGCTCCTTTAGTTTTGATTCCTGTTGCAATGGAGAGGAAAAAAGTAGGGGAATCATTTAATCTTGAATGGACTGGAGAGGATATTCAGACAAATATTTCACTTAAAGCTAAATTATTGGAAGCGGGCATTGAACTTCCAGATTTTGAATTTAAAAAATATGGTGAAGTCATTGACCATTATATTGCTAGCGTACGCCGTGCAGTATCTAGGATGGATGGATGGAAAGTTAACAGTAATGTAGCTTTAGGTTTCTTTAGTTTTACAAAATTTGTAATGTATAATGATTTAAACCCGGAAGCATGGGAAGATAATGTTGATTTAACTAAAAACGAATTAATACAAGCTATTTTTAATCCTGCTAAAAATAATCAAGAAGCTTTTAGAGAAGAAGATATTGATACTCAATTAGAATATCAAAACATGTATCAGGTTCTTGATGCTGATTCATCTCAAATTGCAGCTATCCAGGATGTTAAAGCAGGTAGAAATTTAGTTGTAGAAGGACCTCCGGGAACTGGTAAATCACAAACAATCGTAAATTTAATATCTGAATTATTGGCAGAAGGCAAATCAGTTTTATTTGTTTCAGAAAAAATGGCAGCATTGGATGTTGTAAAAGACAGATTGACTGCAGTTGGTTTAGGTAAATTCGTTTTAGAATTACATTCACATAAAACAAGACGTAAAAAATTCCTTAAAGACTTGCAAAAGGCTACAAATGTACGTGCTCAAGAACCTTTAAATATCGATAATACCATTCGCAAATTAGAAACTTTACGTCGTCAACTTGATGATTATTCTCAAATTATTCATAAACCTGCATTTGCAGTTAATTTAACTCCATTCCAATTATATGGGATGAAAGAATCAGCTGATGACCATTTTGCTAGAAAAGATGCTTTAATGCCATTAGTCAGATTTGAAAATCCTGAAAGTGTTACTTTAAAAGATTTGGATGATATGAAAATAGCTTTGGAAAATCTATCTGAATTATATCAAACAATTTCTAAGGAGAATCCATGGAGCAAATGCGCTCCTAAAAGTTTGCTTCCAGCTGATTTAAGAGAAATAGAAATGCTTATTAATGATACTCTTCATGCGCTGGATACTTTCTTGGTGGAACGTGGAAGGGTTTATGATATTTATGGAATTAAAAAACCAAATACTTTAAATGAGTTTCAAAATTCTCTATCTGCCTTTGAAATAATCAAATCTCAAAATGCAGAATTGATTGACGGAAATATAATTAAATCAGGGGCATGGAATAATAATACTGATGATGCATTTAGATTGATTCAGGAGCTTGAAAAATACCAAAGATCCGCACAGGCATTAAATAAATTTAATCAAAGTATCCTACAGGCAGATATTGATAGGTTAATATATGAGTTACAGCATTTATCCACTAAGAAATTCCGTTTATTTAGCAGTAAACAACATATTGAAATTGTTGATAGATATTATGCCATTCAGGTTCCAGACAGTATCAGTGAAATCATAAATGATCTGCAACAAGTAAAAGCCGTAATTCACATGAGAAAAACTTTAGAAATCAATAGTCCTTTAGGTCAAAAATATTATGGAGGATATTGGCATCTAAATGCAAATCCTAATGATTTAAAAGCTATTGCTAGTTGGATGAATGAATTTACTGCATTAGTTAGGGAAGGAACATTTTCACAGAATACCATTGACTTAATGAGTAAAGATTTATTTGATATTAATCCTGAAAGAGATTTATCTGAGTATATTGATTCTGGTGAAGAATTCGTAAGAGTCTTATCAAGACTTAAAGATAAATTAAATCCAAGAAGTAAATTAATCTTTAAACGGGAAACCGGGGATGTACAATTTGAAGCATGGCAAGAACAGTTGTATAATTGGAGAGGACAACTATCAAGTCTTCATTTATGGTCCCAATACTTGAATACTAAAAATGCACTTAAAAGCTCTAATGCTAAAATGTTTGTGGATTCAATTGAAAAGAGAAACATTAAAAAAGAGGATATTGAAGCATTAGTTGAAGGAAACTTCGCAGATTCACTTTTAAATATATTATTCCTTGAAAATCATGAACTTGCAACATTTGTTGGTGAATTACATGAAAATCGTATTCGTGAATTTAAGGATTTAGATAAAAAGATTTTAACACTAAACCGTAAAAGAATTTACCATAAATTAAACAGCAATATTCCAAAGATATTTGGAGGAACAGAAAATCCACAAGCAAAAATATTAGCTGGAGAGTTTACAAGAAAAAGTGGGCACATGCCAGTTAGAAAACTCTTGGAAAAAACTGGTGGAATGATAAAACAAATTAAACCTTGTTTTATGATGAGTCCATTGTCTATTGCCCAATACTTAGATCCGACAAATGAAGAATTGCAATTTGATGTTGTTATTTTTGACGAAGCAAGTCAAGTTAAACCAGAAGATGCATTAGGTGCATTTATGAGAGGAAAAACTGCTGTAGTTATGGGGGATACTCAACAATTGCCTCCAACATCATTTTTCGACCAAATGTCTGATGCTGAAAGCGATGAAGAAGAGGCAACCTCTCTTGACATGGAAAGTATTTTACATTTATGTAAATTATCATTCCCAGTTAAAATGCTTAAATGGCACTATCGTTCACGCCATGAATCCTTAATTTCCGTATCAAATCGTGAATTTTATGATGATGACTTGTTAGTTTATCCTTCACCTTCACATTCAGATCCTGAACTTGGTTTAAAATTTAGATATAATCCAAATACTGTATATTTAAGAGGAACATCATCTAAAAATCCTATAGAGGCAAAAGATGTTGTTGATGAAATATTCAATCACTTTGAAAAGTATGGTGATAGTAAAAGTTTAGGTGTTGGAACATTTTCTGTTGCTCAGAAAAATGCAATCTTAGAGGAATTAGAGGTAAAACGTAAAGAACACCCGGAATATGAACCATTGTTCTCAGATAACAAGGAAGAACGTTTCTTTGTCAAAAACCTTGAAACAATTCAGGGAGATGAAAGGGATGTTATTTTGATTAGTGTAGGTTATGGTTATGACCAAGACCGTAAAATGTCTCTTAATTTTGGTCCACTAAACCAAGATGGTGGAGAAAGAAGATTAAATGTATTAATCACACGTGCAAGAGAGAAATGCGTAGTATTCTCAAACTTTAAAGCTCATGATATGAATCTAACAGCTAACCCACCATATGGTGTCAAATCATTAAAAGAATTCTTGGAATATGCAGAAAACTTAACACTTGGAACTCAAAAGGTTAGTGAATCAACTAAAGAACCTTTTGAAGATGCAATAGCAAGCTTTTTACAAGAAAATGGTTATACTGTTGACAAAAATATTGGTTGTGCGGGTTTTAGAGTGGATTTAGCTATTGTTGATGATGAAAATCCTGGAAAATATATTTTGGGAATTACAACTGATGGAAAAATGTATTCATCAAGTAAAGTAGCTCGGGACAGGGACAGGCTTCGTGAACAAGTATTAACTGGTTTAGGTTGGAAACTATATCACTTATGGTCTACTGATTGGTATAGAAACAGAGACTTAGGTCGTAAAAAATTATTAGAAAACGTTGAAAAATCTATCAAAGCGTCTCGTGAAGAAGAAAGACGTAGGTCTGAAGAAGAGAAAAGATTAGCTGAAAAAAGAAGATTGGAAGCTGAAAAGAAAGCTGAAGAATTACGTATTGCTCATGAAAAAGAAGAAGCTGAAAGAAAAGCGAAAGAAGAAGAGGAAGCTAATGAAATCAACATTGAAGATATTGGACCTGCTGACTTTGTTGAAGTTGAAAAAGTAGATGATGGAGATATTTTAGAAAAGCCTATTGATGTAAGTAAACTTAATCCCTCAGATTTATTAGGCAATGAGGATGAAGTTAATCCATCAATTAATAATGACGAATCAGAAGTTAAAGGGGAATCTGAATTTGTCAGTGTTGAAATGCCTAAAAGTGAATTTGGAGAAGATGACTCGGAATTTGTCAGTGTTGAATCTCCTAGTGATGATGAAGAAATTCAAGGTAGTGATGAGTTATCAGACAGTAGTGAAGTTGAAAATTCTAGCAGTGAGGAAGAAGTTCACAAACGTGATGATTTAGTGGACAGTAGTGAAGTTGAAGCTTCTGGTAGTGATGAAGACACTCCAAAATCAAGTGATAATGCTAAAATAGGTGAATTTAATGAGGAGGTATCTGCAGAAGATAATGCTGATGAAGATGTTGGATCTCAATCTTTAGGCAATAAAATAAAATCATTTATTAATCCTAATTCTGCCGAAGAAGAGGATAAAAAAGTATCATTCTTTGATTCTCTTAAATTCCATAAAGATTTAGGTGATAATTCTAATTTGGATGATGATTTAAAACCTAATTTGGATGAAACTCCCGATATTGATGTTAATTCTAGTGAGGAGTCTATAGTTGATAATAAAGTGGATTTAGGTTCTGATGATGATTATATTCCTGTTGACCATAATGAGGAGGTAGTTGAAAAGACAACAACTAAAGAAGTTCCGAATGTGAAATTTAGCAGTAAAATAGACAAAGATATTAAAGAACCTATTGTTGAAGAAAAACCTAAAAAAGGTTTAAAAACTAATGCTAATAAAAAGTCTTCCTCTAAAAAAGATAAAAATCTTCATATTGTTTCTGATGTTACTCCTGAAAAAGAACATGTAATTGATGATAAAGTGGATTTAGGTTCTGATGATGATTATATTGTTGTTGATCATAGTGATGATGAAGATTTGAGTTTTAATGCTAAACCTGAAGAAAGGGTTGATTTAGGTTCTGATGATGATTATATTGTTATTGATCATGGTGGTAGTGATGTGGAATCTGATATTGATGAAAGGGTTGATTTAGGTTCTGATGATGATTATATTGTTGTTGATCATGGTGGTAGTGATGTGGAATCTGATATTGATGAAAGGGTTGATTTAGGTTCTGATGATGATTATATTGTTGTTGATCATGATGATGTGAGTTCTAATGAAGGAGAAAATTTAGCATCAGATGATAATTCACAGATAATTGATAAACAACCAGTAAATAGCAAATCTAAACATTCAAATTTTGTAAAATCAATTATATCTGATGTTGTAGTCGGAGAAACTAAATTAAAACCTCAAGAAATTAAAACGGTTAAAGGAGAATTCATTGATGATGTCACAGAATTGCACAAACCATCTCCTAAGGAGGATTTTGTTGTAGAAGCTGAAATTGTTAATGATGATGATTCCTATGCTTTGGGAGATGATTCAGAAGATGAATTGAACATATTCAATGATAATTTGCCTGATTGGGATAATGATGATTCCGATGATATTTTAAACATTGTTGAAGATGCTAAAAAAGAGTACATTGATGAAACTTTTGATAATATTGAAATCGATGGTGATAAAAAAGTATTTGATTTGGAAGATGATGATTCCAATGAAGAATATGACATTAACGAATCAGAAAGTGAAACTCCAAAAATAGATAATAATGATGTGGAAATTCAAGATGCTGAAACTTCGGAGGTAGTTGAAGAAACTGATATAAAAGAAGCTACAGGTGATGGAGTTACTTATTATCAGGGTTCAAATGATGTTACAAGTAAACTTAGAAAAAACAATTTCTACTATGAAGATGAAAAGCCTAGAACCGTAAAAGAGTCTATAAAAGGAATTAAAAAAGACATGGCATATATTAATAAATCTTTAAAAGAAATTGAAAACCCAACGCAAATTGATTATGTTTCTGTAGTTGACAGAACTGAAGAATACGATCCTGCTGACTATTTAAATATGCCTGAGGATGATTCTGATTTAATAATTGAAAAGGAAGAAGGATTAACTTTCGCTGAAAAAGAAGAGCAAAGAATTGAAAAAGAAATGAAAATGGAAGCTCTTAAAAAAGAAATTGAAAGCGATGAAGATGTTATTGTTCCGGTTCATGAACAACATAGAAGAGAAGATTTGAAAGACCAAGATTTGGAAGACATTATTCTATCAGCTAATGAAGATTACAAACAAATTGAAAAAGAAAGACACAGACAGGATAATCAATTAAAAGCTTTTGATAATCATAAATTGCCGGGTAAAAAGAAACTCGAATCCAATATTGTTAATTATGTTCAATCTGGAGACATCGGTCTTAGTTCATCAGATGATTTATATAAAAAGTCTATTGATACTGTGGCTGATAGTGTTAAATTAATTGTTGATATTGAAGGTCCAATTCATGTTAATGAAGTAACAAAAAGAATTAAAGATAGTTGCCATATTAAACGGGCCGGATCTAAATTGAAAAAAACTGTTAATGCTGCCATTGATAATGCAGAAAGCACTGGAAGCATTATCAAAATTGGGGACTTTTTATATGATGCTTCAAATAATAATGTAGTTATTAGAAAAAGGGATAAACCAAACATTGAATTAATCTCTGATGAGGAAATAGCTAAAAGTATTGAGCTTGTATTGACTTATAATAAAAATATCACTACTGGTCAAATTGCAAAAAAGACCTCACGTAATTTTGGATTCAAATCAACATCTAAAAAGACAGCTTCAAGAATTAATAGTGTTTTGGATTTAATGATAGCAAATAACACTGTTAAAATCACTGATGATATTGTTGAACTTAATTAGGTGATTTAAATGTCCACCAAAGTTAAATCCCCTGATAATTTGCCGAATAAGCCTGGTGTCTACATAATGCGTGATTCAACAGACACCATTATTTACATAGGCAAAGCAAAAAACCTCATTAAAAGGGTTAAATCTTATTTTAGGGAAAAACTTGACAGACCTAAAACTCAAATTTTAATGAGTCATTTTGATAGTTTAGAATATATTGTAACTAATTCTGAAAAAGAAGCTTTGATTTTAGAAGCTACTCTAATCAAAAAACACAGACCAAGATACAATGTTCAGCTTAAAGATGATAAACGCTACCCTTATGTTAAAATAACTGAAGAGGAGTTTCCTCGTTTAGTTATTACACGAAACATAACTAAAAATGGGATCTATTATGGTCCTTTTACTGATGTTGGTTCTGTAAAACAAACTGTTAAATTTTTAAAATCATTATTTAAAATAAGAACTTGCCGCAATATGGATGGGCCTTGTTTAAATTATCAAATTGATTTATGTTACGCACCATGTGATGGTAAAATCTCTAAAGAAGAATATTCTGAAATTATTCACAAAATCGATTTATTTTTCCAAGGAAAATACTCAACAATTGTTAAAAATTTAAAAAAAGAAATGGTACAAGCTTCTGAAAATGAGGAATTTGAAAAAGCAGCTGTTATAAGAGACCAAATTGCATCAATTGAAGAGATTATGGAAAAACAATTTGTTGATTTGGTTGATGATGATTTAGACCAAGATGTAGTAGCTATTGCACCTGGCGAAAATGAGGTGGTAGTTATTATAATGCCGATTAGAAATGGTAAGATTGTTGGACGTGATGACTTTTTAATGAGTGCATCGGAATATGATTCATCATCTGAAATTATCTCTGCTTTTATCCAACAATATTATGGTTATAATCGCCATATTCCAAAACAAATTCTTTTAGATGAAGATATTGATGATAAGGATTTGCTTCAAGATTGGTTAAGTGATTTAAGAGGAAATAAAGTTAAAATAAAAGTTCCTCAAAAAGGTGTTAAATTAAGGCTTGTTAAAATGGCTAAGAAAAATGCTGAAATCATCAAACATCAAAAGAAAAAGATGGAATCATCATTAATTGAGCTTAAAAAATACCTTAAGCTTGATAAATCGCCTCGTGTAATTGAAGGATATGATATTAGTAATATTTCAGGCAAGTTTGCTGTTGGTTCAAAGGTATCTTTTAAAGATGGCAAACCTAATAAAAAAATGTATAAACATTTTAAGATGCAAACTCCCGGTCCCAACGATTTTGCAATGATGGAGGAATTATTGACTCGTAGATTAAAAATGGTTGATCGTGACCCCGAACCAGATTTAATAGTCATCGATGGGGGTAAAGGACAACTAGGTATGGCATATGGAGTTTTAGAAAAATTAAATCTCACACATATTCCAATTATAGGTCTTGCTAAAGAGTTTGAAGAAGTATTCACTCCAAATTCCAGTCGCCCAATTATTATTCCAAAAAACAATAAAGCATTATACTTGCTTCAGCAAGTGCGTGATGAATCTCATAGATTTGCAATAACCTATCACAGAAAGCTTCGCAGCAAGAATATTTCAGCCTCTTCACTTGATGATATAGTTGGTGTGGGTAAAAAAAGAAAGATTGCTCTTTTAAAAGAATTTGAAAGTATTGAAAACATTAAAAATGCTTCATTGGAGCAATTATCTAAAACAGAGGGCATTAATCAAAAAACGGCTGAAAATGTCTATAATTATTATCACTAACTTCTATGTATTTTTTATGAAAAAATACTAGTTTTGCATTAACTTTAAATATAAGTATTTTTATAATGTTTTTATAATTGATATAAAAAAAGGTTATGGTATATGGTAAAATGTCCGCGGTGTGGATATGAGAATTCATCCACAGCCGTATATTGTGATAACTGTACTTATTTACTTTCCGACTCTGATGGTAATAAAATAAAAAATACAAAAAGAGAAAGTAGTTGGAATATGAGTATAGGTAAAAAAATCGTAATAGTGTTGGGGATTATTGTTATAGCATTTTTATTATTCTCTTTTGTTTATAACAGTACTCAACCGTCAAATCAAGATTCATTAAATATTGTTTCTGATGATGGAAGTAATCACCAGACTTCTTCTTATCCTTATAAAGCAGTAATCCAATATGGAGGCAGTTGGTATGCTGAAATGGGTGATCCAAATTATCTTGTAAAAGAATCAGGTTATGGTAATAAACGTTTTACACTTGATTGTGCTGCATGGGAAAGAGTTTCTCTTGATGTTCAAAAACAGGATTATGGTGAAGGAGAACTTAAAGTTCAATTATTGAGAAATGGTGAGGTGGTAGCTGAAAATTCAACTACTCAATCTAATGGAAGAATTGTAATTAACTACAATTATTAAAATTCCTTAATCCTATCTTCTAGAAGTTCGACTAATTCATCGGTTTTGTAAATCCTGATTTCCTGTGAACCTTTATCTTGAAATATTTTGATAAAGGTAATTAGGTCGTTACATAATTGGTCATATTGGATACTTAGTGTGTTAAAGTTATTTAGTAGTCCAAATGCTTTTTGCTGGTCTAATTTAGAGTTGTCTCTTAAAATCCTTTCAATATTAGCAAAATGTGTTTCAATCATGATTTTTTCTTCTTCTAAACTGTTCATGTATTCTTGAATTTTAGTGTCGCTAGCCATTTTCATCACTTATTTTAATTTTAATTATTAACATATAAATAGTTTCAAAAATATACCTTAATAAAGTATAAAGGGGCATTAATAATGATAAAAGTTGAAAATGTAAGTAAAGAATATGAATTAGCTGATGGAACTAAAGTTCCTGCTCTTAAAGATGTTAGTTTTGAAGTTAAAGAAGGTGAAATTCTTGGAATCATGGGAAAAAGTGGGTCTGGTAAAACAACACTTTTAAGAGCATTAAGAGGTGTTGAACATATTGATGATGGTAGTATTGAAGTTGGTAAAGTGAAAGTAACTTCCACATCTTCTCAATTTTATTATAATAATCTTAAAAAAGAAACTGCAATTCATCTTCAAAGATCTTTTGGGTTATGGCCGGATACAGTACGTGAAAATGTTTTAAGAAAATTATATGCACGTAAATACTTTGATGAAGGAGATACTAATTTTGAAATAGCAGAAAGTGAATTTGGCCATGAAGCTGATGAACTATTGGAATTGGTTTCACTTACTCATAAAGCTGATCATTATGCATCTGTTTTAAGTGGTGGTGAAAAACAAAGGCTTATCATGGCAAGACAGCTTGCAAAACAACCTAAAGCTTTACTTCTTGATGAACCTGCAACTATGGCATGCCCCAGAACAAAACAAGAAATTTTAGATGCGGTTAAAAAAATCAACAAGGAATTAAATATTACAGTTATTATTGTTTCTCATTTGCCTGATGTTCAAAAATACTTAGCTGATAGGGTAATTTTACTTGAAGACGGTGAAATTGCTGATGAAGGTTCAACAGATGAAATCTGTGATAAGTTAATGAGAGATATGGATGATATTGTGGATATTCAAAATATTTCAACTGATGAAGACGTTATTGATGTAAAGGATATTTATAAAAGATTCTACCTATTAACTGGTGGTGAAGTTCTTCAAATTGAAGATATTAACTTTAAGGTACGAAATGGGAATATCTTAAGTATTATTGGTCCAAGTGGAGCTGGTAAAACTGTACTTTTAAGAATGCTTGGAGGATTAGATGATCCTGATGAAGGAGAAGTATTATATAAAGTAGAAGATGGCTGGGCTGATATTGACATTCCGGGATTGAATCGTATGAAAATACGTTCTAAATTAGGTTTCATGCATCAAGAATTTGCTTTAAGTCATTATGCAACGGTTCTAGATCAATTAGCTACACGTCTCGGATATAAAAATCAGGATATTGTTAAAGAAGCAAAAATGAGAGCTAAAAAATTAGGATTAAGTGAAGAGTTGTTAGATTCATTTTATTTATTAACTGATTTGCCTGAAACTGAAGCTAAGGAACGTTTAAGACAAATTAATCTTGATGGTGAAATTTTAAATGATCTGTTCCCAAGATTCCCTGAAACTGCTACAAAAGAAGCTGTTGCGGATATCTTTGAAAGTCTTGACTTAGATATGGATATTTTATTTAGAAAATCCTATGAACTGTCTGGTGGTCAAAAAGTACGTGTAATGCTTGCTTTAATATTAGTTTCAAGACCTAAATTCTTACTTTTAGATGAACCATTTGGAGATTTAGATCCGATTACTTTAAGAGATGTAACTAATGCTTTAAAATCAATTTCAAAAGAATATGATATTACAATAGTCATGATTTCACATAATACTGATTTTATTAAAGAATTATCCGACAGAGCAATATTTATGGATGAAGGTAAAATCATAGAGGATAGTGGAAATATTGATGAAATAGTGGATAATTTCATTGATTTCTGTCATGCAGATTATTTAAAAGGAGATTAATTAATGTTTGATATTATTGCAGTTCCGGTTGATGGTTCTGAATATGGATCTAAAGCGGCTGATGTAGCTATTGAAATAGCTCGGAAATTTAACTCAAAAATAGCCGCTGTACATGTTCTTGAAGAATTTTCATTAAATAGTTACGATTCAGAAGAGGATTCTGGTGATGAACTTTTAGGAAAAATCACTGATAAAGCTTCAAAAGCAGGTGTTGATGTGGTTGAACATTTACTTACAGCAGATCCTTTAAGGGACATGAAATTTGTCATTGACCAAACAAGAGCAGATTTAGTGGTTATCCATGCCCATGGGGCAAATAATAACAGGTTTGTTTCATTTGATAAAAACTGTGTTTCAGATACTCAAATTGGTTCAGTCTCAGAAAGACTTTTGAGAACTTCTGATGTTCCGGTATTGTTAGTAAAATAACACTTTAAAATTATTTTTTTTATTTATATTCTCTTTTTTGCTTATTTCTAACTAAATATTTAAATAATATAAGAATCTATATTATTCATAAAATAAACTATTTATATTGAATGGAGATATTTTTATGATTGTTAAAGATTGGTGTTCATTCTGTGGAGAATGTGCAGGTGTTTGTCCAAAAAATTTAATTCAAGTAAGAGAGTATAGTCTAGTATTTAACGAAGATAACTGTAAAGAATGCTCAATTTGTATTGAAGCATGTCCTATTGATGCTTTAGAAAGGGAGGACTAAGTATGATTGAAACTGATGTAATTGTAGTAGGTTCCGGACCTGCAGGTTCAAGCGCAGCAAAACACGCTGCTTTAGGCGGAGCAAAAGTAATTTTAATGGATAAAAAATCCGAAATTGGATCTCCAAAGAGATGTGCTGAAGGAGTTTCAATTGAAGGGCTTGAAAAATTAGGTATCGAACCTTCTCCAAGGTGGGTTACTCAAGAAATCGAAGGTGTAAGAATACAAACTCCTGATGGAACTGATGTGTGGTTAACTAGTGATGAAGTAAAATTACCTGAAGCTGGATATATTCTTGAAAGAAAAGTATTTGATAAACACATGGCAATGGATGCAGCTAGAGCAGGTGCTGAAATTAAAATTAAAACTTTAGTAACTGGTGTTGAAAAAATCAATGATGGATACATTGTTGAAACTGAATCAATGGGCGAGAAAATAGACTATAAATGTAAAATTTTAATTGCAGCTGATGGTCCTGAAGGACATATTGCAAGATGGGCAGGTCTTAGACCAGCAGCAAAAGCTAAAGAAATGGAATCTGGGGTTCAATATGAAATGTGTAATGTTGAGTTTGAAAGGCCGGGAATTATTGAATTTTACTTAGGTTCATGTGCTCCTGGTGGATACGTCTGGATTTTTCCTAAAGGAGATGACATTGCTAATGTTGGTTTAGCAGTATTGCCTCATAAAGCTGAAAAAACAGCTAAAGAATATTTAGATGATTTTGTAGCTACATGTCCTTACTTAAAAAATGCTCAGGCTGTTGAATTAAATGTTGGCGGAGACCCTGTCGGTGGAATGACTAAAAAATTATACGATGATAATATTTTAGTATGTGGGGATGCGGCAGGACAAGTAAATCCATTAACTGGTGGAGGAATTATCTCTGGCATGACTGGAGGAATGTGTGCAGGTCAAGTGGCAGCTCAAGCTATTAAAGAAGATTGTTCTAAAAAATTCTTAAAACAATATGATAAAATGGCTCATGAAGCTCTTGATCATGATATTAAAAGATATAAAAAAGTACAAGAATACTTACTCACTTTATCTGATAGTGAACTAAATAGTATTGCTCATGCATTCCAAGGTGAAAGCTTTGAGAAAATTTCAACTACTGAAATTGTTCAAAAATTAATTAAAATCTCTCCAAAAGCATTACTTAAATTGGGTAAATTTATTTAGGTGTTTAAATGATTTTAGTTACTGGTGGTGCAGGTTATATTGGTTCTCATACAAATAAAGCATTGCACAATGCAGGTTATGGGACTGTTGTTTTAGATAATCTCTCAAATGGTTATGAAAATTTCGTAAAATGGGGAAACTTAGAAAACTGTGACATTGGAAGTAGTGATTTAAGTGAAATTTTTGAAAAATATGACATAGAGGGAGTTATCCATTTTGCAGGGTTTATATCAGTAGCTGAATCTGTTGAAATGCCTCAAAAATATCTTAAAAATAATTATAAAAATACTCTTAATCTCCTTAGGGTAATGCGGGAGTATAATGTAAATAAATTTATTTTTTCATCAACTGCAGCTGTTTATGGAACTCCGGAAAAGATTCCAATTACTGAAGATTCAGATTTAAAACCTATAAATCCTTATGGGCAGTCTAAATGGTTAGTTGAAAAAGCTCTTGAAAGAGAAGCTCAAAAAGGCGATTTCAATTATGTTGCATTAAGATACTTTAATGCATCTGGATGTGACTTTGATGGTGAGATTGGGGAATTGCATGATCCTGAAACCCATTTAATACCGTTAATATTAGATGCGGCTATTGGAAAACGTGATTGCATATACATTTACGGGGAGGATTATGACACTCCTGATGGAACTTGTATTCGTGATTACATTCATGTAGATGACCTTGCAGATGCACATATTAAGGCATATGAATATTTATGCAATAATGGAAAATCCGATGTGTTTAATTTAGGGAATGGTCAGGGATTTTCTGTTCGTGAAGTAATTGAAATGTGTAAAAAAGTCACTAAAAAAGACTTTGAAGTTAAAGTTGGACAACGTCGTGAAGGAGATCCTGACAGATTAGTAGCGGATTCTTCTAAAATTCAAAATAATCTTGGTTGGACTCCAAAATATGATTTAGAAAAAATTGTAGAGTCCTCTTGGAAATGGCATCAAAAAATTAATGGAATTTAGGTAATAGTATATGGAAAGCGAAACTCATGAATCTAAAATTGATGTTCGTATAATTGTAAGTGGTTTGGATGTTGCACAGCTTGTATCAAAAGCCGTTAACAATATTCAACTTGCAAATGATTACAATATTATTGTTTCATCAATTATACCAACAGTGGAATTGAACATTGTTAAAAAAGTAGCTAGTGGTGCTGATATTTTACTCATTGGCGGTTATGGTCATGATGAAACATATAATATCCTATTTAATGAATTAAAAACTGATTTTAACAATATTGGATTGTTTGATTATAATAATATTATTGTTGAAGACGAATCTATTGATTTTAATTTGGCTGAAAAAGAGATTTTAAATTCAATAATAAAATCAACATTATCCTATTCTTTAAATTTAATTAACATCCATACTTTGGAAAATAAACTGATGAAAGTAACCCATAACTATAATAATCTTTTAGATGATTATAATCAACTTTTAAAAGAACAAGAAGTAATAACTCGTGAAAATAGTGATTTGCGTGAAGATTTTGATGAGATTAAAGCAGATTATTCCGTATTCAAATCACGTTATGAGGATATTTATTCAAGAGAAATTTTAGAAATTTTTAATTTAAATGAATTGTGGCAGGATAATTTTCATCAAGACTTGGTTGATGAGAAAAGGATTGTAATTGCTACAAACAAGTTTAAACCTGATAATATCATTGTTGGACAAGGTTACATTGCTGCGGAATCTAGAAATAAAGCAATTGAATGGTTAAATATTGTTAGAACTGCATTAATATTTGTTGATGATAATAGTGATGATTTAAAAAGAGAATTAAGTTCTGAAGAGACAAAATCTCCTGAAGTTGATGAGGAATATGAAATCCCTAACTCTTTTGAAAACTTTTGGGAATGAAACATTAATTATTTTATACTAGTTTGACTAAAAATACTATTATATTTTAAATTGGAGTTAGCACATGCAAGGCGAAATGGAAGACAAGTGTGGTATTGTTGGATTTCATTCTAAAGATGAATCTAAGGATGTTGCATCATTAGTTTATTATTGTTTATATGCTTTACAGCACAGAGGTCAGGAATCAGCAGGAATAGCTACTTTTAATCCTAAAAAAGGTTTAAATTATTACTGCGGTATGGGTTTAATCACTGATGTTTTCAAAGACTATGAAATTCAAAATTTGTCAGGTAGTATGGCTGTGGGTCATGTAAGATATTCAACCACTGGCCAGTCAAAACTTGAAAACTCTCAACCTTTTGTAACTGATTTTGATGATGGATTTATAGCGATGGCTCATAATGGGGATATTGTTAATTCAGCAGAATTGAGGGAAGAATTAATTGCTGAAGGTTATGAATTCAAATCTGACACTGATTCTGAAGTAATATGTTATATGCTTAAAAATGAGCATTACTATAACAATAAAAGTATCATCGATTCAATAGAATCTGTAACAAAAAAACTTGTTGGATCTTATGCTTTAACAATACTTGTCAATGGTGAATTGTATGGTGTGAGGGATCCTATGGGAATCAAACCTCTTGCAGTTGCTAAGCGAGGTGATGATTATATTCTAGCTTCTGAAACTGTTGCTTTTGACGTAATCAATGCTAAATACATCAGGGATATTGTTCCTGGGGAAGTTGTTTACTTTGACAATAATGAAATTAACTCCCATATGTTAGAAATTGCTGATAAATGTGGTTTGTCACATTGCATGTTTGAATATGTTTATTTTGCAAGACCTGATAGTACCATTGATGGTATTAATGTTTATCAGACTAGGATGAATATCGGCAAGCAATTATATGAATTATATCCTATTGATGCAGATGTGGTAATTCCAGTTCCTGATTCATCAATTCCTGCTGCTATTGGATTTTCTAGAGCTTCTGGAATTCCTTACGGTGAGGGATTAATTAAAAACCGTTATGTTGGAAGAACATTTATCATGCCGACTCAAGAAGAACGGGAATTGGCTGTTAGACTTAAATTAAATCCTATAAAAGAAGCCATTAAAGGCAAAAAGATTATTTTAATTGATGACAGTATTGTAAGAGGAACCACCTCTAAAAAATTATTAGATCTTGTAAAAGAATCCGAACCGGCTGAAATACACTTTTTAGTAGGATGTCCTCCTGTAATTTCTCCATGTTACTATGGTGTTGCAATGGCAACTAAAAAAGAGTTGATTGCAGCTAATTATGGCATTGAAGAAATTAAAGAGCAATTAGACATTGATACTTTAGGATACATTACTTTGCATGCTTTAGTTGAAGCCATTGGTATGCCTGAAGAAAATCTATGTTTGGGATGTCTTAATGAGAGATATCCTACAGAACTTCCTGAGGGTATTGAAGCTGAAACTTATTATAAACCTTAGATAATCATGGTTGAATTATTAGCTCCTGCAGGGAATTTTATTTCGCTACGCGCTGTTTTAGAAAATGGTGCTGATGCAGTTTACTTGGGTCTTGATGATTATAATATGAGGGCCAATGCTAAAAATTTCTCTTTAAATGATTTAAATGAAGTTTCTAAAATTTCTAAAGAATATGGGGCTAAAACTTATTTATGTACAAATATTATTTTAAATGAATCTTTAGCATGTCAATTGGAAGATAGCTTAGAGAAAATCTCCTCATCAGAAATTGACGGACTTATTTTATCTGACATTGGATTGATTGAAGATACTGTTTCACATGGTCTTGAAGCACATATCAGCGTTCAGGAAAATGTTACTAACTCATACACTCTTAAAACCCTTAAGAAATTAGGAGCTAAAAGGGCTATTTTATCTCGTGAGCTTTCCCTGGCTGAAATTACGGATATTACTCGCAAATCTCCAATTGAAACTGAGATTTTTATTCATGGTGCAATTTGCATGGCAATTTCTGGAAGGTGTTTTTTAAGCTATGGGTTGTATGGAAGAAGTGCTAATTGTGGGGACTGTTTACAGCCTTGCCGTAAAAACTGGACATTAACATATGAGGAAGGTGAGGATAATGTTGTTAATTTCTCTGATGTTGAAGATGAGAGTTTTATTATCTCCGGTAGTGATGATGGAAGTTATAGAACCAACTTTTTTTCACCAAAAGACATGTGCATGATCGAATACATTCCCGAGTTAATGAAAAGTGGTGTTGCATCATTTAAAATTGAAGGAAGAGCTAGAAGTCCTGATTATGGTGCTATGGTTACAGGAATGTACAGGCAAGCTATTGATAGCTATTCAGATAATCCAACTGGCTATGAAGTTAGGTCAGAGTGGATGGATGAATTAACAAGTGTGTTCAATCGTGGATTTGACACTAATTTTTACTTCAGCACTCCATTTGAGATAAGTGAGGATAACCAATCGAAATATATTAAAAAAGACATTGGTCAGGTGGTTAACTACTACAATAAAGTTAAGGCAGCAGAGCTTAGAATTTGGGATGATTTGAAGCTGGGGGATAAAATCATAATTCAAGGTAAAACTACAGGATCTATTACTCACACAATCGAATCCATGCAGATTGAAGGAAAATCTGTTGAAAGTGTAAATAAAGGTTGTAATGTGGCAATAGCTATTCCAGATAAAGTTCGCCAAAACGATTTTGTATATAAATTAATTAAAACATAATGAAGGTTTTTTCATGAATAAACTTATTGTAAACTTTCTGTCAGCTTCTAGACTATTTTTCGGATTATCATTTTTATATGTGGTTCTTTTTGAATTTAATATTATAAGTTTAATAATCATATTTGGATTAACTGTGTTAAGTGACATCTTAGATGGTTTTTGGGCTCGAAAACATGATTTGGCTTCTCCTAATGGTGCTCGGATAGATGTTATTTTTGATTTTTTATTTATATTCTTTTCAACATTGTCTTTGGTTTTGATTGATTTGGTGCCATTTTGGTTTTTATTTATTATTATTTTAAAAATACTAGAATTTTTCATAACTTCTGGACGTGATGGGTTAAAGTATGAGAAATTCGGCACTTTTGTAGCACTAATGTTTTATACTTTACCAATCGTAGTAATATTAATAAATTCTAAAAATATAACATTAATATTGTCTTTAATAATTACTATATGTGCAGTTGCATCTTCAGTTTTGAGAATTAAAAACATGAGCGATTTATAATGATTAAAAAAATAGCTATTTATGGAAAAGGTGGAATAGGAAAAAGCACTACAGTAGCTAATCTATCTGCTGTGTGGGCAAGTGATGATTTAAACTGTTTAGTCATTGGTTGTGACCCAAAAGCTGATACTACACGTACTTTATGTGGAAAAAGAATTCCGACTATTGTCAATACATTAAAGGAAAATAGGAATCCTGAAAAGGAGGAATTGGTTTTCAGTGGTTTTAAAGGCATTCAGTGTGTTGAAAGTGGCGGACCCGAACCTGGTGTTGGTTGTGCGGGAAGGGGTGTTATAGTGGCCATGAAAAGGCTTGAAAAACTAGGTATTTTTGATGAAGATTTGGATGTTGTTGTATATGATGTATTGGGGGATGTGGTTTGCGGCGGTTTTTCAGTTCCTTTACGTGAAAAATATGCTGATGAAGTTTTAATTGTAACTTCTGGTGAATATATGGCACTTTATGCTGCAAATAATATTGTTCGTGGTGTTAAAAAGCTTAAAGGTAATTTAAGCGGTATTGTTTGCAATTGTAGGAATGTGGAAAATGAAGAGCAAATTGTTAGTGAATTTGCCAAAAAGATAGGAACTCATGTAATTGGAACAGTTCATAGAAGTAATTTAATTCAAGATGCCGAATTGGATGCAAAAACCGTAGTAGAAAAATATCCTGAAAGTGATGAAACACAAGAATACAAGACTCTTGCTTCAAGTATTATGACAAATGAAAAGGTGTCAACTCTCGAACCTATGAGTGATGAAGATTTTGAAAAGTTCTCCAAATCCTACTTAGATTAAAATGATTCCGCTAAGAAAGATAAACAGTTTATTAGTAATAATCATGATTCTAATGTTTGTAAATCATGCTGTTTTATCTTTATTATTTTTATATGGTTTGATTGATTATTCTCCAAGTTTTAAAATAACCGGTAGAAGATTATTTTATCCCCTAGTTTTGCATATTATAATTAGTTCTTATCTTTATCTGAAAGACAAAATGAGGAAAAATAAGGTGTATCCTAAACTAATTGCCGAAACCACACAACAATTCATCACAGGAATTTGCATTGTCATCTTTGTAGGTTTGCATATTTTTTCATATATGATGCTTCCGATTAATTTCTCTTCAGAGTTTCATTTTAAATTATTGCATTTCTTAATTGATATTTTATTGTTCGCTTCAATTTCCATGCATTTACGTGTAAGTATTCCTCGTTTACTGGTATCTTTCGGATTTTTAGATAATAAAAATTCATTTGTTAATTTTAAAGATAAATTCAATCTCACTATCTGCATTTTGCTTTTAATAGCAATTTTAGCTGAAATAGTGTATTATGGGGTGATATTGTGAATGTTGTTGTTATTGGATCGGGTTTAGCCGGTTTAACATCTGCTATTAAAGCTAGTGATTTAGGTGCAAATGTAACTTTGATTTCACCAACATTCTCTGAATCTAGTCAATCTGTAATGGCAATGGGGGGAATTAATGTTGCACTTAACACCAAAGGTGAAAATGATTCAGTAGATAAACATTATCAAGACACAATCAATAGCGGCTGTGAAATTAACGATTCCAAATCAGTTTTGAAATTAACATATGATGCTTCAAAAATTGTCAAATGGCTGGAAAATATTGGAGTTAGCTTCACTCGTGATGATGGCAACATTGATTTAAGATACTTTGGCGGTCAAAAATTTGCAAGAACTGCTTATGCAGGAGCAAGAACCGGAAAACAAATTGTAACTGCCCTTACAGCATTATGTAGAAAAAAAGAAGCAGAAGATAAAGTTAAAAGGTATGTTGGCTGGAGATTTTTATCTCTAATCTTGGATAATAATCAATGTTTAGGGGTAATTTGTATTAATGAAGACACACAAGAGATTAAGGCTTTTACAGGTTCAGTTATTCTGGCAAGTGGAGGATTGAATAAATTATTTGGAAAAACCTCAGGGTCTGTTTTAAATGATGGATATGTAACGGCAAAAGCATTAATTCAAGGTGTAAGACTAGCTAATCTTGAAATGATACAATACCATCCAACAACTGTTAAAACACCTTCAAAAAGAATGTTAATAACTGAAGCAGCTCGTGGAGAAGGTGGAAACTTATATGTTAATCAAAATGGCGAGAAATACTACTTTATGAAAGAATGGTATCCTGAAATGGCTGAGTTAATGCCAAGGGATGTTGTCTCAAGAAGTATTTACAAGGCATCTCGGGGCGGAAAAAATCAAGTCTACCTGGATATAAGCCATTTAAGTGAAGATACAGTTAAAATCAAATTGGATGAAGTTTATGAGGTTTGCACCCGTTATTTAAATATTGACCCAACTTGTGATGCAATCCCTGTCTATCCTGGGGTTCACTACTTTATGGGAGGTATTAAAACTGATGAAAATCACAAAACCAATATTGAAGGATTATTTGCAGCTGGGGAATGTTCATGTCAGTATCATGGAGCAAATAGATTAGGTGGCAATTCGCTTCTTGGAGCAATCCATGGAGGTTATATTGCAGCT
This sequence comes from Methanobrevibacter sp. V14, assembly GCF_963082475.1. Lineage (NCBI taxonomy): Archaea > Methanobacteriati > Methanobacteriota > Methanobacteria > Methanobacteriales > Methanobacteriaceae > Methanobrevibacter > Methanobrevibacter sp. V14. The sequence continues at coordinate 322,664 of NZ_CAUJAM010000006.1, forward strand.
CAAAATGTTGTATTGGAAGAATATTTTAATCCTGATGTTGTTTTTAATTCTCTGAAAAATCAAATTGATTCATTTAATTCATGGAAGGATTCATTTGATGGTGAGTTACTCTCCACAATTGAAGATAAACTTGCAAATATTATGAATACCTCTATGGGAATTTATAGAAATGAAACGGAATTGTATGGGGCTTTAAAGCAATTGGATACTTTAAATTGTGATGTTAATACCAATTCGAGTTATTATGATTATGTGAAAATTAAAAATTTAACTACATTAGCTCGAGCTTGCATACTTTCAGCAATTGAAAGAAAAGAAAGCCGCGGAGCTCATCAAAGGGAAGAATATCTTCAAACTAAAGAGGAATATAGGAAAATAACCTGCATTGACTATGATGGGGAAATAAAAATTTCATTTGAGGAGTTAGATGAGTGAAATAACGGTTAAAATTAAAATTGATGGGGAATTCAAGGAATTTAAATATTCTGGCAATTTAAATATTCCAGTTACAACCATGCTTGATGAAATTGGGGCAATAGTATATCAATGCAGTTGTCTTCAAGGTTTATGTGGGTCTTGTGCAATGGTAATTAACTCACAACCAAAATTGGCTTGCCAAACATTTTTAAACGAAGAAATAATGATTAAAGAATATGGAGAAATAACAATAGAACCATTATCAAAATTCCCAGTTATTAAAGACTTAAAAGTTGATAAATCTAAATTGCACAATGATTTAATTGAATGTGAGCAATGGTTGGAAAGTAACTCTAAAATTAATCAAAACGATATTGATTTTGAATATGAAATGTCGTTGTGTTTAATGTGTGGATGTTGTGTTGAAGCCTGTCCGAATTATGGAGGGGGAGATTTTGTTGGAACTCCAATTGCAGTTTCAGCTTCTAAATTAATATCACAAGAATCTGATTCAAATCATATTAAACGTCTAAAAAGTAAATATAAAGATAAATTCTTCTCTCATTGTGTAAAATCCATTGCCTGTGAAGATGTATGTCCTAAAGGAATAAAAACTCAAAGAGCAATATCTAAAATGAATAAAAAAGCTGTCTGGAACTTGTGGCAATTAATCAGCAGGGATTGAATATTGTTTTCTTTACTTTGAAATTAAATCATATTGTAATTAACTATTTGTAGATAAAGATACATAGATTTGTCATGATAAAATGTATTATTCAACTAATTATGACTCTCCATTAGGGGAAATGTTAATTGTAGGTGACGCTGAATCTATTGTTGGGGTTTGGTTTTATGGTCAAAAATATTTTAAAGCTACAATTAATGAGGACATTATTCAGAAAGATGATTTGACCATATTTAAAAAGGTAATTAATTGGTTTGATGAATATTTCAATGGCAATAATCCCGAAATCGATTTTAAACTAAATCCTCAAGGTAGTGAGTTTAGGCAAAAAGTTTGGAAAATATTATCTGAAATTCCATATGGTGAAACTTTAACATATGGGGAAATTGCATCAATGATTTCTCCAACAATGTCTGCACAAGCTGTCGGGGGTGCAGTTGGTCACAATCCAATATCTATTTTAATCCCATGCCATAGGGTAGTTGGTTCAAATGGAAAATTAACGGGATATGCAGCGGGAATTGATAAAAAAATGGAATTGTTAAAATTAGAAAGAATCATCTAATGAATCTTCTTCCTAAAATTACATTCAAAATAATACATGCTTGTTGATGGATGTGACCGATAAGCGAACCTTTTGTTTCAATGATGTTTTAGAAATAAAAATAATTTATGCATAATTATTTAATTTAGTTAAACAGATGTTAACCTATGAAAAAACTTGCTATTTTTGATTTTGATGGAACACTAATGGATACGGTCAACGATGTTGTAATATGTTTTAATAAAGCTTTAACAATTCATGATCTTCCAACTTTAACTCGTGAGGAATATATTGGTAATTTAGGTGGAAAAATCGATGATATTGTTTCACTTGTTTTAAAAGATAAAAATACTCCTGAAAATATCGAAATGGTTAAAAAACATATTTGAGCTTATATTATCCTTCAAAAAAGAACATTCAGTTCCATTTCCCAAAAGTCATGAGATCTTAAAAAAATTAGAAAAGCAAAATGTAATACTGGCTATTAATTCAAATAGATTCACCGATTCGATTGAAACTTTTATGGATAAATTCTTTGGAGATATTGATTTTATTTTAATAAGAGGTCATGATTTTGACTGCCCCTCAAAACCGGATCCTTGTGGAGTTAATAAAATAATTAAAAAAGCTGGTGTTGGTCTGGATGAAATCCTTTATATTGGGGATTCTAATACAGATATAAAAACTGCTCAAAATGCCAGAATCGACTGTGTTATTGTTAAATGGGGTTATGGTAATCAAAATGATTGGGAAAATGAGTATATTTTAGAATGTATTGATGATTTTTCTCAAATACTCAAATATTTTTAAATATAAATTAATTAGATATTATTAAACCATACTGTCACATTAATTATTTTTAATAGTATACTCATATTATTAATCATGGTAACGAAAAAGCATGAGATAATCAAAGTATTATTTGTACAATACCCTAAATGTTCAACTTGCCGTAAAGCTAAAAAATGGTTAGATGAGCACAATATTGAATATGACTCAAGACACATTGTTGAAGATAATCCGCAATCAGATGAAATCGAAATTTGGTGGAAAAAATCAGGTCTGCCACTTAAAAGATTTTTCAACACTAGCGGCATGAAATATCGTGAATTAAAGCTTAAAGATAGCCTTCCAGATATGTCCGAACAAGAACAATTTGATTTACTTGCAACTGATGGAATGCTTGTTAAAAGACCGATCATTGTTGGAGATGACTTTGTCTTAGTTGGTTTTAAAGTTAAAGAATGGGAAGAAAAATTGTTATAAAAGAAACCTTTTTTAATTCTTTTTTCTTTCTTTGAATGATAACTATTTAAATCATTATTAAGCATTTCTTAACACAATTTCTTTTTATCAAGAGTAAGTTTATATTAAGGGTCTGAAAACTTGTATGATAGATTATTTTTTGATTAATATGCGCTTAATTTATTTCACAATAAGCGATTTATTAGTATTAAATTATAAGAATGCCTCTAAATATCCGGAAAATGTTTTTAATGAAAAATTTATCAAAGTGAAATCACACAAGTTTTTGAAAGAGACATTTTAGCATTAAGTTTAAAAAACAAAAGAATCAAAATTATATTTGTATAAAATATTTTAGGGGACAAAATATTGTTAGATATAAAATTATTCAGAGAAAATCCCGAATTGATTATAGACTCTGAAAAGAAGAGATTTAGAGATACTGAAAATGTTGAAAAAGTAATAGAATATGATACTTTATGGAGGGAAGGTGAAAGAAAACTTAATTCCCTTAGGTCTGAAAAAAATAAATTATCAAAATCATTTAAAAAAGCAAAAGAGGAAGGTAATTTAGATGAGGTAATTAAGAGGTCAAAAGAAGTTGCAGCTGAAATCAAGGAGCTTACTGTAAAAGATGCTGAATGCCTTAAACTTCGTGATGATTTTAGATACAAAGTAGGAAACATAATTGATGATGATGTTCCAATTTCAGACACCGAAGATGATAATGAGGTAGTTAGAACCCATGGGGATATTAAGGAATTTGATTTCGAACCTTTAAATCATGTGGATTTAATTAATAGAATTGATGGTGCCGACCTTGAAACCGCAGCAAGTATTGCTGGAGCAAGATTTTATTACTTGAAAAGAGACATCCTACATTTAAACTTAGCTTTAATTCAATTTGCACTTTCAGAGCTTGAAAGTGAAGGTTATATTCCAATGCAAACACCATTCTTTGTAAAAGGTGAAGTCGCAGCTGAAACTTCTGAATTAGGCGAATTTGAAGAAACCTTATACAAAGTAGAAAATGAAGACATGTATTTGATTGCAACTGCAGAACAAACTCTAGCAGCACTTCACAGAGATGAAATTATCTCCCCTAATGATTTACCACTTAGATACTGTGCCCTATCAACTTGTTTTAGAAAAGAAGCAGGTTCTCATGGGAAAGATACTTTAGGAATCTTCAGAGTTCATCAATTTGAAAAAATTGAACAATTCATTTATTCAACTCCTGAAGATTCAAGAAATCAGCATGATCACTTAATGGAAGTGACTGAAAGGATTTATCAAAAATTAGGCCTTCCATATCAAGTTATAACTATTGTATCGTCTGCTTTAAATGACAATGCAGCTATTAAATACGATTTAGAAGCTTGGTTCCCAGGTTCTAAATCGTTTCGTGAATTAGTGTCCTGCACTAATTGTAAAGATTATCAAGCTCGTAAAACCAAAACACGTTTTGGAAGAGCAGGTTCTGGGGATGCTCAAATACTACACACTCTAAACAGTACAGCTATTGCTACTGAAAGAACCATGTGTTGTATTTTAGAAAACTATCAACAAGCTGATGGTTCTGTTAAAATTCCTGAAGTGTTAGTCCCTTACATGAATGGAATAACAGTTATTGAAGCTAAAAAATAGCTTCGATTCTTTTATTTTTTGCAATATTGAAGTATAATCCTTATTTTCATAAATACTAAATCATAAGTAAGTAATGCATTTTATGGAATAGATTTGCTGTTTATCTGTAAATAATTTTATCTCATATAAATGCATTTGGATTTGGTGGTTATTATTGTATTTCTCAATGTAGTTTTTTTTTAAAATAATATCGTTTCCGTCTCTTTTTGTTTCAAATAATTATATAAGTGATTGTATGTTAGTTAAAATTAATGGAGAAGAGGTTGATGTAGCAGATGCTTCAACAATTCAAGATGTCATTGATGAAACAAATGCTCCTTATACTCCAGGAAGTATTATTTGCTTAATTAAAGGTAAAAAAGAGCTGGAAAAAAATATTAGCAAGTATAAAATTAAAACAAACAAGGGTTCAATAATTATTCAATTAGACGAATCTGATGAGGCCAAACCTCTGGTTGATGTGTGGAAAAATCAATATGGGGAATTTGTCGATTTAGATATAAGATGGTCAACTCCAACTGAGGTTGCTATTGGTCCTATTGTAACTGATTTAGAACCCACTTCTGATGAGTATAAATATTTTGAAGGAGATGTTGTTTTAAGTTTATCTAGTTTTAGTAATGAGTCAACTCATTTAATAATGCTTAAAGAGAATACTACAAATGTCTACAGTGTACCTCAATACAATAAGGGTATTTTTGCCCATATTATTGGTGGTAAAAAAACATTGGATAATTTGACAGATGATGATAAAGTAACTGGTATTGAACCGGTTATCGAAAGAAGCACAACTACTGATAGTGCTTCAGTATCTGATTTAAACACTGTTTTAGAAGAAGGTAATGAATTATATACTTATATTTCATTTAATATTAATGAAGACTCTCCTGTATGTGTCGAACATTTATTCTCGCTTATTAAGGATGGTAGAATAAAAGTTTCATACGATAGTGAATCATTTGTAGGTTTTTATGAACTTGCAGGAATCGAAAAACCTAAAGAGGATAATACTTTAAGAAGTAGAGGAACTATTACGGTTAGAAATACTGGTGTTGGTGTTGGGAGATTATATATTTATCGTGCAAATAGAGTATTGACTCCAAATCACACTACTGTTGGTCAAATTGTAAATGGTATGGAGATTATTGATATTGCAAAGGAAAATGACTTCATAACAGTTAAATCTGAACAACAAAGATTGATGTTATTAAATAAAACTCAACGTGAAGCTAGCGAAATGTTATCTGCCGTTGGTGTTGAGCATATGATTGATGGAATTGTGGATGATAATGCCATCATTGTTGAACAAACTCCAAAGCATACAATTGATATTTTAAGAGAAGGCAAGGTAATAACTAAAGCAGTTAATAAAGAAGATTTATGTACTATCAAATTTAACGAAAATGCGCCAAGATCTGTAAGGTACTTTAAATTCATGTCAGGTCTTTTAGAAAATCCAGTTGGTCAAATTAAAGTTCACTTTGCAGTACCTGGAATGCATATTGTTATCTTTGAAGGTGATAAGAAATTAGCTAAAGGTTTAGTTCCTGAAAACAATCCTGTTGAGAAGGTAATAAGGGGTCAAATTGGAATTTCAAACATGGCTTCAAAAAATGCCGGTTTAATTGGTATTAGATTTGAAGATAATTATGATTTTGGCCCAACTGCGGAGAATTTCGAATCAACAAATATAATTGGAGATATTACTTCTGATTATGATTATATTGAACAATTAAATGAAGGAGTTGTAGTGTATGTCACAGAATCTAACCATGAGTCCTGATTTGGGTACAGAAGATTGGGATCCTGATGTAATCACTCGTATGATTTTTATTGGTCCGGGAGCTCATGTAAGTGAACAGGAAGTTGTAACTGCATTTCATATGCTTGGCCTGCCACTTACAATAAAAAATACATGCTATGGATCTATGATTAGTGGAAAAAGTGAACATGTTTATAAGGCCATTGAAGAGATTAAAAAACTCGACCCACATCATATTTTTACAAAAGAAAGAGGATTTGCTCCAGGTGACCCTAGACGTTGTAGAGGTCACAGATTTGGACCTAGAGAAGGTTTCCACCAAATGGAAAAGGAGTACAGAATACTTGGTTTTGTTTCTAACGCTTTAGAAAATCCTAAAGAAGTTGAAATAGAGGAGAAAAAACCAATTAGTGTTGATGAATTTAAAAAAATCATGAATGAATGTTTAGATAAAGAAGAGTAGGTGTAATTATGGTTAAAATCGGAATATATCCTCCAAATTCATTAATTTTAGCAGATTTACTTGAAAGGAGAGGTCACACTCCTTTAGTTTTACAAAAACAAATTAGACAAAAAATAAAAGATCCGGAGATTGATTCTCCACCAATGAATATTACAGAAGACGATCCAATTAAAGGTCTTAGGTATGCAGCTATCGAAGTTCCTTCAGGCGTTCGTGGAAGAATGTCTATTATTGGACCACTTATAGATGAAGCTGAAGCGGCTATCATAGTTGATAATGCCCCTTATGGCTTTGGGTGCATTGGCTGTGCAAGAACTAATGAATTATCAATATTTTTACTTAGAAATAAGGGAATTCCAGTTTTAGAATTAACTTATCCTACAAATCAAGATGAAACTTATTTAATGGTAAATAAAATCAATGAGTTTGTGGATTCACTTGAAGGGACTGTTAAGGAGGAAGAATAAATGGTTAAAATAGCATTAGTTTCATGTGGAACAGAGTATAGTGGTGTTCAAAAGGAGATTGAAAAAGCAGCAAATAAGTTCGGTGCTGAAATTATTCTTCCAGAAATTGATTTAGATTATATTGATGAATCTTATGAAAAATTTGGATTTTCAGCTCAAAGTTCAAGTTTAAAATTAATGATTGCAAGAGCTATGGCTATTGTTGAAGGCAGATGCAAACCTGATGCAGTATTTATTGCAACTTGTTTTAGATGTGCTGAAGGAGCATTAGTCAGGAATGAAATAAGAAGATTTATACAAAGAAATACACGTATTCCAGTAGTTACTTATTCATTCACTGAAAGAACTAAAGCAGATGAATTATTCATCCGTATGGAAGCATTAGCCACTACTGTAACTCGCAGAAGTATTCTTGCTCGTGAAAAACAAGAAGGACTTACTCTTGGTTTGGACTCAGGTTCAACTACTACAAAAGCCGTTCTTATGGAAAACAACCAAGTTATTGGAACTGGTTGGACAGCTACTAAAGATATTATCGAATCAGCTGAAACCGCTGCAGCAGAGGCATTTAGTGAAACTGATTACAAGTGGGATGATATTGAAGGTATTGGAACTACTGGTTATGGCAGATTCACAATGGGTCAAAAATTCGGAGCGGAACTTGTTCAAGAAGAGTTATCTGTCAATGCTAAAGGTGCGGTATATCTTGCAGATTGTCAAAGAGGTGAAGCTACTGTTTTGGATATTGGTGGTATGGATAACAAGGTAATTACTGTTAATAATGGTATTCCTGATAACTTTACTATGGGAGGTATCTGTGCTGGAGCATCTGGTAGATTTTTAGATATGACTTCCCGTAGGTTAGATGTTGATATTACCGAACTCGGACCTTTGGCTGTTAAAGGTGATTGGAGAAAAGCAATGTTAAACTCTTACTGTATTGTATTTGGTATTCAGGACCTTGTTACTACACTTGCTGCAGGGGGTTTAAAATCAGATGTGGCGGCAGCTGCTTGTCACTCTGTATCTGAACAAGTTTACGAACAACAGCTTCAAGAAATTGATATTCGTGAACCATTGATTCAGGTAGGGGGAACTAGTTTAATTTCAGGTCTTGTTGAAGCAGTAAGTGAGACTTTAGGTGGAATTGAAGTAATTGTTCCGGAATACTCCCAACATATTGGTGCTGTAGGTTCAGCTCTTTTAGTATCTGGAATGGGTCATAGAAATGATGATAAATAATTTTAAAGGATTGATTCGATGTTAGTTGAATGTTATGATGAGCGTGGTGCAGAAGTTTATGAAATCATCATAAAACAAATCTTTCAAGATTTAGTTTTAGGTGCTTCTGTAGAAGATTTAAAAGCTTATGTTAATCCTGATGATCCGGTGTTTATCTTGGCTATTAAAATGAGGAAAACTTCAACTATTATTAAATTTGAGGATGTAGCTAATTTACTTTATGATAAAGAATCAGATGTTACTAGAATTCTTGTTGATGATGAGAACTATCTTCCAAATATCCTGAAGGAGTTATGGAAAAAATTTTCTAGAGATGAAATTTATCAACCAAATAGGTATCAGCTTGAAATCAAAGGGGATTTCACAGATTTGAAAACTATGGTCATTGATAATCCTCACTCTAATTTACAAAGGCGTATTTACGATGCTGTCTTTAGAATATTGCCGGAAGGTTTCAAAATCATTAAAGACTTATCCAGTGGAGATATTGTAGCTGTTGTATCAACTGATGAATTAATTAAAGATGCATGGATTGAAAAAGCTCAAGAATATATCGATGAATTAAATAAGGGTATGTAGAAAGATTTATATATTTGTTCGTATCAATACAAATTAACAGAAGTTATGTTTAAGGAGGGGTAGTATATGAATGAACACAATGGTTCAAGATTTGCACATATAACAAAAGCACATCCATGTTTTAATGAAAAAATGCATGATAAAGTCGGAAGAGCACATGTACCAGTTGCACCAAAGTGCAATATCTTTTGCAACTTCTGTACAAGAGATATTAATAATGAGGAAGATAGGCCTGGTGTAGCTAGTTGTATAATGAAGCCTGATGATGCAATAACTCATATTAATGATGTAACTGCAGATGGTCCAATTTCAGTTGTAGGTGTTGCTGGACCTGGAGATTCACTGGCTAATGAGGAAACATTTGAGTTTTTTGAAAAATTGGCAGCAGAACAACCAGATTTAATTAAATGTATGAGTACAAATGGATTATTGCTTCCAAAATATGCAGATAAACTTGCAGAAATTGGAGTTAATTCTGTCACTGTTACTATTAATGCAATTAATCCGGATATTGCTGTAGATATTTATTCATTCATTAAATATGAAGGAAAAGTTTACAAAGGATATGATGCCGTTAAAATTTTAATCAAAAATCAATTGGATGGTGTTGAAAAAGCAGCGGCTAATGGAATGGTTGTTAAAGTCAATTCTGTTTTAATTCCTGGATTAAACGACGAACACATTGTTGAAATAGCTAAAGAAGTTAAAAAACGTGGTGCTGCTTTAATGAATGTTTTACCATTGATTCCATTAGGTAAAATGAAACATTATCAACGTCCAGACTGTTCTATGATGGAAAAAGTCAGAGAAGAAGTTGAAGAAATTATACCAGTGTTTAGAGCATGCACTCAATGTAGGGCGGATGCTTATGGAATTCCGGGTAAGAAAAGCGAAGACCATCATTTAGGAATGACTCCCCAAAGTCATTACTAAATGCTTTTTTTATTTATTTTTTTTTAGATTTACCTAAATATTTTTAATGTATTATTTACATAATATTAAACATTAAAAATTATTTTAAAAGGAGTTTAATATATGACTAAAATCGGAATTGTTTCAGATACCCATGTTGGTGAAGAGAATATTGAAATTCTTGAAAATGTAAGCAAACATTTTAAAGGTGTAGATTTAATCCTCCATGCAGGAGATGTAACTCAACAAAAAGTACTGAATGAATTGAGTACAATCGCTCCAGTTATTGCGGTTAAAGGTAATGCAGATAGTCTTGATTTAAATTTAACTGAAATTATAATCGTGAATAATTTTAAAATAGCTTTAAATCATGGTATGGACCTTTCAGATAATTATGAGAAATTATATGAATTTGGCAAATCACAAGGGGCGGACATTGTAATTACCGGTCACACCCACAAACCACATTTTAAATTTACTAATAATATGTGTTTAGTTAATCCTGGAAGTTTAAATAAACCTATTGACTCCAAAGCTTCTGTGGCAATATTAAATATTGATAAAGAAGAAAAATTAATAAGTAATATTAAAGTTAATATTATTGAATTAGAGGAGTAGTAATAAGATGGTTAAAACTTACGTTTTTGGACATAAAAGTCCGGATAGTGATTCCATAACATCAAGTATTGTCATGGCTAACTTAGAAAATGAATTAGGTAATACTGACGCTAAAGCGTATAGATTAGGAAATATTAATAAGGAAACGGAATTTATCTTAAATTTTTTAGACATTGATGCGCCTGAACTTTTAGACGATGTTGTAGATGGGGCAAATGTCATATTGGTTGACCATAACTCTCCAGCGGAATCAGTTGATAATTTAGAAAATGCAAATATCTTAAAAGTTGTTGATCATCATAAATTAGCATTAGCTACTTCATATCCATTGTTCTTAAGATTTGAACCTGTAGGTTGTACTGAAACTATTTTATTTAAATTATATGAAGAAAATGAAGTTGAAATCTCAAAAGAAATAGCTACCTTGATGTTGTCTGCTATTATTTCAGACACTTTACTTCTAAAATCTCCAACAACTACTGAAGATGATAAAATTGCTGTTGAAAAACTTGCTAAAATTGCTGAAGTCGATGCTGAAGAGTATGGTTTAGAAATGCTTAAAGCAGGCACTGATTTGAGTAGCTTCACAATTGATGAAATTTTAGCTCTCGATGCAAAACAAATTGATTTTAAAAATGTCAAATCAATTGTAAATCAAGTTAATACTGCAGATATTAATGATGTAATGGCGATGAAGGATGATTTGGAAGAAGGCATTAATAAGGTAATAGATAAGGAAAATCTTGATTTATTCATGCTTTTGATTACTGATATTGTAAATAGCAATTCTCAAGTTATCGCATTAGGTAAAAATGCAGAGTTAGTTGAAAAAGCGTATAATGTGAAACTTGACAATAATACCGTATTGTTGGAAGGTGTTGTTTCACGTAAAAAACAAGTAGTACCTATCATGACTGAAAGCGCTTAATTATTTAGGAACTCCTAAATTAAAGGCTTTTTCAATGGTTGTTTGTAAAAATTTATAAATGAGAATATGAAAATTATTAATTAGGTGTATTTAATATACCTCTCTATTCAATCCATTTTGGATATTAAATGGGAAGCATAATTATAAACAATCTATGCATTTGCATAACAAATTAGAAACTAACACTTAATTATGCTTTTCGTATTTATACTTTTTTTTTAAAATAGGTTGTTAAAATGAAAACACTTGAATGGGAAGACAATAAATTAAAACTTATTGATCAAAGAAAACTTCCAGATGAGTTAACTCAAATGTATTGTGATAATTATCAGGATGTTATTGTGGCAATTAAAAATATGACTGTACGTGGCGCTCCTGTAATTGGGGTGGCCGCTGCTTTTGGAATGGCACTTGCAGATATTCATGGCGTTGATCTAGATAAAGCAGCTGATGAGATTAAATCCGCAAGACCAACGGCGGTTAATTTATTTTGGGCAGTTGATAGGGTATTGCACAGTAAAGATGTGCTGTCTGAAGCATTAAAAATGTATGAGGAGGATATGGCCACAAACAGAGCCATTGGCAAATTTGGTGCTGAAATTATTAATGATGGAGATACTATTTTAACTCATTGTAATGCAGGAGCTTTAGCATGCGTTGATTATGGAACTGCTTTAGGAGTATTTAGAGCGGCACATGATGCTGGAAAAAATATTAATGTAATTTGTGATGAAACTCGTCCGCGTGGTCAAGGTGCAAGCCTTAGTGTTTGGGAAATGCAGCAAGAAAATATTCCTGTAAAATTAATTCCGGATGTAGCTTCAGGATATCTGATGTCACAGGGAAAAATTGATAAAGTTGTCATCGGCGCTGATAGGATTGCTCGCGGCGGTGTTGTAAATAAAGTGGGTTCGTTTATGGTTGCATTAGCTGCAAAACATCATGACATTCCATTTTATGTGGCGGCTCCATATTCTACATTTGATAATGAAATTTCAATTTATGATACTATTATCGAAGAAAGAGATGGAGATGAAGTTAGATATTATGGTGGAGCAAGAATTTGTCCTGAAAATACTGAAGTAATTAATCCTGCATTTGATATAACTCCAAAAGAATTAATCACAGGCATCATTACCGAAAAAGGAATCATCAATCCAATTTAGACAATAATTTTTCTCTTTTTATTAATCACTTTATAGCTGAAATTTAAATAAAAAACATGCAATATTCTTTCAAAGCCTAAAGACTGAAAAATAAGAATACTAAAATTAATTTTAGCTAACGTTCATAACTATTTAAACAATAAAATTTAAATATTTATATAACATTTGATTAATCTCTATTAATAAAATCAAATATTTGATTAAAAGTTACTTTTTGTAATAATATTTAGAAATTATGACTTGTTAAATGATCTGTGAGGGATAATATGGAGATTAAACGTGGAAAAGGAAGGTGTATCCTCCTTTAATTAAGGATTTGGTAACTGAGTTATTGAAAGATGATTTTGTGCATTTCAAAATATTATGCGCTAACGAGGTTCATCATTTTAATAAAGAAGACGAGTCAATTGTCGAATTCGAAGAAACTTATGTAAAGGAAACTTCAGAAAATGGGGACATGTTATATATAGCTTATCCAGATATTTTCAGAGTTAAATTATATAGGGATATAGAACAGTATCTTGAAGACGAAAAGAAATTCAGTGCATTCAATGATGATGATGAGTGGACGAGTAACAGAATCCAATTCTAGTTTAAGAAACTTTCATTTCTTTCTTCTTTAATTTTTTTGAAGTTATTTTTCCATCAATAGCTATATGCCACTCACCGGGGCTTGTTGATTTGACTTTACGGGTATTGACTATTTCAACTTCTTTTCCAACTTCACAGCAAGCATTTTCCAGACGTTTTATTCCCTGTTCATATGAATCAGAAAATTCATAATAATTAATTATTCCTCCGTCTTTAATTAAATTGACACTAACATCAAGGAAAGTATAGGCAAGGCCGGGCAAGTTCATAATAATTCTATCAAATGGTGTTTTTAAATTTTTGCTAACTTCCCTTATATCTCCGCAGTAAGTAGTTATGCTACCTTTTAATTTATTTAACTTGATATTTTCATCCAAATAATAAATGGCATCTTTATTGATATCTACTGCAGTTATATTAACATTTTTGTTTTTTGCAATAACAATAGGAAAAGGCCCAATCCCGCAAAACATATCTAATATCTTTTCACCATTTTCAACACTTTCCATCACTCGTTTTCTTTCAGTTGCAAGCCTAGGTGAGAAATAAACTTCACGAACATCTAATTTTAGCCTAGCGCCATGCTCTTTATGAATTGTTATTGAATCATCATTTCCAGATAAAAATTCCAAATCCCGTACTCTTGTGGTTCCTTTAATTGCGCTTTTTTTCATATAGACTGTTTTTCTTTTTGTAAATTTTAAAGCCGCATCTCCAATGAGCTGTTTTCTATCTGCTAATTCATCAGGAATTTCTAAAATAACAATATCTCCAATCGTATCAAATGAGGTTCTCAAATTCTCAATTTCTTCATGTGATAGCTCTCCTTCAAGCAATTGGGAAAAATTGTGTGGAACTTTTTGTATTGGCTCTAAATCCATATCAACAATTTCATAATTGCTAATGTCTTCAGTTATTGGAATATATCCAAAGTCATCCTGTGATTTTATTCTATACTCCATGCTCATTAGACCTTTTTCCATTAGTTTTATACGGGTGTCATTTAATTGTCTTAATGGAACTTTTACACATTTCATAAGAGTTATTATGTTTAAATTATTATATATGTATAATGGAATAAATGAATTAAATTTTAATTCAAATAAAAATGGGGATGTTTCCTTAAAGAATTTTAATAAATTATGTATTTTAATCTTTTTTGTTTTTTTAAACTGTGCATATGCGGTTTCAGACAATAATTGAAAATGACATATTAGCATCGATTATCAACTGATGAATTGTGTCAGATGCTATTGAGGGTTGTGATAATAATTATATTAATGAAAGAATTGTAAGTATTGGAATGAGTGATTGTAAAAGTTTTATATATTTTTGTACATATATAATGTATATGTTTTATTTAGTGGGTTTGGGATTATTTGATGAGAAGGATATATCTCTTAAAGGATTAGAATGTTTGAGGAATGTTGATAAAATATATGCCGAATTTTTCACATCACGATTATTCGGCTCAAGTTTTGAAGCTATTGAAGAGCTAATAGGTCAAAAAATTGAAATTTTAGTTAGGGGAGAAGTTGAAGAAGAACATAAATTTATGGATGAGGCTAAAACATCTGATGTTGCTTTAATTACAGGAGGAGATCCCCTAATTGCAACAACCCATAGTGATTTTTTAGTGCAATGCTCAAAAAAAGGAATTGATTTTGAAGTAATTCATGGATCATCAATTTTATCATCTGCACCAGCTATTTCAGGTCTTCAAGGATATAAATTCGGTAAAGTCACTACAATTCCCTTTCCAGACTATAATTTCTATCCAAAATCTCCTTATGAAGCTATTGAGGAAAATCTTAAAATGGATTTACACACTTTAGTTTTACTTGATATTCAAGCTCATAACGACAGGTACATGACAGTCAATGAAGGTTTAGAGTATTTGATGAGCATTCATGATGATTTAGAAAGAGAAGGTTTAATTACTGAAGATACTTTAGCTATGGGTATTGCTCGTGTAGGCTCTCGGGACGTTGTTGTTCGTGCAGGTAAAATTAAGGAACTGAGGGATTTTGATTTTGGAGGTCCGCTACATTGCATTGTAATTCCTTCAAAGCTTCATATTGTTGAAGCTGAATATATGGTAGAAATTGCTGGTGCTGACCCAAAAATACTTGATGATGTTTAATTTTTAAAAATAAAGGGGGAGTGGAAGTAGATGTCATTTTCTACTTCCTCGATTCATTTAGTCATTTTGGAGATTATAAAATATTTGACTGACGTTCATCATAGATATGAATTTTTATTCATATCGTTTATTAGTTATATTTTGATAATATATAAATGTTTTTATTTGATTTTCCAATATTCATTTTAAATTGTTATTACTTTGTTTAGGCATACTTTTCAAAAATAATATTTTTGGAAATCAGAACTCAATTTGTTATTTAAAAATGAGTTTTTCATAAAATATTTTGTAGGATTTTTCAACTGGGTATGGTTTTAATTCAGTTTTTAAGAGTAGAATGGGGAGTGGGAAGTAGTAGTGTTTATACTTCCTATAATGAAATATATTCTAAACATTTTGGAGATTATAAAATGTTTGACGTTCACCATAGATATAAATTTTACTTCATATCGTTTGTTAGTTATGTTTTAATATTATTTAAATGTTTTCATTTGATTTTTATAGAATCATCAAATAAGCTAATTATTACTCTTTAAGTATTCAAATATGGGTTCAATTTCTATAATTTGGGATATTATCCAAATAATATTTGGTTTTTAATGTTTTAAAGTATTTTAGACAAAATCAATATCTATATTTTTTCCGGTTTTTCTGAATTTGTCATAGATTGGTGGTGGTGTTTTTTAGATTAATTTAGTTAATTCCAGTATTCAAAATCGAATGCAAAATTGTTCGTAAATGCACTAAAACATTTATTAACTAGTGTGTACAATTTAATTCTATGACTCGAAACAGACGTGTTACAATCAGCATCAATAATGACATTGATTTGGATTTTCGCAGATTAGCCTCTAATAAAATGTTATTTAAAACTGGATGGTATTCAAAGGCAATTGAAGAAGCAATGTTATTATGGATGGAAAAAGAAGATAAGTAAAATTTTTTCTTTTTTTTATTTTTTTTACATTAAGTATTTAAATTAAACGAATCAACTTATTAATATAAAGTGGTGTCCATATGGAAAGTGATGAATTTAGAACTGTTAGGGTGTATACTAAAAAATATACCAGTAAGGACAAAGATGGCAATTCTGTTGAAAAAGAGTCTCAACAAAAACAAGTTAGTCTTAAAAAAGAAGATCCATTTGAAGACGATGATTTGGTAAAAGTTTTATCTCAAAATGATTATCAAAAATTAATAGATAATCAATTTTCCGATGAAAAACTTGATGAATTTCATCATATTATTGAAGCAAAAGATGCTGAAATTGGGCATTTGCAGGAACAGCTTCAAACTCTTAAAGGATCATTTTTCAATGATGTGAATTCTCTAAAAGATCAATTAACAGATAAAGAGGAACTTGTTAAAGCTAAAGATGAAATTCATGAATTGAATAAGGAAATTAAAGCTATTAATGATGAACGTGTTGCTATTTTTAAAGAACTTGATTATAAAAATAAAATGATTCTTGCTTATAATGTTGAATTAAACAAATCTATTTTAAATGCTATTAATGTCGTTATTGATGAAGCAAGGGACAATATTAACAGAAGAAATGCTCTTTTAGTTAAAGATTTAGAAAAATCCATTGAAAAATCAAAACATGATGTAAATGAGAAGAATAAAGCTATAGCATATGATATAAAAAGCACAGTTGAAGACATGAATGAGCAAATAAGAAATACTAGCACTATAAAAATGATACTCAATAAGAATAAAATTAATTTGAGAGTATCTACCGATGATTTACTTAAACCATTTGACTTTGACTTTGATGTTGAACAATTACTTTCAGGTCAGGCATTAGAACTTGATGCAGCAGAAATCCTAAAAGAAGTAATGCCAAAACTTCCAGAACCATTTTCTAAATATATCGACACTATTGATGACTATCCGGAAACAATTGACGTTTCACCTAAAAAAGAGGATGATTTATGAGGATATTTAACACAGGCAAAATCACTTTCGAATATCCTGATACTTGGGAAGTTGAAAAAGCAGACATACTTTCAAATCCGGATTGTATAGCTACTTTATCTAAAGGCCAGAATAATTTAATTAATGCGATCATGTTTCCAACTGCCACTACCCTTGATGATTATAAAATATTTATGGAGGATGCAATTTCAGATGATGGTGGAGTAATTTTAGCATCAGATTTTATACAAATTGCAGGTCTGGATGCTATAAAACTTCATGCAAATATGGATACTCCAGATATTAACTTTGATATGCATACATATGTATTTATTGAAAATAAAATAATATATATTTTTGAATTAAGGACATTAGACATTTCAGGAGAGGCGGAATCTGAATTCATAAATATGATTTCATCATTTGAGATTTTAAAATAGTTGTGTGTATTCTAATAGGTAATCTATATAATTTCTATCAAGTATTTTTAAAGTTGAGATATTTTGAGGAGTTGTTCCAGATCTCTCTTCTACAAGATTTCTCAATGATTTATTTTTCATATGGGCATGAATTTCTTTTATAACAAATTCCATATTTTCAATATTTTTATTTTCCAAATCTTTTTGTGAAATCTCATCATAAATGGGATAAGTATTTAAGTCATATGCTTTTGTTGGAGTTTGTAAGACATTTAAATGACTATAATAATTTGCAGCATCTGCTAAAAATCCATCAATCCCCATATATGTCAATATTGGCATGAATGATAGTTCAGCAAATGGAAAAATAAAATAACTACTTTTTTTAGCTTCTTTTTTAAGAATAACGATTAATTCAACTAATTCTTTGGGATTAGTTAGTAATGCGTCTCCATTGGCTATTATAAATCCATTATATCCAATATTTTCAAGTTGCTTTAAGCATTCAACTCTTAAATCAATATATTTTGAACCTTGAATAACTGCTAAGTCACATTTGTTTGTGTTTTCTTTAGCTAGCTTTAATGTTTCTTTAACATTAAATTCAACAATTTCACGGTCAACATTATGTGCAGAACCTTGAGTTGGTGCAATTTTTAAGTCATCTTTAAAAAATAACTTTGGAGTTAGTTCACCATCAATTTTGCAGATTCTTCCAGGTCCATCATGTGATTTTATTTCAAATTTTTTTATCATTTATTTCTCCCTTTTTTCTTATTAGTTTAATATTGGATTTTTGGGCATATAAAAATTTTTATTTCATGTAACCTTTTTGATTACACCAGCTAAATTTTTAGTAAGCTTTATATATTGTTTTTTAAAGATTATAATTATGGATTTGAGGAGATTTTCCGATGATAATCCGAGGTGTGTTTTCAATGTCTATACTAAATCGTCTAAAATCCTTATTAAAAGAGGATAAAGATGAAACTGACATCAATACTGATGTTTCAAGCACATCTGATGATGTTCAAGTCACATCTTCAATAAAAGAAAATGAACCTGTCGATCTTGAAACCGAAACTGTTGTTGAAGCTGAGGAGACAACTATTGAGGAATTAGAAGACAGCACTGAAGATTTAACTTCCGAAAACATCGAAACTGAAGAAGAAATTATTGAGGATTCTTCTGAAGAAATTGTGAAAGAAGTTGAAACCGTTGAGGAAGAAACTCTTGCTGAAGCTGAAATTGCTGAAGCCGAAACTCCTGCTGAAATTGAAACTGAAGAAGATGTTGAAGAAGTTGAAACAGATTCAAAAAATAATGATACAGAGAGAGATAAAATGACTTTATTGACTGATAAAGAATTATTAAATGATAGTAATCGTGATCCAGATTTCACTGCAGCATTTATTGACGCTGGAATTGAAACTGTAAAACACTGTTTCCAATGTGGTACTTGTAGTGGAAGTTGTCCTTCTGGAAGAAGAACCCCATACAAAGTAAGACAGATTGTCAGAAAATGTTTACTAGGATTAAAAGAAGAAGTTATTGCTGATGACGCATTATGGATGTGTACTACTTGTTATACTTGCCAAGAAAGATGTCTTAGAAGTGTTAAAATTGTGGATATTATCAAAAAAGCACGTAATATTGCAGCACATGCGGGTTACATGGCAAAAGCTCACAAAATGACTGGAGTATATGTACTCAACACAGGTCACGCTGTACCTATTAATGATAAAATTAAAGCTTTAAGAGTTAAAATTGGTCTTCCTGAAGTGCCACCTACAACTCATTTTTATCCAGAGGCATTAGCTGAAATAAAAACATTATGTAAAATCACTGAATTTGATGAATTAATCGGTTACGACGAAGCAACCGGTGGATTAAGAGAATAAATGAATTGAGGAGAGTTATAAAATGGAAATTGCATATTTCTTAGGTTGTATCATGAACAACCGTTATCCTGGTGTTGAAAAAGCTACCAGAAAATTATTCGAAGCATTAGATATTAAATTAAAGGATATGGAAGGAGCTTCTTGTTGTCCTGCTCCTGGTGTATTCGGTTCTTTTGATGAAGAAACTTGGGCTACTATCGCAGCTCGTAACTTAACTCTTGCTGAAGATATGGGTGCTGACATTATGACTGAATGTAATGGATGTTTCGGTTCATTATTTGAATGTAATCATATCTTAAAAGAAGATGAAGAGAAAAAAGCTGAAATTAATGCTAACTTGGCTGAAATTGGTAGAGAATACAAAGGTACTATTGAAGTTAAACATATTGCTCAAATCTTAAGGGATGATGTTGGATTTGAAAAATTAGCATCTTTAATCGAAAAACCATTAGATTTAAATGTTGCTGTACACTATGGTTGCCACTTCTTAAAACCTACCCAAACTATCGGTATCGAAGATCAAGCTGAAAATCCATCTATTTTAGATGATCTTGTAGAAATTACCGGTGCTAAATCTGTAGACTACAAAGACAAAATGATGTGTTGTGGTGCAGGTGGAGGTTTAAGAGCAAGAGATTTAGATGTTACTACTAGTTTCACTAAAGAAAAACTCGAATACATGACTGAAGCAGGTGTAGATGCAATTGTTAACGTATGTCCTTTCTGTCACATGCAATTTGACCAAGGTCAAGTTGAAGTAAACGAAAGATATGGAACTAACTTTTCAATCCCTGTATTCCATTTAGCTCAATTATTCGGATTAGCTATGGGATTGCCTGTTGATGAATTAACTTTTGATGCTCAAAAAATTGATGCAACTCCTGCTGTTCAAAAAGCTTTAGGAGGAAATGCTAAATAAGTTTAAGGATTTTTATCCTTACCTTTTTTATTTTTGAGGCACTGAAAACACATTTCGGATTAGTTATCTTTTTGGATAACTATTTTTTTATAATTAATTTTTTTGTTTGTTCCAATACGAATAATTCGCAATCATGTTTATATATTAGTAATTAAATAAAATAAGATAATAATTAATTGAGGTGTAATTATGTTTGTAGCAACATTAGATGGTATATTTAAATATTCTGACCTTCCAGAAGAATATGAACCTTATGTTCAATTTAAAGCAACTATTGACAAAAGAGAACTTAAACCAAGTGATGAATTAGCAATTTTAAACATTGCCGGGACTTCTACTCATCATGTATTATTCTTAGATTCCTATAAAAATACTCAGGAAATTGAAAATGAATTAAAAGACGCTGATGCTAAAATTAATCATACTACTTTAAAAATCATAGGTGGACATTTATGAGTTTGCCTTCAGAACAAAATTGGTTAATTCTTAATAATCTTTTACAGGATTTAATAAAAAAAGGATACTCAATCCCTAATGGAATAAGTCCGGAAATGGGGATTATTCGATCATCTATTAGTTCATATAAAAGAGATCCCTCACATCCTGAATTAATCAATGGTTTGGCAAATGCTGAAATGTCTTTAAATAATATTCAAGGAACTCTTTTAACAATTGCAGAAGAAGAAGGAGAGGATTATGTCGATCGTTGGATTGATTTATTTAAACAAGCCATGCAAGGAAAAGAAGTATTTGAATTTGCAGATTCAAGATCCAAATTCTTAGTAAATACTCCTCCAGGTTTAACAACTGGTAGGATTAATTTAAGAGTTCCTTTGGCTGAAGAAAGAGTTCAGGAAATTGCAGAGTGGAATGGACTTATCATCGAATTTGATGATGATGTGACTGTTGAATTACATGGAGATAATGAAGATCTCAAAATGGGTCTAAAAGAAATGGGTGGTTTCTTTTTAGAGCAATAATGGGGTGGTAATATGGTTAAAATTTTAGCGATTAGTGATGTTCATGGTGAAGAAAATGAAAATTTATATACTTATTTAACTAATAATGATATTGATTTAGTTTTAATTTTAGGAGACATCACTGATTTTGGACCACTTGAATTTGTAGAAACTTTTATTAATAAAATATATGATTATGATGTAGATGTTATAGCAATTCCAGGCAATTGTGATCCTAATGGAATTTGTAATGCTATTAATGATGTTTCATTCTGTCTTCATAATAATATTATTGCATATGGTGATGCCGTATTATTTGGTTTTGGCGGATCTAATCCAACTCCATTTGATACTCCTGGAGAAATGGATGATGACAAAATCTATAGGAGTGTTTATGACTTATTAGCTAATTATGATTATGTTTACAATTCAGAGATTCCTAAAGTAAAAATATTAGTTACTCATGCACCTCCTTTCAACACTGAAGCAGATAGAGTTGAAAACGGTGAGCATGTAGGTAGTCAGGGTATTTTAAAATCTATTCATGAATTTGAACCTCAAATTAATTTATGCGGACATATTCATGAAGCAAAATCCCTCAGTAAAATCGGAAAAACTACTGATGTAGCAAATCCAGGTATGTTAAAAGATAATGGAGCTGTTCTGATTGACGTTAAAGATGGCTCAAATTATGACATAAGTATTATTTCATTAGACGAATAATCACTTATTTTTTTTTCTTTTTCTGTGAATTTTCAAATCAAATAACAAATTATATTTAATATAATTCTTAGATATTTATTTATATATTTAAGTGTGATTGTCATGATTTGGATTACTGCAGAGGTTGATGGTAAAAAATATAAAGAACCTTTTTCTAAAGGAATTTTATCTCGTTCTCTTAATGTAGCCGATATTGGTGTTGAAAAAGCGCATGACATTGCTAGTGATATTGAAGTTTATTTGATTGTGAACAATATTGCAGAAATTTCCAGTAAGGATTTAGCAGAGGTTGTTTTATATCATTTAGAATCCATTGATTATAATATCGCTGTTAAATATAAAAATTGGAGGTCTTTGAGAAATTCTGAAGAACCTTTAATTATTTTAATTGGAGGGGCATCAGGTGTAGGCACTTCCTCGATGGCATTTGAGCTTGCAAATAGATTAAGATTAAAAAATCTTATAAGTACAGATATGATTCGGGAAGTAATGCGTAAAATTATTTCTAAAGATTTAAGTCCTGTAATTCATAAATCCAGTTTCGATGCTTATGAAAGTATACGAATACCGTCTATTAGAGTAGATCCTATTATTGAAGGTTTCATTAATCATGTGGATGTTGTAAATGTAGGTATTGAAGCAATTATTGAAAGATCTATTAAAGAAGGAATTAGCACTATCATAGAAGGGGTTCATTTAGTTCCAGGGTTTATTAATCCTAAATTAATTGAAGAGAATAATATTATAATGTTTACTTTAATCGTTGGGGATGAAGAATCTCATAAACAAAGATTCTATTCAAGATGTAGACAACCTTGGGTAAGAAGGTCTCTTGAGAGATATATGGATAATTTTGGAATAATAAGGAAAACTCAAGATTTTTTGGTTGAACAAGCAAAAAGTTATGATATACGCGTAATTGATAATGTTGAAATAAATGAGACAATTGAAATTATGGTTGCTGATATCCTTGAAAAATATGGTGGTGAATAACATGTTGAACAAGAAAGTTAAAGACATCATGACAACTGATTTAGTAACAACTACTTCAGATGTTGATGTTGTAAATGCATTTGAAAAATTAATGGAATATAAAATTAGTTCTCTTCCGGTTGTTGAAGATGATAAATTGATTGGAATTATAACTGCAACTGATGTTGGTTTCTAAATCTTGTGAAGGTACTTTTCCCATAATATTATCAATATTTTCTTTTCCAATTTCATAAGCAGTTTTTAAGATTAAAATCCCAATAATTAATCCAATAATTGGATCTAAAATGGGATAACCTATATTGGATATTATTACTCCAATTAATATTGCTAATGAAGAAAATATGTCTGTTTTTTGATGTTTTCCATCAGCAACAATTGCCGGACTTTTTATTTCTTTTCCTATTCCAATGATGTATTCACTTATTGAATAGTTTACAAATATTCCAAAGACGGCCATTAATGCTGCAAATGTATCGGGGATTGTAACTAATTCGGGATGTATTAATTTATCAAAAGCTCCAGTTATAATTTCATAAGCAACCATTCCTAAGAATAAAACAATTATCAATCCGCTGATTGCTTCTGCACGACCATGTCCGATTGGGTGTTCTTTATCTGCAGGTCTTTGACCAATTCTAAATCCTATATATGCTATAACAGATGTTGCAACATCTGAAAGAGTATGTGCTCCTTCAGATACTAATGCATAACTTCCAGACATCAATCCAACAAATATGTTTAAAACAGTTAAAATACAGTTTGAAGTAATTGCTACAGTTGCTGCTTTTTTACCTGCTTTGCCTCTAAATTCATCCATTAACCACACGCTCTTCTAATATATTCATAGCTTTTTCAATATTTTCATAAGAGTTAGCATAAGACATTCTCACATGATTTTTCCCATTTGAACCAAATGCTACTCCAGGCACAGTGATTACTCCTGCTTTTGCTGCTTTCATGACAAAATCTTTGTCTTCAATTTTTGGAAATACATAAAATGCACCTTCTGCATTTACAGTTTCATATCCCATTTCATTTAAACGACTAACAATTAAATCTCTTCTTTTTTTGAATTCTTTAACCATTTCATTTACTTCATCTTGTGGTCCGGTTAATGCTTCGTATGCTCCTCTTTGAGAAGTGGTACTAGCACATGCAATATTGTATTGGTGGATTTTTAGTAATTCTTCACTATAAGTTTCATTTGCAGTTAAATAACCTATTCTAAGGCCGGTCATTGCATAAGTTTTTGAAAATCCATTTAATGTTATAACATTGTCGCTATATTTTCCCGGAGAGTAATGTTTCTTATCATAAATTATTTTTTCATAAATTTCATCAGATATTATTAAAAAGTCATGATCCATTGATAAGTCAGCTATTGCTTTAATGTCCTCTTTTTCCATAACTGCTCCAGTAGGGTTTGATGGTGAATTCAGTATTATTGCTTTTGTTTTTGGAGTTATTTTTTCTAATACCTCATCAGCTTTTAATTTAAATTCATTTTCCATTTTACAATCTACTGGCACGATTGATCCACCAGAGAGGTTAATACATGCTTCATATGATAAAAAACTAGGATTGGACAGTATTACTTCATTACCGGATTCAATAAATGCTTGTGTACAGATATTCAATGCTTCACTAGCTCCAACAGTAACAATTACATTTTCAGGATCAGTATTAATCCCATTATCTCTTTTGAATTTTTTAACGATTTCTTCTCTTAATTCAATATATCCTTTATTTGGAGTATAATGGGTATCATTGTTGTCGATTGATTTTTTCATTGCATCTTTAATGTTTTTGGGAACATTAAAATCAGGTTCCCCAATTCCTAAGTTTATAGCATTAGGATTTGTCACTTCAAACATTTTTCTAATTAATGATAATTCAATTGATTTTGTTCTACTTGCAGGATTAATCATATTTTGCCTCACTAATAATTATATTATATATTATTATAGTAAATTTATTTTTTCCAGTAATTATTTTTCACATACTCCACAATTGTAGCATGGATTTGTTTCACACCAATGTGTTTGTTTTAAATTTCTCAATCGTTTATGTTCTATTTTTAAAAATCTTTCATTTACACCTATGTCAATATTGCTCCAAGGTAATATGTCATCAATATCATATTTTGGAGTCCTTTCCCTCCAGTCTTTAAGTGTAATTTGTTTTGTTAGAGATTTTTCAATAACCTCACCAATGTCACTATTTCCACAAGATAATATATACTGGATAAGTCCTTTTTTAGGACTTTCACATTTAATATTATAATTTTTCATTTCCTTTTTTATATATCTTGTTTTCTTTTTAATGTCTTTGAAATCATAACCTTCCCATTGAAGTGGAGTATGGGGTTTTGGAATTATCGGATTCACACTAAATTTCACTCTTTTAGGATTTTTATGCATATGAGCTATTTTTTTCATATATTCACAAAGTTCATGAATATCCTCCATATTTTCACTTGGTATTCCTATTAAAAAGTATAATTTTATATTAAAATCCAATTCAACAGCATTTTTTATTACCTTAAAAATTTTATCTTCCAGTATGTATTTATTAATCACTTTTCTAAGGTGATTAATTGATTCAGGTGCTAAAGTAATAGTTTTAAGTCCGCTGTTTTTTAAAGTTTCTAAAGTTTCTTTTGTAATGGATTCAATTCTCAGAGAAGGTGTTGAAATTTGAAAGCCCTCATGTTCAAGACCATTAATCAATTTATCTAAATCACTGTAATCTGAAACTGCAGCACCAATTAATGTAATTTTATTTAAACCGGTATTTTTTCTATTTTCAATTGCTATATCAATTAACTTTTTCCAGTTTGTTTGTCGGATAGGTCGATAAAGATACCCCGCCATACAAAACCTACATCCTCGAGTGCAGCCTCTTGAAACATTTAGCATTATTGAATTATTAAAAATACTCTGATAGTTTTCATCATCACTTCTGCTTATTATTGGTTGTGTTATGTGATATGTTTCATTCATATTGTCTATGATAGTCATTTTTGTTTTATTATCGAATTCCGGAATGTAAATCCCATCGAGTTCAAGATATTTTTTCAAATCTTTATTTTGCGAATTTTGATAAACATCTAAAAATTCATTTATTGTGTTTTCCCCTTCTCCGATAATAAACAAATCAATATAGTCAGCTAAAGGCATTGG
Source organism: Methanobrevibacter sp. V14 (assembly GCF_963082475.1). Taxonomy (NCBI): domain Archaea; kingdom Methanobacteriati; phylum Methanobacteriota; class Methanobacteria; order Methanobacteriales; family Methanobacteriaceae; genus Methanobrevibacter; species Methanobrevibacter sp. V14. Next base: position 349,086 of record NZ_CAUJAM010000006.1, read on the forward strand.
ATTTGCAGTGGCACAAGGTCCACCAGCTATAATTAATGGATAACTTCCATCCCGGTCTTTTCGTTTAAGTGGAATTTTACTTTCTTTCAGCATCTCTAAAACATTAAAATAATCTTCCTCAAATTGAAGTGTAAAACTTATTATATCAAAATATCTGCTTGAAGTGTTTGATTCAATTGAATTGACGTTTGGATAAATTATGCGCTCACACCAAGTGTTTTCACGTTCGTTAATTAAATTATATAGGATATTATAACCTAAAGAAGACATGGCGGTTTTATAAATATTTGGATAGCATAATCCGAACCTTATATCTACATTCTTGTAGTCTTTTTGGAATACATTTTTCTCATATAACATTAAATCAACTTCATGCAATATCTTTTATTTTTTTAGTTAAAGCTTTTTTTAGTCATTAATTTACTTGCATTAATTTATTTTTCTTAATTTAAACAATAATTCCCTTAATTTTCATATAATTAATGAATACTATTTAATTTTTATTATTAAAAATCATCAATTTCAAATTTCTTTTTTCATTGAAGTGTTAAAATTTTATTTTAAATTTAAGATATTTAGTTTTATCTTAGATTATTTCACTATATTTATTATTTTATTTAAAAATTTCATGCATTTATAATCTTTTTTGGCTGATTTGAGCAATTTAAATGGGTTTTTTAAATATTGGGGTTTTAAAAACATTTATATAAGATAATAAATATAATCTTTATCCACTCATTATGAATGCTATATTTTAGTATAACCATATTTTACTATAAAATTTTCGTAATGAGAACCAAGAGGTGGAAAAATTTCGATAAAAAATAAAACATTGTTGTTATCCTTTGTGTTAATGTTGTTCTTTGTTTTAGGAGCTGTTAGTGCAGTTGATTTAACAAATGTTTCAAATTCAGAAGATTCAAATTTAGAAGATAGTGTTGATTCATTATCTACAAACAAATTAGAAATTTCTAGCGAGGATTCTATCTCAGAAACTAATATAATTAATTCTCATGATGATAATTTGAGAGATTATTCGGATGACGAAGTTCTAAATGATACTTATTCATATTATGAGAATAATCAATCAACTTCCGATATTGAAGTAGTCGGGGAAAATACTTTGAATTCATCTATTTCAAGTACTGATAGTGTTATTGCTGCTGATTCAAGTAATAATTTCGTCAGTGCTGGCAATTCAAGTGAATCTGGTATTAAAAATGGTACTCCAATATCTACAAAGTTAACTGTATCTGATACTCACTACAAAAAATCAGCTACATACTTCACTTTAACTTTGAGCGATGCTGATGGCAATCCTTTAACCAATCAAAAAGTTTTCCTAACTGTGAATAAGAAAGCTTATTCTGCATATACCAACTCTAAAGGTATAGCTACTATAAAAACTGCTTCTCTAGCAGTTGGATCATATTCTATTAACTTAAATTATAATGGAAATTCAGATTATTCCCATTATTCAACTACTAAAAAGGTTAAAGTATTATCATCTATAATTGGAAGCGATTTAACAAAAACTTATGGATATATATCTAAGTATAAGGTTAAATTTTGGAAAGCAAATGAGGTATTGGCAAATACTAACGTTACTTTCAAAGTTAACGGCAAAACTTATACTAGAACAACTAATGATTATGGCAATGCCGTACTCAATATAAATTTAGCTGTAGGTAAATATACCATTACTGCAATTAACCCATATTCAAAAGAAATGGTTTCACATAATATTGTAGTTAAAAAAGAAAAAACTAATTTCGATTTTGACAGTAAAAAGTATATTAGTGTTAATAAAAAAGGTTCATTTACTGTTACCTTGAAATCAGCTCATAATATATTGCTTAAGAATAAAAAAATTTCTTTTACTTATGGTAATAAAAAAGTAACCTCAAAGACTAATGCGAATGGGAAAGCTACTGTAACTATTCCTGTTCTTTCTAAAGGTACTCATAAGATTACTTTTAAGTATGGTGGTAGCAAAAATTACAAATCAAAATCAGATTCTGCAAGTTTAGTTATTTTTAAACCAACTACAAAACTGTCCTCATCATATTTGGTTATGAAATATAATGACGGATCTAAATTTAAAGTGAAATTAACTAATGATAAGGGTAAAAATTTAGCAAATAAAACCGTCAATATTAAAATTAATGGAAAATCTACCATATGTAAAACTAACAAATATGGTAATGCTAAATTAAAAATTAAAGATTTAAAACCTGGTGTTTATAAAGTTAGCTATTCTCATTCTAAAAAGGGTTCTAATAGTTATTCACACGGTTCAAGTAAAGTAATTGTCATAAGAGCAGATGCAGTAATAAGTGCTAAAAATTTAAAAATGGAACCTAATGACGGTTCAACTTTTAATGTTGTTGTTAAAGACAAATCTGGAAAAGTTCTTAAAGATATTTACGTTAAATCAATAATTGATGGTAAATCATATCTTTATAAAACTGATTCTAGTGGTGTTGCTAAATTAAAAATAACTAATGGAGCTGGATACTATAAGGTTAAAACTGTAGTGACTGATTCTTGTTATAAATCAACTACACTCAATAAATACCTTACAGTTAAAGGATATAAATTCGTTGCAGAAAATAAATATTCTTCTCCGGAGGCAATACTATATTTTCAGTAAAATTAGTTACTGAAAAAATATAGTAGTTAAAAATGCAGTTGTTAATTTTACTTTTGAGGGTAAAATTATCTCTGGTAAAACCAATTCCAAAGGTATTGCTCAAGTTAATTTAGGTGTTTTATCTAAAGGTACACATAAAATAAAATTTGATCATGAATCAGCTTCTGGTTCAGCTAAAATATTTGTTGTTAATAAAGTAACTATTAAAGATATTGCAACTGCAACCAATTCAGTGACAATTTATTTTTCAAAATATAATAAGGTACCTTCAACTGTTGTTATAGGAGCTATTAATGTTACTACTGCGGAGTCTTTATACTTGGCATCTAAGCTTGTTGTTAACCTAAAATCAGGTGGATAATTTCATTTTACTTTTGATAATATTGATAATCCTACAAATCCAAAAGGGGCAAATAATTTAGGCCATTTATCTAATTACCTTTCTGTTGCAAAAAAAATTGTTAAAACTTCAGAATCCAAAGGTAAATTGCCTAATTCTGTAAGTTCACAAGTTGGAACTATTGGTTACGATGGTTTAGTTAGTGCATTTTCACGTATTCTTGTTTCTTATGATAAATATGGTAAAATGCCTAAATATGTATATGTAAAATCTTTGTCTGGTGGAAAAACAAAAGTCACAGGTAATCTAAACTCTAAAAATACAATTGGTAATTTGGCAGCGTACTTGGCAGCTTCTAAAAACTGTGAAGTTAACGATGCTAAAATCAAAAAGTTAGTTACTAAGCTGACTAAAAATTGTGGTACTGATAAAGAAAAGGCAGATGCGATTTTTAAATACGTAAGAGATGCAATCGGATATAGTTTCTATTATAATACAAAATACGGTGCTGCCGGCACTTTAAAAACAAAATCTGGAAATTGTGTGGACTTATCACATTTACTTGTAGCTATGTATAGAAATGCAGGTTTAGCTGCTAGATATGGTCATGGAAAATGTACTTTTTCAAGTGGAAATACTTATGGACATGTCTGGACTCAAGTATTAATAGGTAATACTTGGACTGTTGCTGATGCTACAAGTTCTAGAAACTCGTTAGGTCATGTGGCTAATTGGAATGTAAAATCATATTCACTTGAGGGTTATTTCTCAAGTATTTCTTTCTAATTAACTACTTTTTATTTTTTTTATCTTTTTTGACTATTTCAAAACTTAAATGATTCTATTTTAACAAGTTTTTCATTGAAAACTTTTTCTTATTATTCAGAGTTGTCTTAAAGCTAATAAATCGCTTATCGTGAAATATTTTTTGCTGTTTTTTTTTTGAAAATGACCTTTTTTTCAATAGCTATAAATTTATACAAGTTTTTATATAATTAAATCATCAAACTAATTGGGATAATAGTATGAATTCTAAAAGATATAATAAAGTTGCTGTAGGGGGAACTTTTGACAAATTTCATGATGGGCATAAAAAGTTGTTATCGACCGCTTTCGAGATTGGAGATTGTATTGAAATTGGTGTGACTTCAGATGCTTTTGGAGGTTTAAAAGGGGATATCGATCCTTGTAAAGAAAGGATGAGTAATCTCAAATCTTTTTTTGATGACAAATCAAATTTTTCAGTTGTTCAATTAGATGATCCTTATGGTACTACAATATTTGATGCAGATTTTGAAGCCATTGTTGTAAGTGAGGAAACTGAACCCACGGCAGTTAAAATTAATGAAATTAGAGTTTCAAAAGGCATGAAACCAATAGATATTGTTGTTGTTAGTTTTGTATTGGCTTATGATGGAACTCCCATATCTTCCACAAGAATTAGGCGTGGTGAGATTAATCAAAATGGGAAATTCATCAAATGATAAAAAAATAATCGATATGTTTATAAGTACAGTTCGATATAATATTAATTGACATAAAAATATTTTTATGTAATGTGAGGTGGTTATATGGTAGTAAAAATAGACTCAAATTTGTGTGGACACATTGAAAATTGCCCAGTACAAGGGTTATGCATTAAACTTTGTGAACAAAATGCAATCATAGAAGAAAATGGTGATGTTGCTATTGTTTCTGAAAATTGTGATGATTGTGATCTTTGCATACAAAATTGTCCAAATCAAGCTATCTCTAAAGCATGAGGGATAAAATGTTTGATATTAAAAGAGAGGGTGAACAACACCGTAACTTATCTTATCAAGATGCAAATTGTCTTGGTTGCGGTATATGTGTTGAAATATGTCCAACTGACTCTTTAAGATTAGGACCAATCGTACCTATTGCTAGAGGGTTAATAGAAATGGATTTAGTTTCTATTAATGCGGACTCTTGTGTATTCTGCGGTTTATGTTCAGTTGCATGTCCGTTTGAGGCATTGTCTTTAAATATTGATGGAATTAATGTTAAAGATATGGAGGAATACCCGATTTGGGAAGTTGAATCAATAGTCGATGATGATGACTGTATTTACTGTGGTAGATGTTATGAAGTCTGTCCTCAGGATTCAATTATTTTCAAAAGAAACCTTCCTGAAACTAAAGATTTAGTTAGGGGAGAAATTGATATTGATGAGGATAAATGTATTTATTGTGCTTACTGTGCAGAATTATGTCCTGTAGGTGCTATTGATATTAAAAATATTCCCACATCAAGCATTGACTTGTTAAATAATTCTATTGATGTGGATTTGTCAAAATGTGTTTTTTGCGGGGTTTGTAAGAGAATATGTCCTGAAAATGCGATTTATGAAGTCTGCGCTACTTGTATGTATAGTGATGAAATTAAAACGCCTAAAATCACTGGCAATACATTTATTGTGGAGGAATCTTGTGTAAGTTGTTCTTGGTGTTCAGAAATCTGCCCATCAGATGCGATTTCTATTGTCAAACCATTTGAGGGTAAATTAGAATTGATTGAAACTGATGAAAAAATATGTAAAGGGGATTCATGCCATGCATGTCAGGATGTTTGCTCCTGTAATGCGGTTTCAATTATTGATGGCAAATCTGTTACTAATTTGGACTTCTGTAATTTATGTGGAGCTTGTGTAACCGCATGTCCTCAAAATATTAGGGTTGTATCTAGAACAACAATGAAATTAAATAATATTAATTCCGAGACTTGGAACAATATATTAAAAACTTTATTGGTGGGAAAATAGAGAGAATTTCTCTCCATTTTCATATTTTATTTATTATATAATCTCTTTCTATTTTTAACAAATTTTGGATGCTAGTTTGGGTTTTACTGGTTATATTTGACATATAACTCCCAACAAGAAGTACAATTACAATTAACCCTCCAATTATTAGGATGAGTTCTGCACTGCCCTGTCCTTTATTATCAAGTTTTTTTCTATACATGTGTTCTGTTATCAAGTATTGTGTTTCTAACATCTATGATGTCATCTTTTGCTTTCAGACTAACATCACTAGTGTTCATGTATGATCTGTATATTGTTAATGCAAGTAATGCGATAACAATAACTCCTCCAAACAGAAGAATGTATTCTGCTGCACCTTGACCTGAATTTTCATTGATGAATTTTTTCATTTTTTTCATTTTTTTCACCAAACTAATTTTATGTTTTTTTACTATATTAATATTACTATATTCTAAAAAAGTATTACTTTACCTCATTTTTCCAGAATTCTTACTTTTTTTATCCAATAACTTTATAAATATTGTTAAATAAATAATTTCATAGTTAAATAATAGTGTGATAATAATTGATAAGGGTGAAAACGTGGGAAATACAATAAAATTAGTTTCAGGTTTTATTTTATTTGTAATAGGTGTTCTCCTTGCATATGAAACAATGGTCTATAACTTATTGGACATTTTGTTAATAGTTGGTATATTCATTTCAGTTGTTGGGATAATAATGATTGTCAGCTATTTTGTTGATTCAAATGCATCTAGAACAACTGATATGATTAAAGAATTTATAGAATCTCGTGAAGATAATTTCCGTTCATTTAACGGTATTGAAAGAAAAACAACTGATGATAAACAGCCACTTAGAGTTCGCAAAGAATTTAATGATTATGATGATGGGGGTTATGAAGACTTTGTAGTTGATGAATATCCAGATTCCTCAACTAGTGAATTTTTTGGGACTTCTTTTGAAGATAATTCAAATGAGGGTTTAAATGCTGTCTCTCAACAGGAGTCAGAAGTAGATTTCAGTAAACAGCTTGATTTTACTCCTCATTATGAAAAACCATTAAAAGTCACTAGAACTCCTAGAAGACGTGAAGAAAGATATGCAGATGAAGTTCCAGAATTCATTGTTGAACCAACTCATAATTCAAATGATATTCAGGATGCTTTAGCATATGAAGATTCCTTAAATGAACCAGCTTTACATACTCCAAATAAGATTGCTCCAGAAGTTCCATCTAGAGATATCAAAATCGATATTAACAATCCTGAGAGTTTACCGGTTCCAAAATCACTTAAAAGTTATGTAATTTCGGATTATGGGGTATTAACTTCTCAAGAGGCTTTTGATAATTTAGCAGTTAATGTTAATAAAGAAATCATGTTGGAAATTCCATCATTGAAAGATTTATCAGACCGTGTTTTATCTTATGTACCAACAATTTATTCTAGGGTAATAATTGATGAATTTGATGTTTCTGACATGTCTTACATGTTTTTAATATCTTCTCTTTTAAAACAGGGAGTTCATATTAAAACAGTTCCGAAAGTACATTCTATAAATTTAATTACAGATGATTCACATGCTATGATTATATCTGAAGGTAAAAATGATTTGGAATATGGTGCTATATATGATGATAGGAACTCTATTTCCAATATAAGGGCTAATTTCGAAAAAACTTGGAATATAGCTTCTAATTTAAATGAAAATATTTTAATGAATAATGCTCATGGTGGTGTTGCATAATGGAGATTAGGTGGTTGGGACACTCTGCTTTTGAAATAATAAGTGATGAGGGTGTTAAAATCCTAATTGATCCATTTATAAGTAATAATCCTGCCTGCCAAATTCCAGTCGAAGAATTAAATCCAGATATAATTTTACTTACTCATGGGCATTTAGATCATTTTGGTGATGCATTAGAAATTTCAAACAGTACTAATGCCCCTATAGCTTGTATCCATGAAATTTCACTCTTTTTAGCAAAACAAGGAATTAGAAATATTAGCGTCAATATTGGAGGTTCATTTATATTTAGAAATATTAAATTCACAATGCTTGAAGCTAAACATTCTTCTGATATTGATCTGGTTGAAGAAATCGTGCCTGGAGGTACGGCCGCAAGCTTTTTAATAACTTTTGAAGATGGAACTAAAATATATCATGCTGGGGATACGGGTTTATTCGGTGATATGAAAACTATAATTGGTTCAATATACAAGCCTGATGTTGTTATGGTTCCTATTGGTGATAAATTCACCATGGGTCCTTTTGAAGCGGCATTAGCTTCAATGTGGATGAATCCTAAAGTGGTTATTCCAATGCATTACAATACATTTCCACCGATTGAACAAGATCCTGCAATTTTCGCTAATTTTGTAAGCCAGTTTAACCCGAATATTGATATTGTGGTTATGAATCCTGGTGAATATTTTGAATTTAATCCTGAAGATTGTCAGGATTAATTTTTTCATATTTTTTTCTTTGATGATATTCTTCATCGATATCGCATTTTCCAGATGGCAATACACGTATAACATCATCTAAATTTATCAAATCATTCTCATTAATTTTGTGAATAATTTTTTTAGCTATTGCTTCTTTTTTAGTAAAACCGGGTTTTATAACAACATAGTTGTCACAATGTGCTTCTAAAGCTTCAACCGGTCCGGCCATTATTCTTTTTCCTTCGTAATTTACGATTCCAATAGCTAATTTAACTCTTGCACTTCGGATATAATTCCTATGGCCCCTAATAACAAATGATCCTTTTGGTAGAAATTCTCCAGATTCAGGTGTTTTTGATACTTGGTCTGGATTGACCCAAAATACATCCTGTGTTGAGTAACCTAATGACCAAGCAGATGAAAATGATGCTGCAAACTCTCCCGATTCTTTAAGGAGATTGTCATTTATTTCACTTCCATTTAATTTTATAGCAGTTGAAGAAGCACCATGTATATCTGCATGCAGGTAGATGTCATTTGGTTCTAAGTATTTCTTAACAATATTTTCATTGGTGTTTGCATCACGACCTCCAACAACCAAAACATCATCAGAGCTTATAAACCATCTTAATTTTTCATACCACTTAAGATTTTTCTTAACTCTCTTTTTTGGAACTGTTACATGTTCCATTGCAATGTCTTTTTTAGATTTAATATCTTCCAGTTGTTTTTTGGTATTTTCAATAGCTATCAATGCACCTTTTGTTTTTCTTTTTGCTTTTTTAGCTTTTTCATAATAATTTTCAGCATTCTCCGGAATTGTTAACTTCGGATCCATGATAAATGAGGTATTGTCAATATTTAAAGTTAAAACGCCTAATTTATCAATTGATTCGTAAATTTGAGCTTCGTCCATACCCTCTTTTTTAGCTTTTTTCAGTATTTTGCCAATTTCTTTAAAAGAGTAATCATTACTTCTAGCCTGATTTACAACTGTTAATATATTTTCAATGGAAGAGTAATTAGAATAAATAATCTCTCCTTTATGTTGGCTGTCCTCGATAGTCTTGGTAAAATTATCAAGTGTTTCTTGCTGTAAATGCAACCTTTTTTCAAACTTATTTACTTTTTTGTTCCAGGCAGATTCTTGGACATTTTTTATATCTGTATTGACCCTTTTTGAGTAAAACTCATCACAAGCTTCATTAAATGTTTTGTAATATGTTTTTTCATAATTTTCATATTTAACAAGGTCAAGAGCAACAACGTCTTCATTGTTATCATTTTTCACAATTTGAGGTTTAATCTTTTCATCTGTTAGGTTAGCAAACAAATCCTTGAAACCGCGGTACAATCCAGATAATTGTTTTTGGGTAATTTCATTATTTGAAGTATTTTTATCTATTTCTATAATTTCATTAGCTCTTTTAATAACTTCTTCAGCATATAAACTTCCAAGCCCGTTTCTTGCAAGAGTTCTTACAACATCACTTTCTCTGTCTTGGAATAAGGATTTAAAATAGTTTTCATTTGCATTTATTGGATTTATGCCTCTTTCTTCTGGGAAAACATATTCTCTTTTAGAACTGATATCTCTTGTACTCATTTGTTTTCTTTTAAGAGGCAAGATAATATTATTTTCATCATCTAGAAGAATAATGTTTCCTTTATCAAATAATTCAACAATGACTGTATAATATTTATCTTTTTTAACTTTAATCTCCACTACACGATCAAAATTGTGCTGCTTAATACTTTCAACATGTGCACCTTTAATTCTTTTTCTTAAAAGCATAGGAAATGTAGGGGGATTAGTTGGATTTTCAAGAGGATATTGGCTAGTATGTATTCTAGAGCCGCATTGCAATACTAAATCAATCCTACCTGTTCCGGGAACATGAAATCGCATAACAACCATGTCTTTTGTTGGTTGAAATGATTTATCGACTCTAGCTCCACTTAATAAATTATTTAATTCATCTGTAATTGTAAAAATGTCTACATTTGACATTGATTTCATTGTTTAACACCTTTTTTATCAATACCTTAATATATTATAACTCATAAAATTATATTAATATATTTAATTTAATGGAGGATATAAATGGACACTACTATCAAGGTTACAAGTATTCATATTATTTTTGGTCTTATTGCAGCTTTATGTTCAGCTGCTTTATCTCTTGGTTGGCTTGGATTTAAGAATGATGTTTTTGCATTTTTTATTGCAGTAATAATATTGTATTTCATTGGCCAATTATCCCAAAAAATTGCAGGAGATGAAATCTCCGGATTTAGCCAATGGTTATGGGATGGAATTTCACCATTTTTCTTTACTTGGATTATTGCATACACATTATTTGTAATGTATTTATAATCCTCCAAAGAAAATCCATATAAAAGATATAAATAATGATGTAATGAGTAAAACTGGAGCTACAATCTTACTAACAGCCACAACGGAACTAATTGTTGAAATCAGTTCTGTTGAATTATTTGGTCCGAATGTATTAAGATTTTTTATTTTTTCGGTTCCAGTTCCAACTTCTACTTTTTCTAAATCTTCAAGTGCTTCAGTAATGCTTAATTTTACATATTCAATAATTTCAGCTCTTTTTGCAACACCAATCGGATTGTATCCTCTGGAAATTGTATTTACAGTATGTGTATCAGTTGTCATTACTTCAATTTCATCGATTTCAAAGTCACTTACAGCATCTATGATCTCTTGTCTAAAACCAATTTCCATGTTATTTGAATCAAATAGGACATATGCGGTTCTTTGATCTCCAACTTCAATGATCATTGTTTTAATGCCGCTTTCACCAACGCCTTCATGTTTATCAAGAGTATCCATGTTATTTGAATAGCATCCAATTTTAATATCATGTTTTTCCTGTTTTGGATTAATTGTATCTATAACTCCAATTAAGTGGAATACCTCAGCATGCCCTGGAAGAACTTCCCCACTTTCTGGATTAAATGAATTGTGACAATCGACGATTATGGAGTCTTTAACACTACATCTGCTTCTACTTTGAGCCATCATAGTAAGTCCAACACCAAATTCAATATCGTCAACAGCTTCAGGGGCAAAAGTGGATAATATCACCATTCCTTCATTGAAAAATTGAACGCCTATTTTTGCTTTTTTAAAGGTATATCTAATAAATTTGCTTGCATCTTTTGAATATTCAATTTTTTCTAAACCTCTTCTAACGGCCGCTTCAATTTTATCGATTTCAGATACTGCAATAGGATTGAAATCGTGTGTTGAAGGGCCATGAGCAACCATTGTAAAATGATTGAATTTATTTGCAAGTAGTGTAGGCATATTAGAACCACCTAAATCGCCTAATGGTCCAGGATGAACAGATGGAGAGATAAATAATGCTTTAATTCCATTTTCACCTTTAAAACTAATAAATGTCACGATGGTTTCAATAGCTTCACTCATATTTTCAAATTCCCCTTCAAGAGAATTTGATCCTTCATTCATATGTGCAATGAATAAACTTAATAAATCTAAGACGCCGATTCCTAAATTTTTATTAAATGGGGATGCGATAATTCTAATAAATGCATAAATGGCCAAAACAAATATTATTCCTGCAACTATTGCTTTAAGGCTTATCTGCACCATTGCAGGCCCAATAAAGCTTGTGTCAGTAAATAAGAATGATATTAAAATGTACATGGATATTATAAGCACTGGTTGGATTAAACCAGTTGTTGCAGCAACAGTGAATCTGACTTTGGAAGTTGCCCAGAAAACTAATGTATTAAATCCATAGATTAAAACACAAGCAAATAACATGAAATTGACAAATATATCTACATTAATCACTCTTGAAATAACATATCCTATAATTATGAATATTCCTAGAATGGTCATTGAAATGGATGATAAAAACATTGAATGTTTTATTTTTAAGTTGATACCATGAAGGGAACTAATAACTTGCTGATTTAGTGCTCCACTCATTATGGAACTAATACCAAGAACAGCCAATCCGAATAATCCTCCAAAAATGAATTCTTCAATTATTCCATGGTTCGGTATTAAATCAATTAAATAGTATATTCCACCAAGAATATAACTGATTATAAGCATTCCTAAAATTGTATATTTTGTTTTTGGCAGGGTTGTGATAAATTTTGACAATCCTGCAACATTACTCATGCTTGACATTTTTTTCCTCAGTTTATCTTTAACCATTAATTTTATTAAAGCAAAAATTTTTATATATTTATTGTTATATTGTTTTTTAATAAATAGATTATGATTATAGGTGTATAAATGGAAAAAAGATTAGATGTTCCAATTAAAGATGAAAGTTTAAATGATTTAAAAGCGGGGGATGTGGTATACCTTACGGGAAATATTATAACTGCAAGAGACCAAGCACATAAACGTTTAATTGAACGTGGTGCTCCGTTAAATATTGATGGTGCTGTATTATTCCATGCTGGACCAATCATAACTAAAAAAGATGGGCATTATCAGATGGTGGCTATTGGACCAACAACTTCGATGAGAATGAATCCTTACCAAAGTGATGTTTTAGATATGGGTCCAAAAATTATCATAGGTAAAGGCGGAATGGATGATAATGTACGTGAAGCATTAATTAGGAATAATGCATTATATGTTGTTGCTACAGGGGGTTGTGCGGCATTATATGTTGATGCTGTTGAAGAAATTGAAAGTGTAGATTGGTTAGACCTAGGAATGCCTGAAGCAATGTGGAATTTGAAAGTTAAGGATTTTGGACCGCTTATTGTTGCAATGGATATTGAAGGAAATAGTCTATATGACTGAAATTTATATAAAAATACTTATATATTAATTAATTTATACTATATTTTAAATTATTCTTACAAATATTATAATTTAGATGAAGTGTTATTATGGCTGATATTAATGAACTTGCTGAAAAGAAATTGAAATCTAGAATGACAAAAATTAGAAAGTGCAACAGAGAAGCTGAAGAAAAATTTAAATTTTCTGAAAAATTAGGCGTTTCTGTTGAAATAGAATTCCAAAACAAAAATCCGGATAAACTTAGTGATGGAATAACCATCATTACAACTCCTGAAGGAAAAGTTTTATTTGCAGACTATTTCTATGGAATTCCTGAAGATGAAGAGTACACTAATGTTGAAATCAATGATAAACAATTAAAATCCATTATTGAATACTTTGAAAACTTTAAATTAGAATTAGATGACTCTGATTAGATGATTGTAAATAGTCCTTTAGATGAAGTCAAAAAAAGAGAAAAAGCTCTTTTGATTATTAAAGACATAGTTGAAACTAAAGGTAGGAATTATCTATTTGATTTAACGGGTTTATCGGGGGGATTTATTGCAAGTCCTTCTGAATTAAGTCTTTTAGAAACCTATGTTGGACCGGCTATTTTTGAAGATGCTCTTCAAGAAGTTGGAATTGGTCATATGGGTGGTGAAAAGGTCCTTCCACTTAACAGAACTTCTTCTGGAATTTTAGCTACTATTTTAACATTAGTCAAAAAAAATTCTAATGTTGTACATTATCTTGCAGAATTGCCAGCACACCCATCAATTCCTCGCAGTTGTAAATTGGTAGGTGCTAATTATTTTGAAACTGATGTTTTTGATGATTTTTCAATACCTGACAATACTTCATTAGTTGTAGTGACTGGTTCTACAATGGATTTAAAAGTCATTGATGAAGAAGAATTTAAAAAAGTAATTGAAATGGCTCATGAGAAAAATATTCTTGTCATGGTTGATGATGCTTCTGGAGCAAGACTTAGAACTGTTGTATTTAACCAATCCAAAGCTTGTGATTTAGGAGCAGATATTGCAATTACAAGTACTGATAAATTAATGTCCGGTCCGAGAGGAGGATTAATGGCAGGTCGTAAGGATTTAATTGATAAAATAAAAATTAAAGTTAATCAATTTGGTCTTGAAGCTCAACCACCTGTGGTACTAGCCATGTTAAATGGTATTAAAAACTTCAATGGGGATAATTTAATAAAAAGTTTTGAAAGAAAAGATCAATTATTTGAATTATTAAGTTCAAAATTCAATAGTTTCGAAAAACACCAAATGGAGTACTTATTTCTCCGGATAATTTATCAAATGAGGTTAATATTCCCCATAATTTGTCTAATGATGATTTAGCATTTGTATTCTCATTTGTTTTATTAAAAGAACATGGCATAATTACAATTCCGGCAGTTGGGATGCCGGGAGCATCAGCTACTATAAGATTTGATTTATCGACTAGCGATGCATTTAATTTTGATTTAAATGATTTGGTTAAAAAAATAGAATCTTCCTTTGAAAAATTACTTGAAGTAATCCAAAATGAAGAAAAATGTAGGGAGATTGTATTTTAGTTTTTAATTATACATTCTCCGGAAATTACTTTTTCTAAGGTTCCATCAATTTTTTCGACAATTAAAGCTCCTTCCTTACTAATGCCAACAACGTAACCATCATAATATTTGTTGAATGGTTCTCTAACTTCTACAATTTTTCCAATAGTGTATGAACGTTTTCTCCATTCTTTCAAGATTTCTTCGAATCCTTCATGGTTGAAAAGTTCTGCAATTTTTTCAAATTCTTCTAAAAATAATCTGATTAGAGTATTTTCATTTTCTTTTCTTCCGAGTTCCTCTTTAATTGTTGTAGTTCCTTCTTTTAAGTCTTCTGGAAAACCAGTAATGTCTACATTAGCATCAATACCAACACCAATAATGACATTTTTGATTGTGTTAAATTGAGTAACTGCTTCTGTTAATATTCCACAAACCTTTTTGTTATTTATGATAATATCATTAGGCCATTTAATCTCAGCAGATTTGATTCCTATTTTCTCCATTGCTTTTGCAACCGCCACACCTGTTGCTAATGTGATAAGTGGGAGTTTTGAGTAATCTACATGTGGTTGTAATATAATAGATAACCATATTCCTCCTAATGGAGATTCCCATGTTTTGCCAGATCTTCCTTTTGCATCGGTTTGTTTTTCAGAAATAACCACACTGCCGTTTTCAACATTGTTCATTGCTAAAAATTTAGCCACGGTATTAGTAGATTTTACTTCATCAAAAACATATAAACTTTTACCTATATATTTCGTATTTAATTCTTTAGAGATTTCAGATGCTTTAATATATTTAGTTTCTTGCTTTCCGATTTCTTGAATAATATTGGCAAAATCGTTTAAATCTGTTTCTTGGAGTTCTTTGATTGTTTCATCAGAAAGTTTATTCTCTTTTTTTAATATTTTAATTATCTCACTTCTCATTTATTAATCTCCAACACAGAATTATTTTTGCATTTGTTGATTTTTAGCCATATTTTGGTATGATCCGACTGCAGCAGAAATTGCAGCTATTTTTTTACCCGGCATGAAAGTAGATTTCATTTTATTTACAAGTTCCAAATCTTCAGCAATTACATTATCCATTTCTATTTCAATACCTTTTTTATATGTATCGATAAAATGCGTATTTAAATCGCCAGAAATAAAGTTAGGGTTTCTTAAAACGGCTTTATGGAATGGAATTGTTGTTTTTACTCCTAGAATGATATATTCACTTAATGCCCTTTTCATTCTGTTAATTGCATCTGTTCTGTCTCTTCCATATGTGATTAATTTTGAAATCATTGAATCGTAAAATGTTGGAATGGTATAATTCATGTATACTCCACTATCTAAACGTACGCCAGGTCCGCCAGGTGATCTGTAACCTGTAATTTTCCCTGGATTTGGTGCAAAGTCATTTAATGGGTCTTCTGCATTAATACGGCATTCAATTGCATGGCCAGTTACTTTAATATCTTCCTGTTCATAGCTTAATTCATCGCCATTTGCAATTTTGATTTGTTCTTTAATTAAATCAGTGTTGGTGATTAATTCAGTAATGGGATGTTCTACTTGGATACGTGTATTCATTTCAAGGAAATAATATTCTCCTTTATCATATAAGAATTCTACAGTACCTGCACTTTTATATCCAATATATTTTGCTGCTTTAACTGCACTTCCGCCCATTTCTTCTCTTAATTCTTCTGTCATAATTGGGGAAGGCGCTTCTTCTAGGAGTTTTTGATGTCTTCTTTGAATAGAACATTCTCTGTCTGCTACATGAATGACATTTCCATGTTCATCAGCTAATAATTGGAATTCTATGTGGCGTGGCTTTTCAAGGTATTTTTCAATAAATACGGTTGAATCTCCAAAGTTTGTTGATGCAACGGATTGTGTAGATTCAATTGCACGTACAAGTTCGTCTTCTTCATAAACTGCACGCATACCAATTCCTCCACCGCCTGCTGAAGCTTTTACAATTACAGGATATCCAATTTGGCGTGCTATTTCTTTAGCTTCATTAATATCAGTCACGCCTTCGGCGGTTCCTTCAATTACAGGAACTCCTGCTTTTTTCATTAAAGCCTTTGATGTAATTTTATCTCCCATTTTGTTAATTACATCTCCACTTGGTCCGATTAGTTTAATTCCATTTTTTTCACATTCTTCTCCTAATTTAGCATTTTCTGCTAAAAATCCATAACCTGGGTGTATTGCATCAGCACCAGATTCAAGAGCAATATTAATAATTTTTCCGATATTTAAATAGGATTTTGCCGGTGAAGGATTTCCTAAAGGATAGCTTTCATCAGCATAATTTGTATAAAGGGAAGTTTTATCAGCATCTGAGTAAATAGCTACACTCTTAATGTCAAGTTCACGACAGGCACGCATTACTCTAATTGCGATTTCTCCTCTATTTGCAATTAATATTTTTTCAAACATTTGAAACCTCAAAGTAATTCTTATCAATATATAATTATATACTAAATAATTTAAATATTTTTATTAGATGAAAATGATTACTCGTAAAAAACATTTGGAAATGAAACTTCAATCTATTCCATCGCACCCAAATCCTAAAGTTGGTCTTGAGCAATATTCAACTCCTTCGGTTATTGCATCTGATTTAATCTGGAATGCTTATTCTCTTGGAGATATTGAGGATAAAAATATCGTTGATTTAGGTTGTGGCACTGGTATTTTTGCCATTGCCTCTTCACTGATGGGAGCAAATTCCTCAATTGGTGTGGATATTGATGAAGATTCTATAAACTTAGCAATAGGTGTTAAAGACAAATTAAAATTAGATAATTTAAATTTCATTGTCAGCGACATTAATGAATTTAATGAAGGATCAATTACAGACACTGTATTTCAAAACCCGCCCTTCGGATCTCAGAGAAATGCTGAGGTTGGTGTTGATTTAAATTTCATTCAAAAAGCTATTGGATTAAATTGCAGTGTATTGTATTCATTTCACATGGCATCTACTGAGGAGTTTTTAATAAAATATTTTGAAGTCAATAATTTAAAAATAACACATATTTTTCGTTATAAATTCCAATTCCTAAGATTTATGATTTTCACACAAAAGAAAATCAAAATGTTGATGTAATCGTAATAAGAGCATTACATAAATAATTAAAATTTCAAAAATCTTATTTTTTACTCCAAATAAACCATATATTTATATAGTGGGTTATTCATATTACTATATTAATATATTCTCTGAGTATAAAAAGTTGGTAGCATATGAGAAGCTACGGATATTATAATTGATATAATATTTTGTAAATGTGTAAGTCTATTTAGTGATAGCTATATAAATGTAGGGTAATCTTTATATAGTTTATATGCCAAATATAAAACTAATGTATAAAGATGAGCTATCTATATTTATTCCAAACTCATTTCTTTCTGAGTCTAGAGATCTTAAAATTCGTACTTATAAAGTGGGGATTATAGCAAGAGCTTTAGCTATTTTTCAAGCAGATAATGTTGTTATTTACAATGACAATCATGATAAAAACGAAGATGGAGAAGAGGATGGAGCTTTTATTGCTGAAGTTCTAAATTATATGAATACTCCTCAATATTTGAGAAGACAAGTTATTCCTATAAAAGCTGAACTTAAGCATGTCGGTATCCTTCCACCGCTTAGGACTCCTCATCATCCTGTTAATAGTCAACCAGATGTGGGTGATTATAGACAAGGTTTCACTGTTAAAAGAAATAAGAAAGGAACTTTTGTTGATATTGGTATGGATAAATTTGCATTCTGTAAAGAGCATCTTACAGTTAAAAAAATTTTTGACTTTAAGATTACTAAAATAGCTAAGAAAGAAGTAATAGTCACACCTGATAAACCAGATGACATTTACTGGGGATATAAAGTTATCTCCTCTAATAAGAGTCTTAAAAATAGCTTAAAATTAATTAAACCTGATCTTGTTGTGGAAACTACAAAATATGGAGATTATATTGATTCTATTTTTGATGAATTAAAATGTAAAGTAGATGAATGTAAAAGTATTGCTATTTTATTTGGTGGCCCTTATTCTTCAATTGCAGAAGAT
The DNA here is from genome assembly GCF_963082475.1 of Methanobrevibacter sp. V14. NCBI lineage: Archaea > Methanobacteriati > Methanobacteriota > Methanobacteria > Methanobacteriales > Methanobacteriaceae > Methanobrevibacter > Methanobrevibacter sp. V14. Next base: position 367,763 of record NZ_CAUJAM010000006.1, read on the forward strand.
GTTTCAAATCCTAATTGGGATTTATTTAAAGTAAATACTCTTCCTGGACAAGGAACTGAAACTGTTAGAACTGAAGAGGCAGTTGTCGCTACACTTTCTTTATTTAACTTTATGAGATTTTAATTCTCTTTATATATTATTAGTTTAGACGCTAATAGATAACTTGCTCAACTTTTTATACATGAATATTTTTGGGACTCTCCTGAAAATAATCTTAGCACAGGATGATTTATACATTAAATATATTCTTTATTGTGCTTCAATTAGCTTAAACTCAATTGAATATATTGAAATTTGATATTTATCTAGTTGCAGACTTGTTTGTAGCTATTTATCATTTCGATGAATTTATTTCATCAAACTCGTTTAATAGTTGTTCATTTGACTGTTAAACTAAAAAAATTAAAATAATTTAAAAATAAAGGAAAAATATATATTAGGAGGTTAAATTAAATGGTTAGACATCATCAGCCAAGAAAAGGTTCCGTTGCTTTTAGTCCAAGGAAAAGAGCAGCTAAAGAAACCCCTAGAGTTAAATCTTGGCCAAAATCCGATGAACCAAAATTACTCGGCCTCGCAGGTTATAAAGTTGGTATGACTCACGTTTTATTAACTGATACTGATAAAAACTCTCCTACTCAAGGTATGGAAGTTTTCACTCCAGTAACTGTATTGGAAGTGCCTCCGGTCGTAGTAATGGGAATTAGAGCATATGAAAAAACTTCTCGTGGTTTGAAAGTAATCACCGAAGTACTTGCAGACAATTTAGATCAAGAACTTTCAAGGAAGATTTCCCTTCCTAAAGATTACAATAAATCTGAAGCTATTGCAAAAATACAAGGTGCATTAGAAAACACAGAAGAAATTAAGGTCTTAGTACACACAAATCCAAAAGTAACTAGCGTACCTAAGAAAAAACCGGATATATTTGAATGCGGTATTGGAGGAGCAAATCCTGAAGAAAAATTAAATACTGCATTGGAGTTATTAGGTAATGAAGTAAAAGCTAGCGAAATCTTCAATGAAGGTGAATTTGTTGATGCAATTGCAACTACAAAAGGAAAAGGATTCCAAGGTGTAGTAAAAAGATGGGGAATTAGAATTCAATATGGTAAAGCTGTAAGAGCAGGAAAAGGTAGACACGTCGGTTCTATTGGTCCTTGGACTCCAAGAAGAACTATGTGGACTGTAGCTCAAGCAGGTCAAATGGGTTACCACAAAAGAACTGAATTCAATAAAAAAATTTTAAAAATCGCATCAGCTGACGAAGTTGATGAAATCAACCCAGATGGCGGATTTGTAAAATATGGGCTTGTCAAAAACGATTATGTTTTAGTAAAAGGATCCCTTCCAGGACCTTCTAAAAGATTAGTAATCTTAAGACAACCTATCAGACCTAACAATAAAGCTGAGGATATCCCTCAAATTAACTACATTAGTACAAAATCTAAACAAGGGGTATAATCATGAAAGTTAATGTTTATTCTATTAATGGGGAAGTTAAAGATGAAATTGAACTTCCAGCTATTTTTGATGAAGTGTACAGACCGGATTTAATCAAAAGAGCTGTACTTTCAGCACAATCTGCTAGAGTACAACCATGGGGTAATGACCCAATGGCAGGTAAAAGAACCTCTGCTAAAGGATGGGGTTCAGGTAGAGGTACTGCAAGAGTGCCAAGGATTAAAAATGGTTCAAAAGCAGCTTTCGTACCAATGGCTATTGGTGGTAGACAAGCACATCCTACTAGAGCTGAAAAAAATCATCATGAAAAAATCAACATCAAAGAAAGAAGGTTTGCAATCAGATCTGCTGTTGCAGCAACCACTAATAAAGAAATTGTTGAAAATAGAGGTCATGTTGTTGATGATTTAGCTCAAGTGCCTATTATTGTTGAAGATGATATTGAAGAAGTAAAAACTGCTAAACAAACTCGTGAAATTTTCCAAAAATTAGGTGTTTATGATGATGTCATCCGCGCTAAAGAAGGTAAAAGAATCAGAGCCGGTAGAGGTAAAACTAGAGGAAGAAAATACAAAAAAGTAAAAGGACCTCTTGTTGTTGTCGGTGAAGATAAAGGAATTTCCCTAGGTGCGAGAAACCACGCTGGTGTAGATGTTGTGGGTGTTGAAAACTTAAATGCTGAATTATTAGCACCTGGTACTCACCCAGGAAGACTAACTGTTTACACTAAATCAGCTGTTGAAAAATTAGGAGGTTTATTCCAATAATATTGGATAAATAAGGTGATATTATGGATTCATATTCAGTTATTATTAAACCTCATGTTACTGAAAAAACAATGAATTTAATTGATTTGAATAATGAGATTGCATTTGTTGTAAATCGTGAAGTCAATAAAAGGCAAATTAAATATGCTTTTGAGGATTTATACGAAGAAAAAGTAGCAAGAGTTAATACACATATTACTCCTAAAGGTGTAAAAGTAGCATATATTAAATTAATTGAAGAAGGAATGGCAGAAGAACTTGCTGTCAGATTAGGTGTATTCTAAGGAGGAATGAAAAATGGGTAAACGATTAATCCACCAAAGAAGAGGGAGAGGAACTCCTGTTCACCGTGTTGCTTCTCATCGTTTTAAAGACAAAATTAGGTACCGATCTTACGATGCATTAGAAAAAGAAGGAAGTATTAAAGGAAAAGTTATTGATATTGTTCACGATCCGGCAAGAACTGCTCCTATTGCAGAAGTAAAATTCGAAAATGGTGAAAAGAAATTTATCTTAGCACCTGAAACCATTCAAATCGATGATGAAATTGAATGTGGTATTTCTGCTCCTATCAAATTCGGTAATACTTTGCCGCTTGCTGAAATTCCTGAAGGTACTCCAATTTATGATATTGAAAACACTCCTGGAGATGGAGGCCGTTTTGTAAGATCTTCTGGAACTTATGCTTCTGTAGTTACTCATGATGCAAATCAAGCTGTTGTAGAATTACCATCAGGGGAATTAAAATACTTAAATCCTAACTGTCGTGCTAGTATTGGTGTAGTAGCTGGCGGAGGAAGAAAAGATAAACCATTCCTTAAAGCTGGTAAAAAATGGCATGCTTATAAAGCTAAAGGTAAAAAATTCATGACTGTAAGAGGAGTAGCAATGAATGCTGTTGACCACCCTCACGGAGGAGGTAACAGACAACATCCTGGTCGTCCAACTACTGTTTCAAGACATGCACCACCAGGAAGAAAAGTTGGTTCAATTGCAGCTAAAAGAACAGGTTTAAAAAGATAGATAGAGGGTGTTTCATTGGCAAGAAAAATATTTAAATATAAAGGTTATACTCTTGAAGAACTTCAAGGCATGTCTTTAGAGGAAGTAATGGAATTATTCCCTGCAAGACAAAGAAGATCTTTAAAAAGAGGATTTTTACCAAGACAACAAATTGTTTTGGATAAAATGAGAAAATTAAATAAAGAAGGAAGTAAAAATGGCCGTCCTGTTGTAATTAGGACCCATTGTAGAGACATGATTGTAATACCTGAAATGGTAGGGACCACTTTCGGTATTTATGATGGTCAAAATTTTGTAGAAGTCACTATTGAACCTGAAATGATTGGTCATTACTTCGGTGAATTTGCACCAACCAGAAAAAGAGTTCAACACGGAGATCCAGGTATGGGTGCTACTAGATCATCCATGTTTGTACCACTTAAATAAGGAGATTAGAACATGGCTAACAAATATGCTTATAATGAAAAAGTTGATGAGGCAAAAACTGCACGTGCTATGGCAAAATCTCTTAAGATTTCTCCAAAACACAGTGTTGAAATTTGCAGCGCGATTAGAGGAATGGAAGTAGGAAAAGCAAAAGATTACTTGGAAAATGTTATTGATATGAAAAAATCTGTTCCTTTCAAAAGACACAACAAAAAAGTTGGTCACAGAAAAGGACAAAAAGGATGGGCTGCTGGCAGATACCCTGTAAAAGCTGCAGAACAAATTTTAAAAGTTTTAGAAAATGCTGAAGCTAATGCAGAGTACAAAGGTATGGATACTGAAAATTTATTCATCGAACATATTTCATCTCACAGAGGTGTAGTAATCCCTGGTTACATCCCAAGAGCATTCGGTAGAATGACTCCATTCAATACACCTACTACTCATATTCAAATTGTATTACAGGAGGCTAACTAATGATAGAAAAAGATTTCGTTTCAGAAGGCCTTAGAAGAACTAGAATTGATGAATATTTAGAAAAAGAACTCGAAAGAGCTGGATATGGTGGTATGGATGTTCAAATTACACCTTTAGGTACCATGGTCATTGTTTATGCAGAAAGGCCAGGTATGGTTATTGGTAGAGGTGGTAAAAATGTTAGAGCTATTACCGACGTTCTTAAATCTGAATTTGGTTTAGATAATCCGCAAATTGAAGTCAAAGAAGTTGATGTTCCAGAACTTAACCCTAAAATCATGGCATACAAAATCTCTAATATGTTACAAAGAGGTATGCACTTTAGAAGAGTAGCTTACTCTACTATTCGCAGAATCATGGGAGCTGGAGCTCAAGGTGTAGAAATCACTATTTCTGGTAAAATCAGAGGTTCTAGATCTGCTGTAGCTAAATTCGTAGAAGGATACATTAAGAAATGTGGTGAACCTTCAATCAGATTAGTTAATGAGGGTTTTGCTACTGCTGAATTAAAACCTGGAGTATTAGGTATTTATGTAAGAATTATGCCTCCGGAAACTGTATTGCCTGATTCCGTTGAAATCCTTCCTCCAAAAATGACCATCAAAGAAGATGATGGTAATATCATTGAAGAAGATATCGATGTAGAAACCGAAGAAATCATCGAAGAAGAAATTATTGAGGAAATAGAGGATCTCGACGAATTGGAAGAAGTTGTTGAAGAAGAATCTACTGAAGAAGTAGAAAAAGATGATAAATCTTAAATTTTATTATCCAAACGAGTTGGAACAATGGCGATTTTAAGAAGTAAAGAAATTTGGGACATGGAAGTTGATGAGATTCAAGATAAGTTAGTTGAACTCAGAACTGAATTATCCAAAAATGTTTCTAAAAGTGCAGCTGCCGGGGTAGTCGAAAACCCTGGAAAAATTAAAGAATTAAAAAGAACAATTGCTCGTGTTCTTACAATTTTGAATGAAAAACAAAAGGAGAATTAAATGTCAAAAATCTGTGATGTATGTGGGCTTCCTGAAGAACTTTGTGTTTGTGAAGAAATTGCACGTGAAGTTCAAACTCTAAAAGTGTTTACAGTTAGAAGAAGATTCGGAAAACTCATGACTATTATCGAAGGTATTGATGAACATGATATAGATATCAAAGAACTCACTAAAACTCTTAAAGCTAAATGTGCTTGTGGAGGAACCACTAAAAACGGTCAAATAGAGCTTCAAGGAGATCACAAAGTTAGAGTGAAAGAAGTTTTATCTGAAATGGGTTTCTCATCTGATACTATTGAAATCCGAGAATCTAAAAAGAATAATAAGAAAAGGAGATAGTTCATCTGTTCGATATGTTTTTCAATAAAATTTTGTAATTTTTCTGCATAATTTATTGTAAATTTTTATTAAGAGAATGGAAATATGATTACTTCAAATAATTTAGTGCATCATGAATTCATTGGTTTAAAAGTTAATGCAAGAAGTAAAAGGAATACCTCTCTTAATTTAAACGGAACTATTATTGATGAGACAAAGAATACTATCAGAATTGAGGGAATGGATAATACTGAAAAGGTTATTCCAAAGAATGGAACAATCTTTGTATTTGAAATTCCAAACGGGGAAAAAATTGAAGTTGATGGTAATATTTTGTCTATTCGTCCTGAAGATAGAATAAAAAAAAGGTTTAAAAAAATATAAATGGTGATAATATGGTTGGGCTTAACGTTCAAGAACCAGAAACTACATGTAATGATCCTAACTGCCCATTTCATGGAACTTTGCCTGTAAGAGGTCAAGTTCTTGAAGGTGTTGTAGTAAGTAACAGAGCAGAAAGGACTATTACTGTTGAACGTAGTTACTATAAATTCATTAAAAAATATGAAAGATATGAGAAAAGGAAATCTAAAATCAATGTTCACAAACCTGATTGTTTTGATGTGAATATTGGTGATTCTGTTAAAATAGCAGAATGTAGACCATTAAGTAAAACTAAACATTTTGTTTTAGTTGAAGTTAAAGGAGAGTAGTTATTATGAAACCATTAACCTCAAGCATGACTAAAGCATTACCAATTGGAGCAAGACTCCAATGTGTTGACAATACTGGTGCTCGTGAAATCGAAATCATTTCTGTAAAAGGATTTAAAGGTGTAAGAAGAAGACTCGATGTAGCAGGTGTTGGAGATTTAGTTGTTGCATCTGTTAAAAAAGGAACTGCGGATATGAGAAGAGAAGTTGTTAACGCAGTTGTAGTCAGACAAAAAAAGGAATATAGACGTGCTGATGGTCTTCGTGTTAAATTTGAAGATAATGCTGCAGTTATTATTACTCCTGAAGGAATTTTAAAAGGATCCGAAATTAGAGGTCCTGTTGCTAAAGAAGCAGCTGACAGATGGCCTAGTGTAGGTAGTGCAGCAAGTATTTTAGTATAAGGTGAAAATATGTCAATTCAACCAAGAAAACAAAGAAAAGCTCGTTATAATGCTCCTGCTCATGCACGTGGTAAATATTTAAGTGCTTCTGTAAGTAAAGATTTAAGGGAAGAAATAGGTAAAAAATCTTTACCGGTTAGAACAGGAGATACAGTTAGAGTAGTTCGTGGAGATTTTGCAGGTCATGAAGGAAAAATCACTTCTGTCGATTATTCTTCATATAAAGTAAACATTGAAGAAGTTACTTTAGCTAAACCTGATGGAACTAATGCATTTCTCCCAGTTGACCCGTCTAACTTAGTAATTATTGAAGCAGATTTAAAAGATGATAGAAGAATAAAAAATAAAGGAGATAATTAATATGGCTAAAATGGGATCTAGAAAACATCTTAAAAGATATAAAGCACCTAAATCTTGGCCTATTCATCCTAAAGAAGATACTTGGACTGTAAAACCTTCTGCAGGTTCACATTCAATTGAAGATGCTATTCCATTAACATTAGTTATCAGAGATGTTTTGAAATTAGCTGATAATTCCAGAGAAGCAAAAAGAATTATCAACTCTGGTAATATTTTAGTAGATGGGAGAGTTGTTAAAGATTATAAATTCCCAGTTGGATTTATGGATGTTATTGAAATTCCTAAAACTGAGGAAGCTTATAGAGTTCTTTTAGATAGAAAAGGAAGATTACAATTAGATTTAATCAATGAGGGTAGTGCTAAATTATCTAAAATTGTTAATAAATCCACTATTAAAGGTGGTAAAACTCAATTAAACCTTCACGATGGTAAAAATGTTATCATTGATGAAGATGCATACTCCGTTGGAGATGTTATTTGTTTAAAAGTACCTGAACAAGAAATTGTTGATGTATATCCTTTACAGGAAGGAGCTACTGTTCTTGTTACTGGTGGTAAACACACTGGTGAATTAGGTACTGTAAGTGAAATCATTGAAAATAAAGATTCTAATCCAAACACTATTCTTATTGAAAATAGTGCAAAAGATGAATTTTTAACTTTAAAAGATTATGCATTTGTAATTGGAGCTGATGAGCCGGTAATATCTTTATTGGAGGTTAATAAATGAACCCAATGAATGAAGTACGTATCGAAAAAGCCACCATCAGTATTGGTGTTGGTGAAGCTGGTGAAAAATTATCCCGCGCTATTACTTTATTAGAACAAATGTTCGATCAAACCCCGGTTAAAACTTTCTCAACAGTTACTAACCCAGAATGGGGTATTAGAAAACGCCAACCGATTGCATGTAAATTAACTTTACGTGGAGAAAAAGCTGATAAAGCTATTGATATGGTTTTAGAAGGAATTAGTAGAAATATTAAACCTACTCAATTCGATGCTCAAGGAAACCTTTCTTTTGGTATTAGGGAGCATATTGATATTCCAGGCATGAGATATAATCCGGATATTGGTATCTTTGGTATGAATGTTTCCGTTACTTTTGAAAAACCAGGGTATAGGATTTCTAAAAGAAAAATCCAACAAAAGAAAGTTCCTCAGAAACATAGAATTTCTAAAGAAGAAACTATGAAATTTATGGAAGAAAACTTCGAAGTTAATTATGTAACTGAATAAGGTGATATTTTGCCAAGAAAATACGGAAAAGCTGCAAAGAAATGTAGTCGTTGTGGAGATCATTCTGCTATGGTTAGTAGATATGGAATAAATTTGTGCAGACAATGTTTTAGGGAAGTAGCTCCTAAAATGGGATTTAAAAAATATAATTAGAGGTTTTAAATATGAGTCTTATGGATCCTCTTGCTGATGCTTTAACTAATATCAGGAATAATGAATTGCAAGTAAATGATTCTTGTGTTATTTCTCCTGCTTCCAAGTTAATTGGACAAGTTTTAAGCACTATGCAAAAAGAGAATTATATTGGTAATTTTGAGTATATTGATGACAACCGTGCAGGTAAATTTATTGTAGAATTAGAAGGTAACATTAACAAATGTGGTGTTATCAAACCTCGTCACGCTGTTAAAAAAGATGAATTTGAGAAATTTGAAAAAAGATTTTTGCCAGCAAAAAACTTTGGTATTTTAATCGTCACAACTCCTGAAGGAATTATGACTCACTATGAGGCTAAGGAAAGAGGAATTGGTGGACGTTTGTTGGCTTACATGTATTAGGTGATAAAATGGTAGTAGCTGCAGCTATAAGGGAAGAAATTGATATCCCTGAAGGCGTTGAAGTTATAATTGATAATAATGAGGTTTCTGTAAAAGGACCTAATGGAAAGGACTCTAGAAAATTTACTTATCCTAATGTAAGTATTAAAGAAGAGGATAGTGTTGTTATTTTAGAAACAGCATTCCCTAAAAAGAAAGATAAAGCAATGATTGGAACCACAAGAGCACACATTAACAACATGTTAATCGGTGTGACTGATGGTTTTGAATATCATATGAAAATCGTATTTGCTCACTTTCCAATGACTGTAAAAGTCCAAAAAGATACAGTTTTAATTGACAACTTCCTCGGGGAAAGACACCCAAGAACTGCTAAAATAGTAGGATCTTCTAAAGTAGTAGTGAAAGGTGATGAGGTAACAATTACTGGTATCAATAAGGAACATGTTGGTCAAACTATGGCTAACCTAGAACAAGCAACTAAAATTAAAGGAAGAGATCCTAGAGTATTCCAAGATGGAATATATTTAACTAGCAAAGAATAATGGTGATTTAAATGGCTAATAAAAGATTTAAAAGACAAGAATATGCTCGTTATAAAAAACTTGGAATAAAATGGAGACGCCCTAGAGGTAAAACCAGTAAAATGAGAAGATATGAAGCAGGTAAACCTGACATGCCGGCTATTGGTTACAGAACCCCTAGAGCTATAAGGGATTTACATCCTTCCGGATATAATGATGTTCTTGTTCACAATATGCAAGAATTAGAAGACTTAAACCCAGTATCTGATGCTGCAAGAATAAGTGCTTCTATTGGTAAAAGAAAAAAAGAGTTGATGTTGAAAAAAGCATCAGAGCTCAATATAAAAGTTTTAAATAAATAATCATATTTATAAGTTGAATCAATTACGGGGCTTTATTTGAATTGATTTGACTAGTTAAATTTCAAAGGGAATTTAGATTTTATCTAAATGGAGGATTATATACATGAATCTTACAACTCAAAAAAGATTAGCTGCTAGTATCCTCAAAGTAGGTCTTAATCGTGTATGGATTGATCCAGAAAGATTAGAAGAAGTATCTATGGCGATTACTAGAGATGGTGTAAAGCAGTTAATTCAAGATGGAGCTATTAAAGCAAAACCTCAAAAAGGTATTAGTAGCTACAGATCTAAAAAAATTAAAGAACAAAAAGCAAAAGGAAAAAGAAAAGGTAGAGGTAGTATAAAAGGGGCTAAAAAAGCTCGTACTCCTAAGAAAAAGGCTTGGATGACTACTATTAGGGCTTTAAGAAGAGATCTCAAAGATATGCGTGAAGATGAAATCATTGATGCTACCACTTATCGTAAATTATACAAAATGGCTAAGGGTGGCGCATTTAGAAGTAAATCTTACATGAGAAACTACGCCCGTGACCATGATTTAATTAAAGGAGAGGAATAAACATGGCACATGGAACTAATTATAAAGTAGCATTCAGAAGAAGAAGAGAAGGTAAAACTGATTATGCGGCTAGAATGAAATTAGTTGATTACAACAAATCTCGTTTGGTTGTTAGAGTTTCTAATGCTCATGCTACCGTTCAAGTTATTGATTACGCTCCAGAAGGAGATATCACCGTTGCATCTGCAGTAAGCAAACAATTATCACAATATGGTTACTTAGGTGCTACTGGAAACATTTCAGCATTTTACTTAACAGCATACTTATGTGCTAAAAGAGCTTTAGAAGCAGGTGTTGAAAATGCAATCTTAGACATAGGTTTAAAATCACCAATTAAAGGTTCTAAAATATTTGCAGCTTTAAAAGGTGCAGTTGATGCAGGTTTAGAAGTACCTCACGGAGACTTCATTTTCCCAGAAGATGAACGTATCAGAGGAGAAAATATTGCAGAATATGCTGAATCTTTAAATGCTGAAGAAGTTGCTAAAAAATTCTCAAAGTATTTTGAAAGAGGTCTTAATCCTAAAGATTTACCTGAAAACTTTGATGAAACTGTTAAAAATATCGATGAGGCAGAGGTATAACTATGAGTTTTAATATGAATGAATGGGAACCTAAAACCAATCTTGGTAAATTAGTTAAAGATGGGACCATTATTGATATCGATGAAATTTTTGAAAAAGGTCTTCCAATTATGGAATTAGAAATAGTTGATGCCTTAATTCCAGATTTAGAAGAGGAAGTAATGGATGTTAACTTGGTTCAAAGGATGCATAAATCTGGTAGAAAAGTTAATTTCAGAGTAATTGTTGCCGTAGGTAACAAAAATGGTTATGTTGGATTAGGTCAAGGTAAAGCTAAAGAAGTTGGTCCGGCTATCAGAAAGGCTGTTGATAATGCTAAATACAACATTATTAAAGTAAGAAGAGGCTGTGGAGATTGGGGTTGTGTTTGTGGAAGAGAACATACCGTACCTTTCAAAGTACAAGGTAAAACCAGTAGTGTAAGCGTTACTTTAATGCCGGCTCCTGCAGGAGTAGGTTTGGCAGTTGGAGATGTTGGTAAAACTATCTTAAAACTTGCTGGAATTCAAGATGTATGGTCTCAAACTTTCGGACAAACTCAAACCACCATTAACTTTGCTAATGCTGTATTCGATGCTTTAAAAGGATTAAGCAGTGTTAAAGCTAGCCAAGAAAATCTCAAAAAAATGGGAGTTAACTACTAGATGGTGATACTATGTTTTTAGTTATTAGAGTTAGAGGAACTACTGGTGTCATTAAAAATATTGCAGACACCTTAGACATGTTAAGACTTAACAGAATTAGCCATGCAGTATTAGTAGAACAAAATCCTAGTTATGAAGGAATGCTTCAAAAAGCTAAGGATTATATCACTTGGGGGGAAATCGATGCTGAAACTGTTGCAGCAATGATTGCTAAAAGAGGAAGACTTCCAGGTAATGTAAAGGTTACTGATGAGTATGTTGCTGAAAATTCCGATTGTAATAATATTGAAGAATTGGCTAGTGCTTTAGTTGATGGTAAAGTTAAATTAGCTGATGTGGGTATTAAACCTGTATTCCGTTTACACCCTCCAAGAAAAGGTTACGAAGATATCCGTTTATCTGTTAAAGAAGGTGGATCTTTAGGTTACAGGGGAGAAGAAATTAAAGATCTTGCAAAAAGAATGCTTTAAACTCAGGTGTGTAGTATGATTAGAACAAAACGTAAAATCAACAAACAAAGAGGTTCAAGATCCAACGGTGGAGGATGTACCAAAAAACGTAGAGGTGCAGGTAACAAAGGTGGAAAAGGTAAAGCAGGTATGGGTAAACAACACTGGACCTGGACTGTAATCCACGAGCCTAATTACTTCGGTAAACATGGTTTCAAAAGACCTCAAAAAATGATTAAAAAAGTCAATGTTGTTAATTTAAATTACTTGGAAGAACAAGCTGACAAATTAATCGAACAAGGAAAAGCATCTAAAGAAGGAGATGCAATTGTTATAGATGTAACTGAATTGGGTTATGATAAAGTTTTAGCTAAAGGTAAAATCACTAAAGCTTACAAAATTTCAGCACCTCAATTTTCAGCATCTGCTATTGAAAAAATTGAAGAATTAGGAGGAGAAGCTATAATCTTATAGCTCTTCTCTTTTAGGGGAATAAAATGTCATCATTAGAAGTTTTAGAGCCAATTTTTAGGTTTATTCCTGAAGTTAAATCTCCAGTTCACAGAGAGGACTTCAATGAAAAACTCAAATGGACTGCTCTTGTCTTAGTATTATATTATTTTTTAACTTTAATACCATTATATGGTTTAGCTCCTGGGGCTATAGACAGTTTTGCTGCGTTAAGGGCAGTTATGGCTGGAAGTTTTGGTTCAATTCTCACATTAGGGATTGGTCCAATTGTTACTGCTTCTATTGTTTTACAATTATTGGTTGGTTCAAATCTTTTAGATTTGGATCTTTCATCCCATAAAGATAAATCTCACTTCCAAGCAACACAAAAAGTATTATCTATTATCTTCACAATATTTGAAGCTGCTGTTTTAGTATTGACTGGAAATTTAATTCCTATTGATAATTCATATACTTTAGTATTAATTGCACAACTTGTTTTAGGCGCATTTATTATTATTTATCTTGATGAAGTTGTTTCCAAATGGGGATTCGGTAGTGGTATTGGTTTATTCATTGCTTCTGGGGTTTGTCAATCAATCATGGTTGGTACATTCAGTATTTTAAAAGATACTGATGGATTGCTTGCAGGTATTATTCCTAAATTCATCCAACAAGCTTCTATGGGATCACCTGACTTTTCTAATTTAATTCCATTATTTGCAACTATTGTTGTATTCTCAGTTGTTCTTTATGGAGAAGCTATGAGAGTTGAAATTCCAATTTCTCAAGGTAGTGTAAGAGGGCACGGTAGAGTCAGAGGTTCTGTTGGTAAATATCCATTAAAATTTGTTTATTCAAGTAACATGCCAGTTATTTTAACAAGTGCATTGCTTGTGAACGTAACTTTATTTGCTAATGTTTTCCAAAAAATTGGTTTCCCAATTTTAGGACACTTAGATAAAGGTAAAGCTGTTGACGGTCTTGCATGGTTATTATCAACACCAAGCTTGACAATGTTTTATACTGAACCGATACATGTTTTGGTTTATGCAGTATTCTTTATTGCATGTTGTATATTATTCTCATATTTATGGGTTGAAATCAGTGGTTTAAACGCTAAAAAGATTTCAGAACAATTATTCAAATCGGGTATTCAGATACCTGGGTTTAGAAGTAGTAAACGTCAATTATATAAAATTTTGAAAAAATATATTCCTGCACTTACCATTATAAGTGGTGTCTATGTAGGTCTTATTGCTTTCCTTGCAGATTTAACCGGTGCTTTAGGTGGAGGTACTGGAGTATTGCTTACCGTAGGTATTCTTCATAAATTATACGAAGAAATGGCTGAAGAACAACTTATGTCTGCAAATCCAATCCTTAGGAAAGTTTTAGGAGGAGATTAATCTTCTTCTATTTCATCTTTTAAAAGAGGGATTAAAGTGAAATTAGTAGTGTTAACAGGAATTCCAGGTTCTGGAAGTACAACTTTATTAAATAAAGCTTTAGAAGAAGTCGATTATGTGCATTTAAATTATGGAGACATAATGACTGAAATTGCTATTAAAGAAAATATTGTAGAAGATAGGGATGCTTTAAGAAAATTACCTGCAGAAACTCAAAAAGAGATTCAAGCTAAAGCAGCTAAAGAAATTAAAGAACGATCTGAAAATGATAATGTTATTGTAGATACTCATTGTACAATTAATACTCCAACTGGATTTTTACCGGGATTGCCAATTTGGGTATTGGAACAATTACAACCAAATCAATTTATCTTAATTGAAGCTAATCCTGATGAGATTATTTTCAGAAGATTAAATGATGATACTCGTGAAAGAGACCTTCAAAAAGTTAACGACATAGATTTACATCAACAAATGAACAGAGCTACTTCAATGGCTTATGCTACATTAACTGGCGCTACTGTTAAAGTTGTTGAAAATCATGACAATCATTTAGATTCTTCAGTTAAAAAATTAGTAAATGTATTAAAATAGGTGATGATATGGACCCAATGGGAATTATTTATGAAGCGTTGAATGCAATTTTCAATCCACTTTTATCAATGGATCCGAATCCAACTAATCCTGCTTTAACTGTGTTAGTTATTGCATTTATTGTTTCATTAATTACAACTATTGCTAATAAATATTTAGTTGACCAAGATGAAATGAATGAAATCCAAGCTAGAAATAAAGCTTTCCAGAAGGAATTACGTGAAGCTCAAAAGAAAGGGGATGGAAAAAAAGTTGCAGAACTTCAGGCCAAACAGGCTGAAATGATGCAAGATCAGACTAAAATGATGTCTAATTCATTCAAACCTATGATTGTTACTTTTATTCCAATTATTCTAATATTCTTTTGGATGAGGACTTCTGCTATTAGTAATTTAGTTATTATATTGCCGCCATCTGTTTATTGGCTTACATTAACTCCATTCTGGCACTTCCTTGGTGGTTTCTTATATGGTGGTCAAGCTACTATTCCATATGGTATCGGATGGTTATTATGGTATATGATTTGTACTTTTGGTATGAGTCAGATATTAAGAAAATTCTTAGGATTTAAACAAGGGTTCTAAATCAACCCTTTTTCCATACATTTATTAATAATGAAAGAGAAACAGTATAGTATTCTATTTTGAATACGCTATTACACAATTTTATTAAAAATTATTTAAGGTGATTAAATGCCTGCAAATAGGTTTAGATCAAGATCATATAAAAGAGTTCACAAAAACATTCCCGGTGGGGAAAATGTTTTAATATATAAAAAGAAAAAACCATCTAAGCATGTTTGTGCTGAGTGTGGTCAAGTATTACATGGAGTTCCTCGTGGACGTCCATATGAAATCGGAAAATTATCAAAAACAGCTAAAAGACCTAACCGTCCATTCGGTGGTTACTTATGTTCAAGCTGTGCTCGTAAACATTTCAAAAACGAGGCTAGAAAATAATGATAATTACTATCGGCGGATTAGCTGGTACAGGAACCACAACTACAGCTGAGGTTCTCAGTGAAAAGTTAGATGTCCCATATATTTCTGCAGGTTTTGTTTTCAGAGAAATGGCTGCTGAAAAAGGAATGTCTGTTCTTGAATTCAGTGAATTTGCTGAAGGTAATGATGATATTGATAAGGAAATTGATAGAAGGCAAGCTGAAAAAGCTAAATTAGCAGATAACTTAATAATTGAAGGAAGATTGTCAGCATACTTTGTTGACAATGCAGATTTGAGAATTTGGTTAGTAACTCCTCTTGATGTTCGTTCTAAAAGGATAGCTGAAAGGGAAGATAAAACTGTTGACGTGGCAAAAGACGAAATCAGTATTCGTGAAAAAAGTGAAGCCTCAAGATACATGGAAATTCATAATATTGATATTAGTAATATGGATATCTATGATATAATCATAAATACTGATACCTTTGATCCTAAAAGTGTATCAGAAATCATTATTCAAACATTAAAGGTGATTTAAATGGCATCAATTGAAGTAGGTAGAAAATGTATTAAAACTGCTGGTAGAGAAGCAGGTCAAGAATGTGAAATTGTTGCAATTATTGATGAAAACTTCGTTGAAGTAAAAGGCGAAGGGGTTAAAAACAGACGTTGTAACATTCAACATTTAGAACCTTTAGCTGAATAATTCCAGCAACATGTTATTTTTATATTAAAATATAATCTGAATTCATCTATAAACGATGAATTTAATCTTTTTTTTAAATTGAGGATGTGACAGGACTTAAAATTTCAAAATTTTCTATAATTCATCGCCAAAAGTTTATACCTAATGAGTTATAGATATATGCTCATGGAAAAATTTAATAATAAAATTAAGAAACATTTAGAGCTTTCTGAAATTGCAGAAATGTTGAAAGAGTACAGAAAATATTACGATGTTTATAGGCGTCTTTTAGTAATTCACATGGTTGCAAACGGTGAAAGTATTGCTAAAGCCTCAAAAAACATTAATATTTCAAGAAAAACCGGTGAACGATGGGTCAAACAATATAATGAAAATGGCATTGCTGGCTTATTTTCAAATTATTCCAATTGTGGTAGAAAATCTTACCTAACTGACCAACAATTAAATGAATTAAAAGAAATTATCACTGGAAATGAAGAAAAATATAATTTAAAAGATGTGAAAAATCTTATTAAAGAAAAATATGGAATAACATACAGTGAAAAGCAAATATGGGTCATTACAAGACAAAAACTAAATTTAAACTATGGAAAACCATTTCATCAAATATAACACTCGTCCAGAAAACCCCGAAGAAGATCTTAAAAAAAACTAACTTTCATTGATTTAAAAACCGAATATTTTGCTTTTTTGGACGAAACATCATGTCAAAATGTTCCAAATGTTACAAGAGTATTATACACTCCAGGAG